>NZ_JAKRFC010000028.1:0-20124 GCF_022348205.1 Epibacterium sp. MM17-32 | reverse complement strand
ATCCGTCATCTCCCGTCGTTCCTGCGTCGCCTCGCTGGCTCAGCGTCCCGTCCGGTGTCTCTCAGCAGCGCCTCAGCGCCGCCGGTGAAGGGGGTTCTAAGCATAACCTCAGATGCCCGCAACCCCTTTTTTGCAAAACTGTCATTTTTTCACCCAAATCCAACAAAACAACATGTTTTCATGGAGTTACAAGACGCTCAAAGTGATGCCGACATTGAGGATTTTGCTCACCCTCCCCAAACTTGAAGGTTTGCCGTGAGATGAATCATGAAGCCATGTCTATATATTGCGGTCGAAACTCTGGCACACACCAGAGCGATGCGGAATCGGCGACTCGAGTCGCCCGCCTGCCCGCCGGACATTCGCCCTATAGGTCGATTTCCAGCACCCCGTCGGGGTCCGCTGCGCGAGATTGGCACAAGACTATCGCATCGCGCCGTTGCGCCTTGGACAGAACGAAGTCGCGGTGCTCGGCCTCTCCGGCCAGCAATCCGCATTTGCAGACGCCACAGATACCGTCAGCACATTTCACATCCACATGGATGCCCTGCTCGGCCAATGCATCCGTGGCGGTTTGCTCCGCACTCACATGGATATCGCGACCAGAGCGCGCCAATCTCAAGACAAAGGGGTGATTTTCGTACTCTGGCTGCTCAGGCACAGAGAAATACTCCAGATGCCTCGCGTCCTCCGGAAAACCGGCAGCCTCAGCCGCAGTCATGACAGCTTCCATATAGGGCGCGGCCCCACAGGTGTAGACGTGCCAGCCCGGCTGATACCCCGACAGGATCTGATCAAAGGCTGCCCGCGTGCCTTCATGAGATATATGGAGGTGGACCTTGGACGCCCATGGCATCCGGGCGAGATCATCGAGGTAGCCGCCCTGCTCCCGCGACTTGATCGAATAGTGGAACTCAAACTCCGCGCCCAGCGCATGCAAGCGGTGCGCCATGGCGATCATCGGGGTGACCCCAATCCCGCCCCCCATCAGAAAGGTCTTGCTGGCGCTTTCATCGAGCGGAAAGTGATTGATCGGGCGAGAGATGAAAATACGGCGCCCTTCCGAGAAGATCCTGTGCAAGAGCTTTGAGCCGCCACGCCCAGCCTCTTCTCGCAACACGCCAATCTGGTAATGCGAGCGATCCGCCGGATTGCCCGACATGGAATACTGACGCAGGAACTCTGGGGCGACGACGATATCGAGATGCGCTCCGGCACTCCATTCCGGAAGATCGGAGCCATCGGCGGCACGGAACTCGTATTTTGTGACTCCTGCGGCCATCTCTTCGACCTTTGAGACGATCACCTGCAGAACCGGGCTTTCGTCATCATTGGTATAAAGATGATCCCAACCCCCGGTTTCGCCCCGCTCCCTGCGCTGTTTGTATTCCTCAGCGGTGATCATAGCCTGATAGGCTTCGATCCCGGCTTCGCGATCCATCGGAAACGGATAGGGATAGGGGTGCGGTGCGAGGTGAGCCGGGTAGACCGCCAGCGTCTGATCCTCGTAGCGCAGGTTGAGGTCCTTTTGCAGATCCCGCGCATTCACCGGATGCCGGGTCGGGCGATAGGCGCCGTCTTCTTCCAGTTCCAGATCCCACCACCATTTCTTGGTCGGGTTCATCTCGCCATGGCCCAGCATATCGTCGAGCCGGGCGAGAGCGGGAGCGGCCTTGGGAATGTTCATCGCCGCCCAGCGGAAAGGTTTTTCCGCAAAGATCCCTTCGAGGTTCCAAGGACAGGTCTTCATGCACCGCCCACACATCGCGCCGCCGGGGGTGGTGATCCGGTAGGTGGTGCATTTCTGGCTGTCGGATTTCCAGATCTCGTAGCCGTTGAACATCAGCTTCGGACCCGCAGTGATCGCGCCCGACGGGCATTCGCGCGCGCATTTATTACAGGATTCGCAAAAGGATTGCAGGCCGAAATCAATCGGCTTGTCATGCGCCATCGGCATGTCGGTGGTCACCACACCGGATTTCAGGCGCGGACCGAGGAAGGGGTTGAGGATCACCTCGCCAATGCGTGAGACCTCACCCAGACCGGACAGCAACAACAAGGGCGGTTGCAGAACCTCGCCATCCATCACCGTATGCGCCTTGGCCTTATAGCCAAGATTTCGGATCTGGCGTGCAATCACGCCCCCCAACAGCGAGAACCGCAGATACGCGCGCATGGATTGCGCAACCGCAATCCAATCGTCACCTGAGGTCCCTTCGGTGGTGTCGAACCCCTGATCCACGATCATCGAAATCGCATGCGGCTGATCCGGCACAATGGGCGTGCCGGTGGCGTCATGGCTGTACCATGTCCAATCCGGGCAACGGCTGATCCCGACCGCATCAATCCCCAACCAATAGGACGCCGCTTTCACCATATCCGCATTGCGCATGGCATCCGTCGGACGGGGCCCGTCGGCAGGCGTGCCGTCCTGCAACAGCACAAACGCCCCAAGCATTCGCCGCTGCGCCATTGAAGGCGCCGCCTTGCGGACATAAAAGCCGCCGGTCGCGGCCTTTTGGTTCCCCTTGCCCATATCGCCGAACTGGGCACGGGCAAACATATCGGCCCGTTTGGGCACACGGGCCACGCGCGCCTCATCTATATATGTCGTGGGCGTCTCCACCCGCTTCAGCGTCTCGAACGGGTGCGGGCCGTCGCGAAAATCGCGGTCTTTATAAGGATCACCGTTCAGGGCAGACCGCTCTGCCCCTGCCCCGATCCACCAGCGCAAATCGCGCCCCTTTTGTCCGGGCTGTTCGGGCAGCGGCGCTAGGGGACGATCTTCGGCCAACTCAAAGTCCGTGGTCACGGCTGCCAAACCAAATCGGGTGCCTAAATAGGGCGCAACAAGCTGGCCGTCTTCCATACGCACCAACCCCGCCGCAACCGCGAGACGGTTCAGATCCACATCAGACGACGTCCCGGTATGCGCCTTGGCATCCCAGCCGAGCAATCGGATGTAGTTGGCAATCACCACCGCCGTTTCGGCGCTGCGCAAACAGGCCCGATGCGCCTCCGCGCCCTCGATCCAATCGCACCCAGTCTCTTCCGGGTGAGGATCACGCGGCATTTCATAGAGGAACACAATCGCATGACGATGCGCACCAATCGTGGTGGGTGGCGCGTGCATGGCTTCTTTGAGGTCCGCCATGATCATGTCGATCCCCGAGGCCAGCGTCTTGGTCTGACGCGTCTTCAGATCCTCGGCCAGACGGTCGATGTCCGGGTTGTGCCAAGGATGTGCCAAACGCGCCTCATCCCTCATTGGCCCGATGCCCACCATGGAGGCATCCGCAAAGTAGCCAAAGGCTTTGATGTGATCTGATCGCTCTTGCAGATCGGCCGGCACCTCGCCGCGAGAACCATTCACCAGCCCATCACGGATCGCATCCATCATCGCCTGATATTCGCACATCGCATTGATGATGCTGTCGGGCTTTTGCGGGCGGCGGAAATCGAGCGGCGCCGAAGGCGGCACCTCGCTCAGATCTGCATGATCGCAGCGCTTCAATCGCTCCAGCGGGAACGGCCCCAAATGAACCGGCCGATTCCGGGAGGAAAAGAAACGAATGGACATGCTGGCTCTCCTGCGTCGGATGTGGCGTGCGCCTGAAAACGGCGGCGCGGCTCGCGTGTTATCGCGGCTACCCTGCATCTGGCAGAATGAAGACGCCTGACGTGCCGACAGGTGGCACAGACTATTGGGCTGGATACCCCAACCGGATCAGCAACCCCGCCCCATCAACGCCGATGAGGCCGTTTTGGCCCTCGGCGTTTCAGGTCGCGGGAGGCCGAGGGGAACACATCCTGAAAGCTGTTCGCATATCCCTGTCGTGCCTGCGCGACATCATCAGCTGTGGGCGCGGCGCGCCTCGGCCACCAGGGCTCCGATATGAGCGATCTTCTCGACGGTCATCGGCTTGCTGTAGAACGCCTTAACCGCGTCGTAGCCTTCCGCCGCTTCCTGGTCGCGCGGATCCATCGAGGTCGAGATCACCGCAACCACCTGATGGGAAAAGGCTTCACCGAATTCCGCCGACGCCGCCGCGAGAAACTCCAGACCATTCATCGCTGGCATATTGATGTCCAGAAAGATCGCATCACAGGGCGCGTGGTCTGGCCTGCGCAGATACGCCAGCGCATCACGCGCATAATAGCAGGGGATCAGGTCCACAGCGACATTCGCTTTTTTGAAGAGACGCCGATACGCAAGGTGATCGAACTTGTCGTCATCCACCACAAGGACACGCGTCAACTCCGCCGCCGCGTTCATGACCCCGCCCCCCAGAACCGAACACTGAAACAACTGCCCTTTCCGGGTTCGGACCGCACCTGTACAGATCCACCGTGAACATGCGCAACCCGCTGACACAGCGCCAGTCCGATGCCGGTTCCGGGATAGTCGTCATGCGTGTGCAACCTCTGGAACAATCCAAAAATCCGTTCCTGCTGCGCAGCCGCGATTCCGATACCATTGTCGCGGACCGACACTTCCACTTCGCAATCATCGACGTCGCTGGTGGCCTCGACATGCAGAATGCAGGGGCGGTCTGGCGCTCTAAACTTCAGCCCGTTGGAGATCAGGTTTTGCAACAGGCTGCGCACCTGCGTCGGAAGGCCTCGTATCACCGGAAGCGCTCCGACATGTACCTTCGCCTGCGCCGCGTCGATGTCGGCACGCAGATCCGCCAGCACCTCTTTGCAGAGCTGCGCGAGATCGACTGGCTCGAACCGAGGCTCCAACCCAACCAATTGCGAATAACACAGGGTATCAGCGATGATCCGGGACATGCGTGCGGCTGTCGTGCGCGCCGCAAAGATCAGCTCCTGCCCGTCTTCATCGATGCAGTCCTGATAGTCCGAAGCAAGAAAATCCAGCATATTGGTCATGGTATTCACGGGCGACTTCAGATCATGCGACAGCGCATAGGTGAACTGCGACTGTTCCTGATTGGTCTGCCGCAACTGACCGTTCAGCGCCCGCAATTCCTCGACCTTGTTCTGCAATTCGGCGGTACGCGCCCGCACCTGCTGATCCAGCTGGTCACGCTGCAAGGTCAACATGCCGGAGAGTTTGCGCAGCTCTTCCTCGACGCGGCGGCGTTCGGCGATCTCGTTTGTCAGCGTTGCAACGCTGGCGCCATAGCCGCGCAGCGCCATGTCGTAGACCGAGACCGCTTCGAGATAGAAGGCCTCGAGCCGGGTTTCGGTAAGCTCCCGATCTGTACTGTCCGCCCGCAGTTCGCGCGCGGCATGAAAGTGGATTTCGCCGATGTCGCTGATCGCAACCTGCGCCTGCAATGCGGCGCGCGCGCATTCATATGCCTCCAGAAGGTCCGCCTCACCGCCGTTTCGCGCATAGGCAATCAGGGCCTGCCGGTATCGGCGTGCCGCGTCTCCGTTCAACGGCTCAGGGTCAATCAGAGACAGTGCTTTCATCTCGTTGCCTCGACCTTAAGAACCAGCGCAAGGCAGTCATCTGATGGGCGACCATAGGTCTCCAGGATCGTGTCGGCCTGCGCTTGCACATTATGCCCGTGTATGGGGGCCCCGCGGTAGGATCGCCGAACCCCGTCTGTTGTCAGAACCAGCACGTCACCCGCTTCGAGTGCGATATCTATGACGCGGATCCCGTCATAGGCGACCCCAAGCGTGCCGCTTCTCTGGATCAGGCCGCCATTTGGCATTCCGCACCGCAGATGCAGCCCGTCGACATCGCCAACGGCCGCCCAGGATGCCGACATCGTCCGCAAGGATACCGACACGGCCGCCATTGCCGCCCCCCTTACACGCCGTAAGGAGTCATGGGCCGATGCAAACATATGCTCGAGCGAGGTACAGTCCCGCTGCTGCACCGCCCGTAGCCCGATGGTCGCCGCCTGATGTGCCTCCGCGCCGCTCCCCAGACCGTCGATCACAACCGCACATATGTCCTCGCCATCGCGCAACAGCATGTAGCCATCGCCACTGTATCCCGAAACCTTGGCGCGCCCTGCAACGGCCCAGTTCAGGACATTGGAACTGCCGACGATATCGATCCGCCCTGCCACTATCTCCCCATCCACTTGATTGCCGTGACGACGACGCCCTCGCCCACGGCGGTAACGACATCAAAGTCGTCCATGATGCGCTTCGCCCCCGGCAGTCCGAGACCAAAACTGTTTCCGGTGGAAAACCCGTCCGCCATTGCCCGTTCCAGGTCCTCGATGCCGGGACCGTGGTCGCGGGCGATGATACGCAGCCCCATCCGGCCCCGCCGGCGTACCGGTGTGATTTCGATTTCGCCCTTGCCGGCGTAATTGACGATATTGCGCGCGAGTTCGGAAATCGCAGTTGCGATCAGGGCCTGATCCGGCCGGCTGTACCCCATTCGTTCGGCAATCTGACGACCGGACTGGCGGGCGGAGATGACATCGGAATCTCGACGAATGGCTTGAATATCGCCACCAAGCGCCCCCTCTACCTGCATGCTAGCCGGCCTCCAGCAAGGCCAGGCCACGGTCCAGATCCAGCGCCGTCGCGACATCCGGCAAGGTGACGCCCAGCAAGACCATGGAATAGGCTACATCCGGCTGGATCCCGACGATCACCAGCCGCGAGCCGCGCAACCGCACCGCCTGAGCCATATCCGACAGGCTGCGCGATCCAAAACTATCGAGCACATCCAATGCGCTCACGTCGACGATCACGCCACTGGCCCGACAGCGGATCACCTCTTCGAGAATGCGCAACTGAAGATCCAGAATGTCCCCGTCGCTCAACTCTTCCTGAATCGACGCGATCAGCACGTCTCCCTGGCGCAGAATGGGCACACGGCTGCTCATCCCCCTACCCTGCCATCAAGCGGTCGGCCAGCTCGATGCCACTTTCCAGATCTCCGGCGGTCTGCAATTTCTCTGCGGTGACACCGACCTTTACAAGCGATTGCGCCACCTCTGCCGACAGTCCGGTCAAGACAGAGCGCACCCCCATGAGCCGTGCTGCCGACATCGTTTGGATCAGATGATTGGCCACCGCACTGTCCACCGCGGCGACGCCGGTGATGTCGAGCACCACTGCCCGGGCCCGGTGCGCCCGAATACCCTCGAGCAATTGCACCGTCAGCGCCCGTGCACGAAAGCTGTCCAATGTCCCGACCACGGGGATCAGCAATAGGCCGGGGCGCAGTTGCAACACAGGTGTCGGCAGTTCGCTCAGCTCCCGCTCGCGATCCCGGATGGTCTCTTCGCGGGTGTCCACATAGGTCTCAAGCGCCAGCGCCATGTCAAAATGCGCGAATTTGAACAAGGACAGCAGCAGTGGGAAGGCCGCGTCGGGCTCTTCCTTCATCCGGTCGAGCACGATCGTCGCGAGGCGGTTCAGATAGAAGGCATACGCGCCGATATACAGCGTCGGCGTGACCCCCGTGCGTTCATGAATGCCGCCGATCCGGCGACGATCCGCGATGTAATCGTCATCCAGCTCCGCGGAGATCAATTCCCTGAAGTAGCGCAGCTGCCCGGCTTTGACCTTTTCAACGTGGTCGGGGCCGTGGAAATGCTGCGCCGCCACCGGGTCACTGAGCAGATGTTCATAGAAGGTTTCAATGATCGCTTCGGCCACACTCTCGGAGATTTCGCCGAGCTGCATGGTTCGATCCCTGTCCTCCGGCGACAGGTCGAACCATTTCATCGCCTTTTGCAGATCATAACCATCGCGCGCATCCTCCGCCGAGGACGCAATAATCTCGAGCATGGGACACCTCGAACCGCCTAACACTACATCGTAACACCCCCAACCCTATGCCCGCGTCGTTAACAGGACCTTAATCGCGGCGTCTGCGTTTGGGGGAGGCGAACGTGCCCTCGCAGACGTCGATCCGCGCGCGCCAACCCCCGGTCGTTATTGCGCGGGCATACGCGCCACCACCTTGATTTCGAAATCAAATCCAGCGAGCCAGTTTACCCCGACGGCGGTCCAGTTTGGGTAGGGGGCATCCGGAAACATGACCGCCTTGACCTCCATGATATCAGCAAACTGCTGTTCCGGATCCGTATGAAACGTGGTCACATCCACAATGTCGGCAAATGCGCACCCGGCCGCGTCAAGAACAGCGCCCAGGTTCTCAAACGCGCGCTCGACCTGCGCCTTGAACTCCGGTTCCGGGGTGCCATCCTCGCGACTGCCGACCTGCCCCGAAACAAACACCAGGTCTCCTGACCTGATCGCGGCGGAATACCCATGCTGCGCATAGAGCGCGTGGCGATTTGCTGGAAAAATCGGTTCATTGTTCAGTGCCATGACAACCTCGCAGAGATAAGAATGGTAGGATCACGCGCGTTCATATACGCTACGTATGTCAAATAATCAGATACGCGCCGTATGTCAATTGGCATACGCATTATATGTGAAGGGAATGGATTGAATGGCACCACGATCTCGCGCCGAGAAGATGGAAGAAACCCGACTGAAACTGATAGACGCCGGGCGCCGAGCGTTTGCCGAAAAAGGCTTTGCCCAGGCCTCCATGGATGAGTTGACCGCGGAGGCTGGCCTGACCCGCGGAGCGCTCTATCACAATTTCGGCGACAAACGCGGGTTGCTCGCAGCAGTTGTCGACCAGATCGACAGCGCCATAGCGGCGGATGCCAAGGCAGCGGGTACAAAAGCCGGAGGCGGTTGGCCCGGATTACTGGCAGAGGGTGCGGCCTACATCCGCATGGCACTCGAACCGGAAGTGCAGCGGATTGTCCTGCTGGACGGACCTGCGGTTCTGGGCGATCCGGCGCAATGGCCCAGCCAGAACAAATGCCTGCAAGCCACAATCATGACCCTGCAGGAGTTGGCACAGGCGCATATCATCAAGCCGGTTGACATCGAAGCGGTCGCGCGGCTGTTGAATGGCGTCGCCCTGAATGCAGCCCTGTGGGTGGGCACCAGCGACGATCCGGAAGCCACGCTTCCCAAAGCGCTTGCCGCCTTTGAATGCCTTGCCTCAGGCGTTCTAAACACTCATCCCGAGTAAGAGCCGCAACTGCCCCCGGCCAGATCGTGATCACGGGCCGGAGAGGCGCACAGCCTGGCGTTGCCGGCCGACGGTGGGACCGCCGCAGTGCAGTGGCATCCCCCCGCGGACAGGATCCGAGGGGAGATGCAACGTCCATCAGACCGCAGAGGCATCAGGGTCTGGCGGCAGTGATCCTGCACCAGACCCTGGCCTGTGGTCACCAGAGATCAGTTCAGATCTTTGGCCCGGGCAGCGTCAATGTCGGCTTCGGCCCGAGCAACGGCTTCGGTCAGGGCCGTAAAGGCTTCTTCGCCCTTGTCGACATTGGCCTTGAACCAGTCATAGACCGGGGACGCGGCCTCTTTGAAGGCGGCTTTCTGCTCGGGCGTTGGCACGTAGAGATCCCCGCCGCCGGCAACGAAGTCCTCATAGGCTGCGATGGATTTGCGCTTGGGCGAGGCAAAGGTGGCCTGTTGCAGCGCATAGAAGCCATCGACGACCACCTGACGCATGTCTTCCGGCATCGCCATGAAGGTTTCGTTCGACATCCACCACAGCGCGCCCATGTAGGCATGACCGTCCAGCGTCACATACTGCAAACCCGCATCCGGGAACTTCATGCTCATGATGTCGGTGATGCCGTTCTTCGACCCTTCGACAACGCCGGTCTGGAACGAGGTGAACAGCTCCGGCCACGGGATCGGCGTCGGCGACGCACCAAGGGCCTTGACCAGCTCTTGCGGCAGGTCGGCAACCACGGTGCGGATCTTCAGACCTTCCATATCCGCAGGCTCGGCCACCCGTCGCTTGGTATTGGCAAAGTTGCGCCAGCCGCCGGTGTTGCCGATGGTCATCAGGCGGATGGTATCGCCGGAGTCCTCAAGCGCCATGTCGCGGATGGTGCGGGTGAAATCCCCGGACAGCACATGCTCCGCCACCCGGTCGTCGGCCATCAGATAGGGCAGGTCCAGCACCTGCACATAAGGGAACAGACCGGACGCGCCGCCAGAGGTGGAGATATAGACGTCGATGGACCCATCGGCGACGCCTTGCAGGCATTCCGCCCCGTTCGAGCACAGCTGGGTTCCGATGAACAGCTCCACCTCGATCGCGCCATTGGAGGCTGCTTCGACGTAGTTCTTGAACACCACGAGGCCGTCATAGTCCTCGTCGTTTTCGTTGGAATTGGCCGTCGCGCGGATGGTATAATCCGCGGCCGAAGCCGAGAGCGCAGTCCCAGCCATAAGTGCCGCGACTGCGACGGTCTTCAACGCTTTCTTGAGCATTTAGTATCCTCCCTGATGCTCTTGATTTTAAAGTCAGTTCACGAACCCCGTCAGGCGTGGGATCGTCATCGAGATGGCCGGGACAAAGGTGATCAGGAAGATCACCGCGATTTCCACGGCCAGGAACGGCAGAATGGCACGGGCGATCGTGGTGACCCGCTCGCCGGAGACGGCAGAGGCCACGAACAGGACCAGCCCCATCGGCGGCGTCGCCAGACCGACGGTCAGGTTCACACACATGATGATGGCGAAGTGCACGCTGTCGACCCCAAGGCCCGCAAAGACGGGACCAAGGATCGGACCGAGAATGATGATCGCCGGCCCCGCGTCCAGAAACATGCCAACCACGAACAACAAGAGGTTGATCAGGAACAGCAGCAACAGTGGATTCTCGGTCAGCGCCAGGATGAATTCTGCCAGCTGCTCCGGCGCATGGCTGAGCGATACCACCGTCTTGAACGACATCGCCGCACCGACCAGCAACAACACCACGGCAGAGGTGATCCCGGCCCGCGTCATCACATCCGGCAGCTCTCGCAGTTTCAGCGTGCGCAGCACAAAGAGGCCGATGAACAGCGCATAGGCAACCGCGACCGCCGCGGCCTCCGTCGGGGTAAAGACCCCGGCGAGGATGCCCCCGAGGATGATGACCGGGGTCAACAGCGGAAAAAAGGCCTTGAGACTGGCCTGTCCACGTTCGCCCCAGCTGTAGCGACGCGAGGCGACGGGAAAGTCGTATTTGTCCGCCATGACCTTGATCATCCCCATCAGGCCAAAGCCGACAAGCGCCCCCGGCACCAGGCCCGCCAGGAACAGAGCTGCGACGCTCTCTCCCATCACATAGGCATAGATAATCATGATCCCCGAAGGAGGGATGATCGGGCCGATCACCGAGCTTGCAGCAGTGATCGCCGCGGCGAATTTGCGGGTATAGCCCTGTTTTTCCATGGCCGGGATCAACATGGAGCCCAGCGCGGAGGTATCCGCCACGGCGGAGCCCGAGAGCCCGGCAAACAGCATCGAGGACAGCACGTTCACATGCGCCAGCCCGCCGCGCAGGTGCCCCATCAGGGCCTGCGAGAACTCCACTAGCCGCAGGGTGATCCCGCCCTTGTTCATCAGTTCGCCCGCCAGCATGAAGAAGGGGATCGCCATCAGCGGGAAGCTGTCCATGCCGTTGTAGAGATTGCGGTACAGGAGCGTGATGTCGCGCTCCTGCCCGCCCAGCCACAGCATGATGCCAGGCGCGGCCAGAAGGCCGAAGAAGACCGGCAGCCCCACCATGAGGAAGACAAGGAACAGCGGAAGGAACCAGATCAGCATTATTCGGCACCTCCCGCCGTGGCGAATTCGATTTCCGGCAGCCGGTCCGCGCCGCCCAACAGGGCAACAACGCGGTGCAGGATCAGTTCAACATTGACGAGGATCAGCAGCACAATGCCAACGAGCAGCGACAGCATCATCCACGAACGCGGGATCCGGAACCAGCTGTCGAACCCAAGCGAATTGGGCAGATAGAGCGACGCGGTGGCAAAACGACCGCCGATCCCCGTCACCTCTCCGATGCCGATTTTCACGGCAACCACCAGGACCAGCAGGCTCAGGCAAAGAAGCACCAGCGACAGCAGCGACCCGATCCGAACCGGGAGCATCGCCGACAGCGTGTCGATGGCGACAAAGCCCCCCTGTCGGAACGCCGTCGGCGCCATCAAGCCGGTCATCCAGAGCATGCAGAAACGCGCCGCCTCGTCCGGCCAAGGCAGCGCGTTGTTCATCACATAGCGAAAGAAGACCTGGATCAGGATCGCAACGACCATGGCGGCCACAGCAATACAGCCAACCCAGCGCCCGAGGCGCAACAAGGTTGCGTTGATCCAGTACAGCGGTGTCACCACCGCCATCAATGCGTTCATCTTGTTCCTCCCCAAACGACAGGCCGGGCTCCTCCGCCGGCGCAGTCAAATCGCGCGGCCTAATGCGCGGTAATGCGGCCCATCTGTCCCTTGAAGAAGGCAAGCGCCTCGCCCTCCTCGCGCATCTCCGCCCGGTTCACGACGCCCAGCACGATGGCATGGTCTCCTCCGTCGTAGACCGCGTGGCGGGTGCATTCGAAACGCGCCAGACAGCCCTCCAGCACCGGAACGCCCTCCGCGTTCAGGGCCAGATCAAGATCGCGCAGCCCCGCGGCATCCTTGGCGACGCTGTAGCAAAGGTCCTGCTGGTCGGCGGCGAGCACGTGAATCGCGTAGTGCTCGGCCTTTTCAAAATGGGGAAAGCGGCGCGAATTGCGGTCCGGCGACCAGAGCACCATCGGCGGCGTCAGCGAGACCGACGAGAAACTGCTGGCGGTGATTGCCACCACGCCCTCGGGCGTGTTGGCCGTCACGATGGTCACCCCGGTGGCAAAACGGCCAAAGGCATCGCGCAGCAGGCGGGTGTTGCTTTCATCCGGCACAAAGGCCTTCTGCATCTTGTCGTTCATTTGCAGGCCCATGTTATGCCACCTCCCGGCCCAAAGCGGCCTCGTAGAGGCGGAACCAGGTCTGGCGATCCAGCTCGACCTTCTGGGCATCGGAAATCGTTGCGATGCGGGCCAGGTTGTTGGTGCCCATCACCGGCAGGATCTTGGCCGGATGCCGCAGGAGGAACGCAACGGCAACGGCCGCACGATCCACCCCTTGCGCCGTCGCCACCTCATCAAGGCGCGACGCCAACTCACCCGAGCCTGTCATAAGGCTGCCGCCACCGAGCGGCGACCAGGCCATCACCGCGTCCCCTTGCATCTGGTGGAACGCCAGATCGCCATTGGTGAAAGGAGACACTTCCGACAGCGAGATCTCGATCTGGTTGGTCACCAGCGGGTTCGACATTGCCGATTGCAGCAGTTTCCAGTCCCAGGGGCGAAAGTTCGACACGCCCACGGCCTTGACCTTGCCGGATTTCACCAGATCATCCAGCGTGGCGCCGGTCTCGTGGTGGTCCATCAGCGGGTCCGGGCGGTGGATCAGCAGAAGATCGATCTGCTCGATCCCCATCTCTGTCAGTGATCGGTCCACCGCGCCCTCGATATAGGCCCGCGAGGTGTCATAGTATTTGACCGGCTTGTCGCTGTGCAGGCCGATGGGCGCAACGATATCGCATTTGGTCACGATCTCCATGCGGTCGCGCAGGGCCGGGTTGGCCTTGAGCGCAGTGCCAAGGATGCCCTCGGCACCATAATCGCCATAGATATCGGCCTGATCGAAGGTGGTGATCCCCTGTTCGAGACAGGCGTGGATCTTGGCCTCGACATGTTTCACGGAGGTGTCGTCGTCATCACCGATCCGCCACATGCCGTAGATCAGACGGGAAAATTCCAAGTCATCAGAGAGTTTTACGCGGTCCATCAGCGACGTACTCCTACACCAAGGGGTGTTTCTGGGGGGCTCGCCGGTACACGGCCATAGGCCTCGGGCAACGAGCAGGTTTTCATGTTGGGCAGAATGCGGGCACCGAAGTGCTTGGCCTCGTCGATATGCGGATAGCCGGACAGGATGAAGGCGCGGATTCCCATCTTCTGATAGGCTTCCAGCTTGCTCATCACCTGATCGGTAGAGCCAACCAGCGCCGCGCCGCAGCCCGAACGCGCGCGCCCCACACCGGTCCAGAGATGCGGCTCGATAAAGCCCGCGTCATCCGCGACCTCACGGTTTTTTGCCTGGTGGCTGACCCCAAGCGATTTTGCATCAAGAGCGCGTTCGCGGATCGCGGTACCCTGTTCGTCATCCAGCTTGGACACGATGTGGTCCGCATACTCCCGGGCTTCTGCCTCGGTATCGCGCACGATCACATGCACGCGCAGACCATAGTCCAATGTGCGATCGTATTTCTCGGCGACGGAGTGCACGGCCTGCATGCGGCCTTGCAGCTCTTCCATCTTTTCCGGCCACATCAGGTAGACGTCACAATGCTGCCCGCACAGCTCCAACGCCGAAGGGCTGTAGCCCCCGAAGTAGAGCAGCGGGCCGCCGGTCTGATACGGACGCACCGGATCGGTGGTCAGGCCCTTGAAGTTGTAAACCTCGCCCTCGTAGTTGATCTCATCCCGTGTCCAGGCCTGTTTCAGGATCTCCACCACCTCGCGCGAGCGCTGATAGCGATAGGCACTCTCCGCCTTCTCTCCCGGAAAATCGGAGGAGATGATGTTCACCGTCAGCCGCCCCTCAAGCATGTGATCGAGGGTCGCGATGGTGCGGGCCAGCATGATCGGCTGCATTTCACCGCAGCGTACGGCGGCCAGCAGGTTGATCTTTGACGTGATCGGCGCGCAGCCCGCGACAAAGGACAGCGTGTCCTGCCCGACCTGGTAGGAGGACGGGCACAGGATGTTGCGAAACCCCTGCGCCTCGGCGGTTTTCACGATCTCCGAACAATGTGCCCATGACGACCGCAGGTCGCCGTCCGGAACGCCGAGAAACTGATAGTCGTCCGAGCAGAGCGCGGAAAACCATGACACTTCGGCAGCGTCCAGATCGGGCGATGTGATGGGAACGACGGTCATTTCTGTCTCCTGGCGGGCAATCGAATTTCCTCTTGCGTAGCAGCAGATTTAAAGTACATCAATGGTGCATCAATTATTTCTGCCCGTCTACACTCCTGCGCATGGGATCTCGCATGACACCGCCGAACGACCTTGACCGCACTGCCCCAACGGCGCTTCCCATCTATATGCAGATCAGCGAATTCCTGATCCGCGAGATCGCCGCCGGCCGTCTGGTGGATGGTCAGCGGCTGGCGCCGGAACGGGATATGGCCAAGAGCCATGGAACGACGGTGCGGACCCTGCGCAAAGCCCTGTCGGAGCTGGAGAAAAAGGGGATGCTGGAGCGCATCCAGGGGTCGGGTAATTACATACGCGCCAACCACAAGGTGCAGAGCGTCTATTCGATGTTCCGGCTCGAACTGACCACCGGCGGCGGCCTGCCGACGGCCGACATCCTGGAGGTCGCAGCGGTTCCCAAACCGGCTGACCTGCCCGCCTTTGGCACCGCCGATCATGGCACGCGCGTGCGCCGGCTGCGATTCCTGAACCGCACGCCCATCGCTGTCGAGGAAATCTGGCTCGATGGCGATGCCGGCATCATCAAACCCGAGAGCATGTCGGATTCGCTCTATCGGACCTACCAGATGCAACTGGGCCTGATCATCGCACGGGCAGAGGATCGCGTGTCCATCGGCCAGGTGCCCGATTGGGCGCCACAGGGCTTCGCGCTCGCGCCCGGCACGCTCACCGGATACATCGAACGCTTCAGCTGGGCCGACACCGCGTCCCCGGTGGAGTTTTCCCGAACATGGTTCGACACAAGCAAGGCGCTCTACGTGCAGCGCCTGATTTGAGGGAGACAGTCTTGTCAAAAACAATCAACTACGGCGTCATCGGCTGCGGCATGATGGGCCAGGAACACCTGCGCAATATCGCGCTATTGGACGACACACGCGTTGCCGCCATTTTCGAGCCGGATGCGCATATGGCCGAGGAGAGCCGCAAATTCGCGCCCGATGCGCAATTCGTCGACAGCGTCGATGCGCTGCTCGCGGTTGAGGATCTGGATTGCATCCTGATTGCCAGCCCGAACTATCGCCATGTCGAGCAACTCGAGGCTCTGGCCACGGCGCGCCCGCTGCCCGTGCTGGTCGAAAAACCCCTGTTCACCGATCCAGCCGATGTGGCCCGGCTGGACGCGTTTCGCAGCACTTACCCCGCGCCGGTCTGGGTGGCGATGGAATACCGCTACATGCCGCCCGTCGCGACCCTGTTGAACGAAGTCGAAGCGGCCACCGGCGGCATTCGGATGCTGACGATCCGCGAACACCGCTTCCCGTTTCTGGAGAAAGTCGGCGACTGGAACCGCTTCAACCGCTACACCGGAGGCACCTTCGTCGAGAAATGCTGCCATTTCTTCGACCTCATGCGCCTGGCGCTGAAATCCGAACCGGTCCGCGTGCTGGCATCCGGCGGCAGGGATGTGAACCACCTGGACGAGAGCTATGCAGGCGAGGCTCCGGATATTCTCGACAACGGCTATGTGATCGTTGATTTTGCGAACGGATCCCGTGCCCTGCTGGAGCTGTGCATGTTCGCCGAAGGATCCCGGTATCAGGAGGAAATCTCTGCCGTGGGCGCTAAAGGCAAGATCGAGGCACTGGTGCCCGGACCGGGCCGGTTCTGGCCAGAACATCTGGGCGCCCCGCCCGTGCCGCAGGTCGTGGTGTCGCCGCGCGCGCCCAAAGGACCAGAGGTGCGCGATATTCCCGTCGATCCAGCCCTGCTTGAGGCAGGCGATCACAACGGCTCCACCTTCTACCAGCATCAGGGTTTTCTCGAACTGGTGCGCGGGCAACGTACACAGCCGGACGTGAGCCTCGACGATGGGCGCATGGCCGTATTGATGGGGATGGCGGCGCAGATGTCGATGCAAGAGCACCGCGCGGTCGAGATCTCGGAGCTGATGTCCACAGCGGCCTGACGGGCCCTGCCGGATGTGCACTCGCACTGTACATCCGGCAGGCAAGCGCCGTCGAGAATAGGGGCAGGCCTACATCGCAGGCATCCCTTGCTCCGGGCGCTCTGCCGATCCGGTTCGGAGCCCGGTCACTCGGATGCGTCTTTCGCCCGAAAGACGCCGCCAGACCCGCACAGATCAAACGCCCCGGAGCCCGCCCGCGCGGGCTCGGCCTCTCCGCGCAGCTCCACCGACCTCAACCCTGTGCCATACTCAAGCGGCGCTTGCGCCCAGTCTCGCGCCGCCAGCCCGGGCGTCTGCACACCCACCGCTGCCGCCCGGGCAATCTGGGGGGCGGCACTGCTTGTCCCGCCCTGACGCACGATGGAACCGCTCCGGGACCCGGCCCCCAGCACCCCGCGCAGAACCGCGCTGTCATCGCCGCGTCCCGTCAGATCCGGCCCCACGCGGTCTGCCGCATATCCGGAAGCAGGTTCATTCAGGGGACCCGCCGCCGAATAGGCGGACAGCTCACGGTCCTTGCCGACAAACGCAGCCACCGCCACCGCCGATTGGCCGCAGGCATAGCCGCTCAGCGTCATCGCCCGGCGCACAGGAGACGTTGTATCCTGGGGATCGACGGCAAGCGGACGCCCGAAGGGACCAAAGCGGACATAATCCGCGTTGTCGAAATACGCCTGGCGCCCGCCGGGTTTGAAACCGGGCAGCGTTTCATCCCGCCGAACCCAGGCCTGCATGGCCCCCTTGGACCGTTTCCGACGCCTGATCTGCACCACCCACCTCCCGCAGGGTGCCAGAGGCTCCTCCGCGATCAGGCTGGCGGTCGGGTTGAGGGATAAAATCGCACGCCCGCGCTCTACCGGAGCAGGCACATGCTCATAGGAGAGACGGGCGATTTCCTGCCCCGCTGCGTTTAACAGGGATGCGCAGGTTCGGCCCGCCGTGATGATCGCAACACCGTCGCCAAACGGGGTTGAAACGCTGATTTCCGCCTTTTCCTCTGTGCCATCAGCCGAATACGGCAGCCAGATCTGGACCTGCGTCGCTGTGCGATCATCCGGCTGCACCATCAGATCCAACTGGGTCTTGCCGCGCCCCTCGGGGATCTCCCCATGCATGCGGCTGAGGTTCAGATTGCCTGCCGCCAGAGTAAGCCACGCCGGTTGCTGCGCGGCGGCGGCGCCGTTCTCCGCAAAGAAATGATCGAACAGGGTGGCAAAGGGGCCGGTCCCATCATGCGGTCCGCCCGCGTTGCCAAACGACAGGTTGAAGACCACCGGCGCAAATGCACCATCTTTGGTGCGAAACCGTCGCGCCTGCTTCATCAGCATGTGAAACGACAAATACAGTGCGGGCAGCATTTCGACACCTGTCGTATCCTCGACCAGCCGCGCCGGAAGCGCCGCGCAGATGATCGGCCGATTTCCGGTCTGCTCCTGCATTGGGTACCCGGCGGCCAGCCCCATTACATGGGTGCCATGCGACGCGCGCAGAGAGACGGTGGAAAACACCTCTCCGTCATAGTCCGCCTGCCCCGTGCGTGCATAGAACAGATCCTCGTCCAGCAGACCATTGAACGTACAGGCGGCCAACAATGCGTCGATCTCGTCGCGCCCGAAGGTCCGACCTGCACTTGCCCGGCTGGGGCGCGCCCCCTTGCGCGCTTCGAGCAGCGCGGCAAACTCCACCCGCGTCGCCACGGGCCCCATGCGAAACAGGTTGTTGGCTATGCCGATACCATCGTCGATGACCGCCATGACCACGCTGTCATCGGCGACCTGGATCACACTCGTCTCCGGCCAATCCGCCGCGAAATCGAGCACATTTCGGGCGGTCAGAGCGCCCAGCGTCAGCGCCCGCACGCCAAAGCGGTTGGCGGCGTCCGGGTCGTCCGGTCGCCGGTTCAGCGCGTGCACAAAATCCTGCCGGGCATAGATCACAACGGGCTGCACGTCGGCGGCCGCCTGCCGGTCATCCGGATCATAGGCAACCGGAACCAGGAAATACGGTGCTGCCCCCGCGCCCCCATAAGCCTCTGCCTTGGCAATAAACGCCTCGATGCTGCCTTCGATCTGCAACAGCACCGACCACCATTTGGCGATCTGGCTCTCGGGATTTGCATGCGGATGCCGTGTGAGCCGGAAATCCGCCTCCTGGCTGAGGATGCTCGCCGCGCGAGCGCTATCAGATGCTGATGAAACCGCCATCGGCTTATCCTGCCACTGTACTGGAGGGCGGCAGATCGCGCCATTCGGCGACGGCGGCCTCCCAGAGCCAGTTCAAAAGATCGGACGGAGTATCCCGAGCACCCTTGTGCGCCTTTGATGTGCCCCAGCGACAGCCGTCAGTCACGACCTTTCGGTGCAGGCGATCCGTTGCTGGCTCATAAAGCGCGTGCCAGTCGAAATCGAGCCTGCCCTCAAAACCCGGCCCATCAAAGCCGGCGGACTCCCAGCTGCCCCCTCGCGTGACATTCTGCATGTGCTCCGCAAGCACAAGGCCGAGCATCGCGCCGGCGGCGCTGTCGACGGGGAAGTGCACGCCTGCCACTGTCCGGTTGATTGCGATACGCGCGGCCTGACGCATCAGCATGTCCCCCCAGTAGGCGTGATCGCCATATTGGGGCGCCTCGCTCTGCCGCATCAGTTTCCAGATAAGCCGCGCGATCAGAAAAGCCTCTGTCGCATGTCCGCTGGGCAAGGACGCATGTGTCGGCGTTGGAATGATCGGTTGCACCTGTGGTGAGAACTCGATCGGCCGCTTGACTGCCAACGCAAACTTCAACCGCTGGATCGTGGAGAAGGCAAACGCCGCCGCCAGGCCCAGGAGCTCCAACGTCCGAGGCGTGCGTGCGGGATCGATGTATCCGATGCTCTGGAAGAACGGGAACGGCAGGCTCAGCTGCGTGAGGATTTCGGCCGTCCTGTCCCCACGTATCTGCGCGTAGCCCGCAACATAGTTGAGCTGTTGGACAAGCTGATCGATCGCGGGCGCTTTCATCCGCAGCATCTCGGTGTATTTCAATCCGCCCCCGTTGCCCGTCGCACCAGATCGGCGCCAGACCGTCGCCGAAACGCACTCCGAGGCACCGGCCTCTGACGTGACATCAATCGTGGGTGCCAGAACCGACATGTAGATCGCGGCCTGTTGTTCCGGCGTCAGCCGTTTGAGCGCTTCCGGATTGCCCGCGCTGGCCGGTCGCGGTGGCGTAATGTGCTCGATCTGGCTGCTGACGATTCCATCGCGGTGGGGTGCCCCCACTGAAGTGGTCCACCTTTTGGGATAGGAATATCCCGTTTTCAGGAGGACGACGAGATGGCAGGCAAACGAGAGAAGCCCGAGGACA
>NZ_JAKRFC010000027.1:0-22067 GCF_022348205.1 Epibacterium sp. MM17-32 | reverse complement strand
GGCGGCTATTTCCCCTGGGATTACCAGCCGCTGCAAAAGGCCTCGGAGCGATACATGCGAAACCACATGGATCTCAACATCGTCGAGGACCAGGCGCGGTTCCCCCGGGGCGAGTAGTACACTTCCCTCAGGCCGGCCTGCGATCAGCGGGCCGGCGAATTCAGTTGACCCGCCTCCCCCTGCTTGCCATGAGCCAAGGGGCGCAAGACAGGAGAGAGCAATGCCCAAACTGGGGATGGAGCCCAAGCGCCGGGCGGCGCTGGTATCAGCCGTGATCGACGAGATAGGCGAGACCCGCTCTCTCGACGTGACGGTTGCTCAGATCGCGCGTCGGGCCGGCATGAGCAGCGGCCTTGCACATCATTATTTCGGCAGCAAGGAACAGATGCTGATCGCCGCCATGCGGCACATCCTGTCGGAATTTTCCGCCAAGGTTCGGGCCGGCCTGCAGGACGCCGAAGGGCCACGTGCCCGCCTGGAGGCCATTCTTCGTGCAAACTTTGCGCCACATGTATTCGATCCGCGCAAGACCTCTGCCTGGCTCAGCTTCTACGCCCTTGCGCAGTCGAAATCGGACGCCTCTCATCTGATGCAAGTCTACCAGCGCCGCCTGAGAAGCAATCTGCTGTTTGACCTCCGCAAACTGAGCCCCGACGCCGAGCGGGTGGCCGACACACTGGCGGCGCTCATCGATGGGGTCTATTTGCGGGCTGCGCTGACGGACGGGGCGCGCAGTGACGCGGCCTTTGGCACGGTCTCCCATGCCCTTGCGGTGTTTCTGGACCAGTCTCAACCGGGCTGATCCATCTTCACCGCGCGCTTGTGCGGATCAGAAGTCGTCCCAAAGCGCCTTGGCGGCATTTCCATCCGTGGCGGCCTGCGCCGCCACCGGCGTGATGTCGTGCCAGTCCTCTCCATGCGCCGTTGCCGCCGGTCCGGCATCTTGCCTCTCCGACGTGCTCGGGGCCGCCGGTGCCGCGGCGGAGTGGGCGGAGCCGGTCTCGAACCGGGTCACCAGAGCGGCGAGGTTGTCGGCATCGCCATTCAGCAGCTGGCTGGCTGCGGTGGCTTGTTCGACCATTGCGGCATTCTGCTGGGTCACCTGATCCAGTTGCGTCATCCCGGTGTTGATTTCAGAGATCCCGGTGGACTGCTCCGCAGCACCCTCGGCAATCTCCGACACCAAGGTGGAAATATGGGTCACCCGCTCGACAATGCTGGACAGTGCCGTCCCCGCCTTGCCGACCAGATCAACGCCACGCTCAACATGTTCGCCAGAGTTTCCGATCAACGTCTTGATCTCACTCGCCGCCCCCGCTGATCGTTGTGCGAGGGACTGAACTTCGCTGGCCACGACAGCAAACCCGCGACCGGCCTCACCGGCGCGCGCAGCTTCCACCCCCGCATTCAACGCCAGCAGATTGGTCTGGAAGGCAATGTCATCAATGACAGAAATGATCTGGCCGATTTGCTGCGAGGACTGTTCGATCTCGGACATCGCCGACACCGCATTCTGCACCACCGTGCCGCTCGATTCGGCCTCCGCCCGCGCCTCCTTGACGATGGTTTCGACACTCTGCGCCCCATCGGCCGAGGATTTGACGCTGGCCGTCAATTCATCAAGCGCGGCGACCGTTTGCTCCAAGGTGGCCGCCTGTGCCTCGGTCCGCTGTGACAGATCCCCCGAGGAGGTACTGATTTCCGAGGCACCGTTGCGAATGCTCTGCGCGGCCTCGACCACATCTGTGACCAGCGTTCTCAGCTGGGAGATCGCAGTATTGAAATCCTGCCGCAAATGCTCGTGCGGCTCCGGGAATGGCTCGGAGATCTCATGTGTCAGATCCCCCTTGGCAAGCTGCACCAGGCCGCGGCTCAACGCGCTCACAACGAGGTTCTGCTCCTCCTGCTTGCGCATGCGATCCTGCTCGGCCAGTTCGGCAGATTTGAGATCGCCACGGAAGACTTCCAGCGCGCGGGCAATCACGCCGATCTCGTCACGGTAGTCCGTGCCCCGCACGTCGGTATCATATTGACGATCCGCCACCGCCCCCATGTCTTCGCTCAGAACTTGCACACGTCCCGTCACTGTGCGCGCCGCAAGCCAGGAGAACAGCAGCACGCCGATCGACACGACCACAGCGGTAATCAGGGAGTTGCGCACCAGTTCTGCACTGTTGGCAGAGGCTTCGGCGTGGTCGATTTCCAGCACGATGCCCCAGGTTTCCCCGTTGGGCACCTGGATGCTGTCCGTCACCGCAATGACATCCCCGCCTTCCATGCCTGTTGTATGTTCAAAATACTGACGTTCACCACCAAGGGCGGCCGATATCGCTGCGGTCGAGGCCAACTGGTCAAAAACGCGATGCCCTTCCTCATGCGGCGAAGAGGATGTCGCGGACCCATCGGACGCCACGGTATAGACAAGCCCGGTTTCACCCAGAAGATCCGACTGCGCCAGAATCTCGTTGAGACGGTTGATCGGAACCTGCACCGCCACAACACCAAAGACCGACATGCCATTGTAGACCGGTGCGGCCACAAAAATCGCGGGGGCGTCCTGACTTGGCGCATAGGGTGACAGTCGGGTCATGTAGACCTGCCCGGCCTCCAGATCGACCGCGGCCCGAAAGGCCTCACCCAAGCCGCTGTCCTTGTACGGCCCGTCGACGAAGTTGGTGGCAAAGTCGTCTTCCTTGAACACCGAGTAGATCATGTTCCCGCTCGGATCGAACAGGAACATGTCATAAAAGCCGCGGGCCCGCTGATAGGCGCGAAATCCCTCGTGGTATTTCTTGTGGCGCAGGGTCCAGACAGATTTGTCGCCCGCGCTTAGCAATTCATCCTTCTGACCAACCGGATGCGGGTTCTCATCCAGGTAGAGACGGCGCAGATAGTCGCCGGGCTCTTCGTCCTTGACCGGCATCCACCCGCGGCCGAAGTCCTTGACCCCAAGCGCGACTGATCCGTTCAAAGCCAGCGCACTGACCTCGGCTGCGATATCGTCCAGCCAGGTTTCCAACGCGTTCGAACGTTCGCGCAGCAGGGTCTCATAGGCCGCCTTGCGCTCATTGCCGAATTCCGTGACCGCCCGAAACGTGACAACGCTGCCCGCCGCGAGCAACAGGACAATAGCCGGGATCGCGATGATCACCGGCAACTTGAGACTCATCGCGGTGGTTTTCCAGAGGCGGCTAAACACGGGCATCAGGCGCATTCCCTTTCCAACAATTGGAATCACGGCGCAGATCGCCGAACGCAGGAAAGCTTGCCGAAAATTGCTTGAGCAACGCTTAACACTGATTGTGTGGTTGGTCGCTTGGCGTAAAATGCTGGAAAATGGTGCTGCTGGAGAGAATTGAACTCTCGACCTCTCCCTTACCAAGGGAGTGCTCTACCTCTGAGCTACAGCAGCGCCGTGAAGGGGCTTCTATGCATATTCGCAGAAGAGCGCAAGAGGATCTGGACGGTTTTTTTGGACTAAGTTAGACACTCTCTATGGCAGACAAAAAGAAACCCTCCGGCAACCGATCCGAGGCCGCTCGCGAGGACCGCCTGAAAGCGGCCCTGAAGGCGAATATGGCCCGGCGCAAGGCGCAAGCCAAGGCACGGTCCGCACAAAAAGACGACGCCCCGGGCGACGCAAAAGGATAGAGCAGATGGATTCGATTCTGGTAACTGGCAACGGCCCGCTGAACGGAGTGATTCCGATTGCCGGGGCCAAGAACGCGTGCCTGACGCTGATGCCCGCCACATTGTTGAGCGAAGACCCGCTGACGCTGACCAACGCGCCACGCCTCAGCGACATCCGTACCATGACCGCGCTGCTGCAATCGCTGGGGGCAGAGGTGTCCGCGTTGCAGGAGGGCCAGGTGTTGGCCATGTCGAGCCATGGTCTCGACAACCACACGGCGCATTACGATATCGTCCGCAAGATGCGCGCTTCGATCCTCGTGCTGGGGCCGATGCTGGCGCGTGAAGGTCACGCGGTCGTCTCACTGCCGGGCGGCTGTGCCATTGGCGCGCGCCCCGTTGATCTGCACCTCAAGGCACTCGAAGCGCTTGGCGCGGAAATGGATCTGCGTGATGGCTACGTGCACGCCAAGGCCCCCGGTGGGCGGCTCAAGGGCGGCACCGTCGACTTCCCCATCGTATCGGTCGGGGCGACCGAAAACGCCCTGCTGGCCGCGACCCTGGCGAAAGGGACCACGGTTCTGAAGAATGCCGCACGGGAACCCGAAATCATCGATCTGGCCGAATGCCTCATCAAGATGGGTGCCCAGATCGAGGGCCACGGCACCAGCACCATTACCATTCAGGGCGTTGATCGGCTGAACGGGGCAACGCACCCGGTGGTCACCGACCGGATTGAACTGGGCACCTATATGCTGGCGCCCGCGATCTGCGGCGGCGAGGTGGAACTGCTGGGCGGTCGGCGCAATCTGCTGGAGGCCTTTTGCGCCAAGCTCGAAGAGGCCGGCGTGGAGATCTCGGAAACCGATGCGGGCCTGAAAGTGAGCCATAAATCGGGCCGCGTCAAAGCCGTAGATGTGGTCACGGAGCCCTTCCCCGGCTTTCCGACCGACCTGCAAGCGCAGATGATGGCATTGATGTGCACCGCCGAAGGTGAATCGGTGCTGGAAGAAAAGATCTTCGAGAACCGTTTCATGCACGCCCCGGAGCTGATGCGGATGGGGGCACAGATTGATGTCCATGGCGGCACCGCCAAGGTCACCGGCGTCGAACGCCTGAAGGGGGCGCCCGTGATGGCGACGGATCTGCGCGCCTCCGTATCGCTGATCCTTGCAGGGCTGGCGGCAGAAGGCGAAACGCGCGTCAGCCGGGTCTATCACCTGGATCGCGGTTATGAACATGTGGTGCGCAAGCTCTCTGCGGTTGGCGCCAAGATCGAACGCATCAAGGAAGACTGATGTCCGATGCCCGCTTCGAAGACGGCCGCGAACGCCCCCTGAACCTCGGTGCCTATGAGGCCGAGGATCTGGAGGTCATCTCCTCGCTTGTTCAGGATGCAGTGTTTCCTGTGACGGAAATGGGCTGGCGCGCCTCTGCGCGCCGCTTTGCCATTCTCCTGAACCGGTTTCGCTGGGAAGACCGCGTCGCTGCCGAGCGTCGTGGGCGTGCATATGAGCGGGTACAATCTGTGCTGGTTGCCGAAAACGTCCTGAACGTGGCCTCTCAGGGGATTGATCGCACCGATAAGGACATGATCCTGTCGGTGCTGTCGGTCACCTTTGAGCCGGGCGAAGATAGCGCCGGGCATCTGTTGCTGACGCTTGCAGGGGACGGGGCAATCCGCCTGTCCGTGGAAGCACTTGAGGTCACACTCAAGGACGTGACACGCCCCTACCGCGCACCGTCCAAGCACATGCCGCAGCACGATACATGACGCGGCGCGGCCTATCTCGGCCAATCAAACTTGAGGCAGACGCACAGGCAGGGTAAGGCTCCGCACAAAGGAGTGCCGTAATGCCCGTATTTCTGACCTCTTCCGATGCCGACTTCGACCAGTCCTTCACCGCGCTGCTCGGCGCAAAGCGTGAGGACAGCCCGGATGTGGACGCAATTGTTGCAGATATCATTGCTGACGTGCGCCACCGGGGGGATGCCGCGCTGCTGGAGTTGACGGAAAAGTTCGACCGGCTCGCGCTCAAGGATGCAAATGCGCTGCGGATTTCGGCAGCGGAGGTCGATGCGGCCATCGCAACTGTATCTGACGCAGAGCGCAGCGCACTCGAACTCGCAGCCGACCGCATTCGCGCGTATCATGCCGAGCAGATGCCCGAAAACAAGACCTGGACCGATGCGAGCGGCGCAACGCTGGGCTGGCGCTGGTCGGCGGTGTCAGCGGCGGGGCTCTATGTGCCCGGAGGTCTGGCAAGCTACCCGTCGTCCGTGTTGATGAACGCCATTCCGGCCAAGGTTGCAGGGGTCGCGCGACTTACGGTGACCGTGCCGACCCCGGACGGGCAAATCAATCCGCTGGTTCTGTTGGCCTGCCGCATTTCCGGCGTGGACGAAATCTACCGCGTGGGGGGCGCGCAGGCCGTGGCCGCGTTGGCCTATGGCACCAAAACCATCGCGCCTGTCGACAAGATCACCGGCCCCGGCAATGCCTTTGTCGCGGCGGCCAAGCGGCGTGTGTTTGGCAAGGTCGGCATCGATATGATTGCGGGGCCTTCGGAAATCCTTGTGATTGCCGACAAGGGCAACAACCCCGACTGGATCGCGCTCGACCTCCTGAGCCAGGCGGAGCATGACGAGAGCGCACAATCCATTCTGATCACGGATGATGCAGACTTCGGCAAGGCCGTCGCCGCTGCGGTGGACAAACGGCTGGAAACGCTGGACCGCCGCGCCATCGCGGGCATCAGCTGGCGCGATTTTGGTGCCGTCATCGTGGTGCGGGATCTGGATGAGGCGGCCGCGCTGTCCAACCGGATTGCACCGGAGCATCTGGAGCTGTGCGTCGCCGATCCGCAATCGCTGAGCGAGAAAACCATCCATGCCGGTGCGATCTTTATGGGGCAATATACTCCGGAGGCTATCGGCGACTATGTCGGCGGCCCCAACCACGTCCTGCCCACCGCCCGTTCAGCCCGGTTTTCCTCCGGCCTGTCGGTGATGGATTTCATCAAGCGCACCACGCTCAGCCAGATGACCCCGGATGCGCTGCGCGCGATCGGCCCCGCGGCTGCGACGCTGGCAGAGAGCGAAAGCCTCGAAGCGCATGGATTGTCGGTGCTAGCGCGGCTTGAGGCACTCAACCAATAAAACAGCTAAGGCTCAGCGCGGAGGGCTGCCCTCCGCCGCGCTGAGCCTGTTGCTGGCCGAAACCCTTGAGTTTCGGGCATGTCACGATGAAACCCACTCAGGGTTAACAGAATGTTGACGCCAAGGCGCGACAGTACGCCTTTTGCTCTTTACCCCCTGAATTAACGCAGCGATGACGTCACACTTGCGCAATGATTGCGCAGGGTCAGCCCGTCCGCGCGATTGTGCGAGACGGAGCGATCCGCTAGGTCATGAAGGGAGACAGTACTGGGGCCAGAGCCATGAGCCGGATCAGCCAAATTGAACTAGACGATCGCAACCTGCCGCCGCCAACGCCGGAGATCGAGCAGGAACGCAAAGTCGCGATATTCGATCTGATCGAGGACAATAGCTTTGTGCTGCCCAACCGCGAAGAGCGCGACACGCCGGAGGGGCCTTATCACCTCGCATTGTCGATCCGCGAAAAACGTCTGGTGTTCGACGTCCAGACCGAAGGCGGAGACAAGGCGGCGGAGTTCCACCTGTCGCTGTCGCCTTTTCGTCAGGTGGTCAAGGATTACTACCAGATCTGCGAAAGCTACTTCACCGCTGTCAAAACCCTCCCCCCCAGCCAGATCGAGACCATCGATATGGCGCGCCGGGGCATTCACAACGAAGGCAGCCGCGTCCTGCAGGAACGCCTTGAAGGCAAGGCGGAGGTGGATACGGATACCGCCCGTCGCCTGTTCACCCTGATCTGCGTTCTGCACTTCGGAGGCTGATGCGTGACGGAGCTGCCGCAGTCCATTTTGTTCTGCTGTGACCACAACGCGGTCCGATCCCCGATGGCCGAGGGGATCATGAAAAAACTCTATGGCACCGGAACCTATGTGCAATCCGCCGGGGTCAAGAACGACCTGGAGATTGACGGGTTTTGCATTGCAGTCTGTCAGGAGATCGACGTGGAGTTGTCCCGGCATCGCTCGCGCTCCTTTGACGAGATGGAGCAGTGGGGCGATGACATCTCTTCGTATGATCTGGTGATTGCGCTTTCGCCGGCGAGCCAGCGCCGCGCACTGGAACTCACCCGTTTTTTTCACCTCGATGTCGAATATTGGCCAATTATGGACCCAACTGGGCTCGGCGAGTCACGGAATGCCAAGTTAGAGAGCTACAGGCAAACCCGAGACCAGATCCTCGAGCGGCTGATTGCACGCTGGGGCAACCCGACGGAGACATAAATGAACGACACGATCGCGCGCTATTTCAACGCCTTCAACGCCGGAGACACCGACGGCATGCTTGCCTGCCTCGCCGATGATGTGGCCCATCACGTCAACGAGGGGAATATCCGTGTCGGCAAGGAAAAATTCGCCGAGTTCTGTGCGCATATGAGCCACTGCTACCGTGAAGAGCTGACCGACATGGTCATCTTTGCCACCCCGGACGCGACACGAGCGGCGGCGGAATACACCGTGAATGGCACCTACTTGCAGACCGATGAGGGCCTGCCCGACGCGCGCCAACAGACTTACAAACTGCCTGCCGGGTCGTTTTTCAATCTGCGTGATGGCCTCATCACCCGCGTCACCACCTATTACAACCTCTCTGACTGGATCAAACAGGTCTCTGCCTGATGGTTCTGCGGATTGAGACCCTGACCGGCGCGGCATTGGAGGCCGCGCTGGACGATGTGGCACGCCTGCGGATCGAGGTGTTTCGCGCCTGGCCCTATCTCTATGATGGCGATCTCGCTTACGAGCGTGAGTACTTGCAGAGCTATCGCGACAGCGCAGGCGCGGTGGTTGTCGGCGCATTTGATGGGGATCGTCTGGTCGGAGCGGCAACCGGAACCCCCTTGACCGATCACGCGGATGACTTTGCCGCCGCTTTTGCAGGCAGCGGGTTGGATCTGAGGGAGATCTTCTATTGCGCAGAGTCAGTTCTGCTTCCGGCCTATCGTGGTCAGGGTGCAGGGCATGGTTTCTTTGACCTGCGCGAGGCGCATGCTCTCGCGCTCGGGTTTTCCAAATCGGCGTTCTGTAGCGTCCTGCGCCCCGACACCCATCCGCTGCGCCCACGCGACTATGCGCCGCTTGATCCATTCTGGCAGAAACGCGGATATGTGCCCCTGCCCGGCGTCAGGGCGGAATTCTCCTGGAAAGACTTAGATCAGGCCGACGAGACAAAAAAGGATCTGCAATTCTGGATACGAGACCTGCCGGCGCACGCATAGCCCTCGCCCGCGCGTCAAGTCAGCGATATTCCAGCCCCCGAGACGCACCCCGAAGCACGCCAGACCAGGCTCGCCGTGGTCTGGCAGTCAACATTTCAGGTCCGACGTTTCAACTCTGCTGCCGGATTTCCGACAACTGTCGTATTCGGGGGCACGCTCTTGGTGACGACTGCCCACATACCAACCACGGTCCCAGCGCAGATGGTATTGGGGTCATATATGATAGACATCAGCGCAAAACTGGAAAATCGCTCACAATTCTCGCCCAGAAGACGCTGGTGAATGTCTCTGCGCGCCACCGATGATCCTATGGCAATGTGGTAGAATTTCTCATCACAATCCAGGTCAAAAAAGTCAGCTTCGCTGTTACAGTGATGGCCGTTGACAAGATCGTTCTGAGGATCAGTTTCGAAAATGCAGAGGTGGATCTCTTGCCCCGGAGTGGATATATGTGACATTTTGAAATTGTGATGCGTTCAGCGCACCGGGCAGACGGCGTCAGTTGTTGCGTCCCCCCTTAGGCCTAAATGGGCCTGTTTGATCTTTCGGTCTTTCTTGAATGCCGAAGCGCCTGATTGCCTCTACAGAACCGGCAGTACGCGCCCTCTTGCTTGCAAAAGCTCTTCTTCCTGCTGCAGCAAGGCCTTGCTGCGTGCTTTTAGCCTGCGTGCAGGTGCACCGCAATAAACCCCCCAAGGTTCCAAGGGCTTGTTCACCAAAGACAGCGCACCAATGGATGCGCCGTCGCCGATTGATGCACCGGGCAGCACGACGCTTCCTGAGCCGATGATAACATGTTTTCCGATGTCGACAGCTGCAGTTGTGACATTCAGGAATGCACGTGGGACTGTCGGGTTGGTGAGGCAGTCTCCGGAGTAGTCGTCACTCACAGAATAGATACGCACGCCCTGAGACAACCCGCTGAAGTCGCCCAACCTGATACCGCCGGAGCACGTGAGGTGGCAGTACCCTCCGATGTGGATGTAACTGCCGATGGTGAGGTCGCCAGTTGCACAAGCCAGGGTGGCCCCACCATCTATGCGTACATTGTCTCCGATAGAGATGTTTTCCAAACCAAGGATCGTGCAGTTTTTGGCGATCTGTACATCCTGACCAACATGTTTGAACCCCATACCTTTGAGTTCACTGGAAGAGTAGAATCCTGGATTAAATGGGTTGGCCTTTGTCACAGCTCTTCATCCTGCCAATCGAAACCGGGATCTGTCATGCCAATGAATACACAGTTCATGACACACTCCGCATCTGTGCGCTCACATAGGGCGATGTCCGCCCGATGACCTGCCCTGACAACACCTGGCACACCTCACGCACCACGCTGATCGCCTCACGTGGCATATTCGGACCGGTGGGCAAGACAATCACCCGTTCGGCAAGATCCTCCGTAACCGGCAAAGAGCGCCCGGCGTTGGGCTGTATTGAGCGATATGGCTCCATGCGATGGCAGCCCGGCCAGAAGTACTTACGTGCAAGGATGTTTTCTGCAGTGAGCACATCGAGGACCTCATCCCGGGTGCGAGGAAAGCTGGCGTCGACCTCCAGCACCACATACTGGTGATTGCGCTCCTCATCTGGTGTAACCGGGGTCAACCGAAGCCCGGCAATATTCTCCAGCGCATTCGAATATGCAGCGTGACGTGCCTTGTTGGTGGCCATAACGGCGTCCACGGCATCCAGATTGACCAATCCCATTGCGGCGTTCACTTCCGTCATTTTGCCATTGGTTCCTGGGTGGATGACCTTATCCTGACCGGCAAACCCAAAGTTGCGCATCAGGCGGAGCTGATCTGCAAGCGCGTCATCATTGGTGGTGACCGCCCCGCCCTCTATCGTGTTGAAGAACTTGGTGGCATGGAAACTGAAGACCTCGGCGTCGCCAAAGCCGCCGATACGCTGACCATCATATGAACAGCCAAAGGCATGCGCCGCATCAAAGACAAGCTTCAGGCCATGCTCCTGTGCAATCTTTTGCAACGCGGCAATGTCACAGGTTCCGCCCCAGAGATGCGTGGCAACGATTCCGGTTGTGCGCGGCGTGATCGCCCTGCGAACGGCCTCGGGGTCGATGCAATGATCCTGCCGACGAACGTCAGCAAAAACCGGGTGCAACCCTTGCCAGGATACGGCGTGCGCGGTGGCAACAAAGGTGTAGGAGGGAACGATCACCTCGCCAGACATTCCAACCGCGCGAATTGCCACCTCCAGCGCGATGGTACCGTTACACATGGCAACACAGTGCCGGACGCCTAGATATTCGGCGATCCTGCGCTCCAGCTCACACACCAACGGCCCATTGTTCGTCAACCAGTTCCGCTCCAGAATATCATCGACATACCACATGAACTTGTCCCGGTCGGCGATATTCGGGCGCCCGACATGGGTTGGGTGCTCTAGCGCAGGGGGCGCTCCATTTACGGCCAGATCGGTCTCTGTGCGGATTATCTTTCGCGTCATCAGCTATGTCTCGCTCTCACTGGGCGACTGGCCCAGAGTTCGCCAAGTTTCTCCTTGGCCATAGCAAACGTAACGCAGAGTTGGTTAAGAAGACTTGAACCGTTCAATTGGACGATCTCACCTTGGGCTGGATGCCCATGTCCTTTTAACGTACTCCGCTGAAATGTCCGCAGCTTGAAGGTGATTCAACTCGAATTGACCACGGCTTCCGGCGTGATTTTATACAATTCGGCAATCGACCTGTGCCGCGGGTTTCCGGCGGCATTCGGCCGGGCTTATTCTGTCACTGTGTTTTGGAGTTTGAGGCTGTTGCGAACTAAAGAAGCCGCCCATTTGGCAGCTGTAACGTCTTTATATTTATATGTAATTTGGTTGCGGGAGCAGGATTTGGTCTTTGGCGAACGATTTTGCAGGTGAGACGGTAATCTGCGGCTCCGCGCGCCTTCTGCGCGCAGAGCGACGCCTTCACGCCTGGCTTTCGGCGGCATCGGACTTTGATTGCGCGCCATCGTCGGCGGCCGCCTTGGCTGCTTCTTCCTCAGCCTTCCACCGGTCGACCTGCTCCTGCGCGCGCTCTGCTGCGCCTTCCGGCGCCTTGGCGTGCTTGAACATCCGGCGGCGGTTGGTGGCGGTGGCGAAGCAGCCGAGTTCGAAGAAGATCTCCTCGACCTGCTCGGGTGCCGTTTCTTCCATCCAGTCGAGCCAGGCGTCGAAAGTCTCGGCGACGGCCAGACGGGCTTCGCGCTGGATCTTGTCGTCCTTGCGGGCTTGCTTGTCGGCGATGTTGCCGATCGAGACCATCGCCTTCTGCATGCGAGCCTCCATGGCGGGGGTCATCTCGAACTGGGAAGTGCGGGGCTTGCGAGCGGGTTTCTGGGACAGCGATTTCTTCATGTGGAATACTCCAGGTTTGCGGTTTCGATGTCGCCGGAGCCTTGGGTCTGTCGCCCGCCGCTCCCGGCTAAAAACCATATCGGAACGCAAAATTTTGGACTTCAGTGAGCCGAAGAAAAAAGTCTCGACCGCACTACGCAAGCAGCTGAAATCATGAAAAAGAAATCAACTGATTTCATGTGAAATGCCCCGGAGAAGTAGCCTCTACCGCCGGCTGTTCGGGCTCGACTTCTGGGCGTCGGAACGGCCCTTGCTCCGCGGATCCAGCGCCATGATCTTCGCGGTCAGCGAGCGCCGGATCGTCGCGATCCGGTTCCGCTGGTCTTGCGAGAACGCGCGGGCGATCTCGAGGATGATTTCGTCTGCGGCGCTGATCTCCGCGACCTCTGACGCAATGTGCTCCTGCGCCTCACGACGCGCCTTCTCTTCGGCCCTCGCACCGAGCCGCTTTGCAACGGCCCGGAAGGCCTTGCGCGCGGCGGCGAAGCCGAGTGTTGTCTTCTTGACCGGTTGCGTCTGGGTGGGCCGGTTTGCATCGGCGGACTCGACCGGGCGCCCGTCGGTGTCGATCTCGCCCGCCGCGACCGCGTGGGCAAAGACCAGGACGGATGCCGCATCGTCCTCGCGTGCGACGACGTCGCGCTCGCGGGTCTCGACTTCAGCGGCCTTCTCGGCGAGGCGCTTTTCCTCCTTCGCGCGCCACTCTGCGGGTCGGACATGCCGCGGATTGATCGGCGGCGTCCGTCCATCGTTCAGCGCATCGCGGATCGCCTGCTTGCGTTTCTCGCCGCGGACCAGGCCGATTTCGCTGAACCACTCGCCGACGCTGTCCTGCGCGGCCTCGTAGTCCTTGATGAGCGGATGGATCGAGGGCTGCAGAACCCGGCACTCGGTCCCGTATTTCCTGACGGTCGCCCGCGGCATGACTACGGCGTGGATGTGATAGGCCTGCTCGTCGAGATCGGCGCGGGCATGGATGACGTCGTCGCCGAAGTTGTCGCGCAGCCAAGCGACCGCACGTTCCTCGAACAGTTCTTCGCGCGACGTGCTGAACTCGACGTCACTCGTCTCGGTCTGTTCGAACCAGTCCTTGTTGGCAGTCAGGATGAGTTCGCGCATCGGTCCGTGGCGCGACGCCCGCCAGGGGTCCCGGGGGCCTTCGAGCCGCCGCTTCTCGAGATCCTTGCGACGGTTCCGCCGGTCGAGGTCCTCAAGTTCGGCAGCGAAGGTTTCGACGTTAATCAGCTCGATCTCGGCCCGGGCTTCCTCTGCCCAGGTCTCGGAGCCGATCAGCCGGCGGGGCGTCGGCTTGTTCCGGTCGATGTGTCCCAGGTCGCCGCCCTTGCGATAGCGGTGCGCCTCGTAGCCGCCAATATCGCTCGGGTCCATGCCCTCGAACCGCAGGACCACCGGGTACTTCTTGCTTGCCATGTCTGACCTCCAAACGTTGAGGTCAGAAAATGGGTTGATGTTTTCCCGCACCGGAGAAATCGACCAGACGTAGCCGCGAACGGATGTGTGGGGTCATTACTCACTAAACAGCCCGCACTCCGGCACCTGAGGTGCCTGCGTTCGGCCTGCCGTTCGCCCGGGGCGCTACCCCGGAACCCCGCCCGCCGGGGGCGCCTGTGCGGCGGGCACTCCTGCGCGGAGGGCGGCAAGGTCATCGTTCCGCACTCCCCTTGCAACCCCTGCTCCCGGGGGGGCGTCGTTCCGCACTCCTCCCCCAAACCCCCGCCTGCTCGCAGGGGCCGTTCGCCACGCCCCTGCACACCATGGCTCTCGAAGAGAGAGCAGTTAATCGACACGTTGCATCAAAAGGCCCGTTGGCGCGTCGTTTCGCATCGTTCGTTGAGGCGGTTTCCAGACTTTCACTGAAACAGCATATGATAGTGGTCAAACCAGACTGTGCTCACGTTTTAGGTTGGCAACAGAGACTCATATCAAAGACATTCAACGCCATCCCGGCGACCCAGCCCGAAGTGTCACCTCCACCGACGGCTCTCGACCACGTTGACTGTACCGCATAAGCTAGACACACATCAGCTCATGATACCGGTACTCTCAAAGTGAGGAACCTATGAAGATTACAAGAGTCCAGGTCGAAGAGGGTTTTCTCGATGGTTTAGACTTGCGCTTTGAATCCGGGCTTAACGCTATCATAGGCGCACGCGGAACTGGCAAAACGTCCGTAGTGGAGCTTATTCGGTTTGCCGTTGGATCGTCAGCCGGTTTTCAATCTGACAGCGACGAAGCGGAGAAACATGCTCGTGCCGTTCTGGGTGCCGGTCAGGTCACGGTCACCATGCAAAAGGACAACGGCGACGTCGTAGTTAGTTCGAGGGCGTCACATGAGGAAACGAACAAGGCAAATGCTGACTTTGTCAAGCCAATAGTTTTCTCACAAACTGAAATAGAAACACTGGGACAATCTGCTAAGGGTCGGCTCGATCTAATTGATCAATTCATACCCGAAAAAATGCGCCTTGTAGAGCGCGAAACAGAAATGAAATCGCAGATCGCCTCGATGACGGCGGAAATAGGATATAAGTCGAAAAACTTAAGAACCTTGCAAGAGGAATGGTCCGCCCTTCCACAACTACAAAAGCAACTTTCCGAGATAGAAGAACGAGAGGCGTCTGTAAAAGAAACCTCCGAACTCATGAAGGAGAGGTATGACCGCCTGAATGAGATAAACCAAAAGATCTCGCAGACCGCCGTGGCCGAGGATCAACTCAAGCGGTTCCTTGACGTGTCCGGCAGAAAAGTAACTGGACTCATTGAACTTGAGTCTTCTTGGCAGAACTTGATGGACCCAGCCATGTTCCATGGCGATCTGACGCCTGGCATCGAATTGGTTGCGAAGGCGATGAGTTCAATTAACTCTGCCAAGGAAAACCTCAGGGATGCCGACACGTTTTTCCGCGAAAGGTTGACTGAAACCGAACGCCAGCGTGTCTCTCATGAGTCTGAAGCACGCTCAATCCGACTTGAAATTGAAAAAGCTGAAATTGGTTTCGGAGAAATATCCAGGCGCGCACAACGACTCCGAGATCAAGTTGCGCAACTACAATCACTGAGTTCGCTAGTCGAGCAAGAAGCGATATCTATTTCGAAACTTCAGCATTCTCGAGGCACGTTATTGGATCAACTACTTGAGGCCAGAAAGACCCGCTTCGAACAGCGAAAATCTGTTGCTGAAACGCTAAACAAACGCCTTGCACCAAACATCAAAGTCGTTGTCGAACACGGTGCGCAAACCACACAATACGAACAAGAGTTAGCCAACCAATTAAAGGGCAGTGGGTTGCGCTATACAGAGCTTCTCGCGCCACTGGCAAATTTGGTCGAACCCAGAGAACTGGTAGAATGGACTGAGTCCAACAGCTACGACCAATTAGCTCAGGCCCTAAATGTGTCAGTGGATCGCGCCATACGTCTAATCTCCGCAATGGAAAAAACGGACCTAGGCCGGATCGCCGCCTATCCAATCTCGGACGCCGCGTCTTTCTATTTGCTGGATGGAGGAGACGAAAAGCAGATCTCTAATCTTTCACTTGGCCAAAGGTGTACAGTCGTTTTACCAATCGTGCTGCAACTTTCTGAGCCAGTCGTTGTATTAGACCAGCCCGAGGATCATATCGACAATGCCTTCATAGCCGACACGCTAATTAAATCCATTAGAGACCGCGCATCAAAAAGCCAGCTAATCGTAACGACTCACAATGCTAATATTCCAGTCTTAGGAGAGGCGCAGCAAGTTACTTTGCTCGATTCCGACGGTCGCAGAGGATTCGTTGATTTTTCGGTTGAGCTGGACAGTGATCAAGCTGTGGATGCCATTTCGTCTCTTATGGAAGGAGGTAGAGAGGCATTTGGGATACGAGCAGCTTTCTACGCGGGAGCAAACTAATTGGACAAACAGACGGCCCTCGAAGGATTGGAAACTGATGAACCTAAAGTGCGAACACAAGCTGTGCGTTATTTGGGGACTTTGGGAGATCGCACAACTTTGCCCGCGCTCCACACGGCTCTCAAAAAGGAACGCGTAGCCTTCCTTAGGAGACTAATAAGAGCATCAATAGATAGAATTGAAACCGGGGCGAAACGCGAAGGCGCCGAAGCCTCCGAAGCCTCCAAAACAACGGACTTTTCTGACGGTGAGTATCAAAAAGCCGTACGGGTTGTAACTGGAATCGTTCTGCATGAGATATCATCTAAAATCGGACTTCTGAAATATTCGGCCCAGCGAGAAGTCAGTAACTACGAGACCAGTCAGTCAAAGTCAAATCTAGATCGTTTAAGTGCAGTCATTGACGGAATTGAAGCCTTACGTGATGTGTCAGCTTCGAACGACGCTCAACCTTTTGCTCCTCGCATTTTCCTTAGAGAGGCCATTTCGGAAGTTTCCGCTTGTGAAAATGTGTCTATTCACTTGAATGGACAGAACGATATTGAAATGTTTGGAGACACGAAGTTGCTCTCCATAGTTCTTCAAAATGGGTTAAAAAACGCTTGCGAAGCAACCAAACTCGCAAACAGCGATGAGCCAATAGTTATCTTCTGGGGGCAGAGCGATATCGAAAACTACATCTCCATCTTGGATCATGGAGTGGGTATTGTAGGCCCAAGCGAGGCGGCTTTCGAAATTGGAAAGACCAACAAAAAAGGTCATACCGGTTTTGGGCTTGCCATCGCTCGAATGGCTATGACCACCATTTTGGGAACAGTTGATTTATACCCCGCAAAACTCGGGGGAATGCGCTTTGAAATGAGATGGCCCAGAGATGGTTAGAATCTTGTTAGTTGAAGACGAAGAAGACTTCTTTGAGCAGGTTCGAGACGTGTGTTTAGATGTCGATCCTCAATGCGAGATTTTATGGGCAAAGAGCCGTGACTCCGCCTATCAGCTAATCTCAGATGATCTCTTCGATCTTACGGTTTTGGACCAGAAAATCCCAACTATGGATGGGGCGCTGGACGCTCACGTCGATCACGGCAGGGCTGTATGGGATGAATTGCATCGCATCGCCAGCGGCACACCGGTGCTGATCCACACGGCCCTAAGTGCGGACGATATTATTAAAACAATTGTTCGAAGAACACGTGAGCAAAGGATATGGGGATGTGATAAAAAATTTCCCACCGTTGACCATCTCAGGAAAGAAGATTTCGATAAACTCCCATCACTACTCAGTGACTATTTTCAATCCATCAGGGGGCTCATGGATATTGAGCACTCCGTATCGGATGGATCTAACCTGGATGAACAGGAGTTCAGGTTAATAAAGATATTCGTCCGACGGATCGGTGGTGTTAGGTGCAGAATTACAAAGTTGAGCGGAGGACTATCGGGAAGTGCGGTCTATCATGTAGACGTTTTTGATGCGTCCGGTCAGAAGATTCAGAACGCCGTTCTCAAGATTGGAAGTCACGAGATGGTTGAAACGGAACAAGGAAACCTCGGCCTTATCAACCGGCTTCCAGCGAGTGCTTCGCCGAGGTTCTTAGAAGTTCTAAACTTTGGCGCAAAAGACACTGCTGCAATAGCCTATCAGTTAGCCGATGGGTATGGGCAAAATGCGTTCTCCATCTTGAGCGAGAGTCCAGAGAGACTTGAAGAAGTGCTTAAGGGTATAAATAACCAGAGAAAGCCATGGGTAGAAGGAAGTATTGAAACCAGGATAACGGTTGGAGATTTACGACGAACGGTTCTGGATGACGACACTGCACGCCAACTCTTTGAGGAGCACTCATTGAATTGGGCCGCAGGATTCGAAGCCCGAGAACTACAAGTCCACTGGGGCTGCATTCATGGAGACTTGCATGGTGAGAACGTTTTGTTCTGTGATGAAGGAGGAGATCCTGTATTCATTGACTATGGTGATGTAAAAGAAGGGCCTATGGCCTTAGACTGGATGACCCTAGAAAGTTCAATCCTTTTCCACCCAGGTGCATCGGTAATCGGAGTTGAACCTGGAAAGCGAGTGAACCCAAAGGAGTGGGCATCCAACGAAAAATACTCCAGCCTTGAGAATGTCGCAAATTATTCGGCCCTTTGCCGTTCATTTGCTGAATCCGAAGGATTGCACAGACGAGAGCTGGTAGCTGCAACATATGCCTACGTCCTGTGCCAGCTTAAATACAAAGATACTGACAAGGAGTTAGCGACGTCCCTGCTCAACGCAGTTCACTCGGCATTCGATACATGAAGCGTGATCAATATTTCACGCCCACTCATGTTTGAAATATCGCAAGTTTACGATTGAGCTGCACCGCAGCGTTTTCTGGTGGTGGCAACTTTGGTTTGTCCACTGCATGCATGGCAGGATTGTCTTCAGGAAGCTTGCCTCGCTTCTTCACCCCGGATGAGCCTTCCCCACCATACTTTCCGGTCGGATTTTGCCGAGAGGGACACCCTCTCGGCGCTCTCCCGTTCTGGCTGTCGTTCAGCTGCGCGGTCGTTGTGACGCGCAGCTGAACGACAGCCTCGAGTAGACAGGCTTTCCCACTGGCGTCGTTTTCCCACGCTATAGGAGGCCTTCATGTATTATCACCCCCAACCATTCACACCGGATAGCAAGAACGCGCATCTGCAACGCGGCGATGTCGTGCTGTTTCGCTTTCCCCTCGCCGAGGAGGATGACGAACCCGGCGCGCCGAAGCGCCGCCCCTGCCTGGTGCTCGACACGCTGACCAAGGGCGACGAGCGCTTCGTCGAGATCGCCTACGGCACCTCCGCCGATACGCGTGCCAACAGGGGCTACGAGGTCATCGTAAAGCAGTCCGCCGCGCGGGAGACAGCCGGGCTGTCGAAGCCCACGCGGTTCGTCTGCGCACGCCGCATCATCGTGCACGTCGACCACAGCGGCTTCCACGGCCGGACCAAGGGCCCGCAGATCATCGGCCGCCTCGATGAAGCCCTTCTGGATCGGATGAACTCTGTCTGGGCGCGCATCCAGGCCGAAGCCGACATTGCCGCCTACGACCGCGAAGAACAGCGGCGGGAAGAGCAGGCGCGCGAAGACCGCGGTTTCCATTAGGGAACCGCGCTCTCGCCGCTGCTCCTACCCTCTCAATCAACACAAGGAAAAACCAATGGATATGCCGTTCAAATCCGCCTCCGAGATCACCGCCATGGCCGCTTCGTGCTTCCCGCTGGCGCGGGCTGCAGCAACCGGGATCGACCAGGACGTGCTCGACCTCGTCGCGCCGAAGCCGAAGCAGGAGGCCAAGAAGCTCGCCGCACTGCTGCGCTCTGGTAAGATCTTCGACAAGGGCATCCTGGCGATGCTGCACGAGCTGGTCGGCGTCCTCGACGCCTAGATCGCCGAGGGCACCTACGTCGAGACGCGCTACGACCACAGCCCGGAGAACGTTTCCGACTACAAGACGTGGGGCCAGGAACGGCTCACGCCGGAGGCTGACCGACTCTCGAACGCCCTGGCGGTGCTGATCGAGCTCTACGCCACCCTCTCGGCGGTGCACGACATCCTGCGCGCCGAGAAGGCCCTGGAGGGGCTGCGCGCCGCAGCCTGATGAGACACGCGGGCCGGAACACCCGCGTCAGGGCGCGCCGGCGAACCTTCTGCTGCTACAGATGTCGGCGCGCCCGCCAAAGAGAAGCCCGTGCAGGTCCTGCCTGCACGGGCTCGTCAATCACACACGAGGGCTCGGCTCTCGCCAGTCTGTCGGCTTTCGGTGTCCACAGCCGAAGGAGAAGCGCATGGCCCTCGCGAACCTGATCGACCTCATCGCCGAAGTTGCCGCCAAGCGGACTGCCCGGGAGGGCAACACGAAGGCGGACACTCCGGACGCAGTAGTCGCGTTGTGCCGGTGGATTCGGGCCGATTTATGGAACGTCCGTCATAATTTCATCCGTATTTCAGTGTTTGGAGGGAGACTGGACAGCGCGTGACGAATGCGTCAACTTCTGTCGCTCGCTCCCTGTTGAAGGTTTCGAATGATCCAATCCGCCATGCCCGTCCGCGTCGCCATCTATGCGCGATATTCCAGCGATCTGCAGAACCCGACCTCGATCGAGGATCAGGTGCGGCTCTGCCGTCAGCACGCGGCGCGACAGGATGGATGGACCGTCGTGCAGGTGTTCGAAGACGTGGCGATCAGCGGCGCGACGCGCGGCCGCCCTGGCTTCGAAGCATTGCAGGCTTTCATCGCGGAGGACGGTTGCGACATCGTGCTCTTCGAACATCTCGACCGGCTGGCGCGCGACCTCGAGCTGTTGATGCTCTTCTACAAGAAGGCCAACTACGCTGATGTCGAGATGCACCAGCTCCATCGCGGCAAGCTCGGGATCTTCGATATCGGGATCCTCGGGACCTTCGCACAGCTCTTCCTCGAAGAGCTTTCGCACAAGACCCGTCGCGGCCTCGTCGGCCGCGTCGAGGCCGGCAAGAACACGGGCGGGCGCGCCTACGGCTATCGCTCGGAGGCGTTGCCCCCCAGCAACGGAAAGTCGGACGGCAGCGTCATGCGGATCGACCCGGAAGAGGCTGCGATCGTGCGCCGTATCTTCGAGGAATACGCCGCCGGCAAGTCGCCACGACAGATCGCTGCCGACCTCAACGCGGCCGCAGTTCCTGCCCCGCGTGGGCGCGGCGAGGGAAGCGGTCACTGGAAGGCCAACACGATCTATGGACACCGCGCACGCGGCACCGGGATCCTCAACAACGAACTCTACATCGGGCGGCACGTCTGGAACCGCCAGCGCTATTCCAAGCATCCCGAGACCGGCCGCCGGGTCTCCAAGCCCAACCCACCCGAGGAATGGCTCACCACCGAGAAGCCCGACCTGCGGATCATCGACGATGCGTTGTGGGACAAGGTCAAGGCGCGGCAGGACCTGATCGACACCACGCGCACCCGGGCCGAGGCCGGCGGCAAGACCGGCCCCGGAGCGGCACAGAGCTCGCGGCGGCGCAAGTATCTGCTCTCGGGGCTGCTGACCTGCAGCCAGTGCGGCGGCAATCTCACCGTCGCCGGCAAGGGCGCCCGGCGGCGCTATTACTGCGCCAATGCCAAGGAGAAGGGCGAGGCCGTCTGCACCGGCATGCCCGGTCTTTCGGAGGCCGACGCAGCCGAGACGATCCTCGGCGGCCTGCGCGAGGGGCTGATGCAGGATAAGGAATACGAGACGTTCCGGTCGAGCTACGTTGCCAGGATGCGCGCCGAGGAGCAGGAAAGCGGGCGCGTTCTCCAGCGACACGATGCCCGGATCCGGGAGGTTGAGAAAGAACGCGCGCACCTCCTTCAGGCGGTAAAGGAAGGCAGGTTCTCGAACGTGCTGATTGAGGAACTGGAAGTGGCTGACGGCAAGCTCAAGGAACTACGGCGGGAACGGGAGAGCCTCGTCCCTGCGCCGATCGAGCTGCCAGAGGATATTCCCGCGCTCTACCGCGATCATGTCGAGGATCTGGTGGGAACGCTCACGGACGAGGCCGTGGCGGGCCCGGCGGCTGACGAGCTGCACACGCTGGTCGAGACGGTGGTCGTGTCCTGGGACGAGGAAGCGGACCTCCACACGCTGGAGATCCGTGGCAAGCTGTTGGAACTGTTGAGCTTTGGGGACAGCAAAAAGGCCGCATCTTATTCGGATACGGCGTCTTCGCTATCTTTGGTTGCGGGAGTAGGATTTGAACCTACGACCTTCAGGTTATGAGCCTGACGAGCTACCTGG
>NZ_JAKRFC010000026.1:0-26409 GCF_022348205.1 Epibacterium sp. MM17-32 | reverse complement strand
GCGGAAGTCGCCGAAGTATTTGGTGATTGCTGCGGTCAGCGTGGTTTTACCGTGGTCAACGTGGCCAACGGTGCCGATGTTGACGTGCGGTTTATTACGTTCAAACTTTTCCTTAGCCATGATGGCCTCCTTTTAGCTTTGGGAGGGAGCGCCGCCCCCGGCACTCCCCCAAATCGTCACGCTTACGCGTATTTCGCCTGGATCTCGTCAGAGATGTTCTGCGGGACCGGATCGTAGTGAGAGAACTGCATCGTGAACTGCGCACGGCCCGAGGACATGGAGCGCAGGGTGTTGATGTAGCCAAACATATTCGCCAGCGGCACGTTTGCGTCGATCGCAATGGCGTTGCCGCGCGGCTCCTGGCCGGACACCTGGCCGCGACGGGAGGTCAGATCGCCGATGATACCGCCGGTGTATTCTTCCGGGGTGATCACTTCGACTTTCATGATCGGCTCGAGCAGCTTCGCGCCAGCTTTGCGCATGCCTTCACGCATACACATGCGCGATGCGATCTCAAACGCCAGAACGCTGGAGTCCACGTCGTGGAACTTACCGTCGATCAGGGCAACCTTGAAGTCGATCACGGGGAAGCCAGCGAGCGGGCCGCTGTCCATGACCGAGTTGATGCCCTTTTCAACACCGGGGATGTATTCCTTGGGAACCGAGCCGCCAACGATGCGGGACTCGAAGGAATAGCCTTCACCAGCTTCTGTCGGCGAGATGATCATCTTCACCTCGGCGAACTGACCCGAACCACCCGACTGTTTCTTGTGGGTGTAGGTGTGCTCGACCTCGTGACCAATGGTCTCGCGGTAGGCAACCTGCGGGGCACCGATGTTGGCCTCAACCTTGAACTCGCGCTTCAGACGGTCCACCAGGATGTCCAGGTGAAGTTCGCCCATGCCCTTCATGATGGTCTGACCGGACTCGAGGTCGGTTTCGACGCGGAAGGACGGGTCTTCGGCGGCCAGACGGGCCAGACCCTGGGACATTTTCTCCTGGTCGCCCTTGGTTTTGGGCTCCACGGCAATCTCGATCACCGGATCCGGGAAGGTCATGGTTTCCAGAACCACCGGCTCCTTGGCGTCGCAGAGGGTGTCACCGGTGGTGGTGTCCTTCAGACCCGCCAGCGCGATGATGTCGCCTGCAAACGCTTCTTCGATCTCCTCGCGGTTGTTGGAGTGCATCATCATCATACGACCGATGCGCTCTTTCTTACCCTTGGTGGAGTTCAGGATCGAGTCGCCCTTGTTCATCACGCCGGAGTAGATCCGGGTGAAGGTCAGGGAGCCGACGAAGGGGTCGTTCATGATTTTGAACGCCAGACCGGCAAACGGCATCGAGTCGTCTGCGCGACGCGGAATGTTACGGGTCTCGGTTTCGTCGCCCGGCTTAAAGCCCATGTAATCAACAACGTCGAGCGGGCTCGGCAGATAGTCGATCACGGCGTTCAGCAGCGGCTGCACACCTTTGTTCTTGAACGCAGAACCGCCCAGAACCGGCACGAAGGCCATGTCCAGGGTCCCTTTGCGCAGCAGTTTGCGCAGGGTCGGAACGTCGGGTTCTTCGCCTTCGAGGTAGGCCATCATCGCGTCGTCGTCCATTTCGACGGCCGCTTCGATCATCTTGCCGCGCCATTCGTCCGCCATCTCCTTGAGGGAGTCGCGGATGTCTTCCTGGTACCAGGACGCGCCGAGGTCTTCGCCGCGCCACACCCATTCTTTCATGGTGACGAGGTCGACGAGGCCTTCCAGCTCGTTCTCGGCGCCGATCGGAATACCGACGGGAACGGCGCGGGCGCCGGTGCGGTCTTCGATCATGTTGACGCAGTTGAAGAAGTCAGCGCCGATCTTGTCCATCTTGTTGACGAACACGATGCGCGGAACCTTGTAGCGGTCAGCCTGACGCCACACGGTTTCGGTCTGGGGTTCAACGCCGGCGTTGGCGTCAAGCACGCAGACAGCACCATCGAGAACCGCCAGCGAGCGCTCAACTTCAATGGTGAAGTCAACGTGGCCGGGGGTGTCGATGATGTTCAGACGGTGCTTTTCGGTGTCGGCAGTCTTACCGTCCTCGGTGCGTTCCCAGAAGGTGGTGGTCGCAGCCGAGGTGATGGTGATGCCGCGTTCCTGCTCCTGCTCCATCCAGTCCATGGTGGCTGCACCATCGTGCACCTCACCGATGTTGTGGGATTTGCCGGTGTAAAACAGGATGCGCTCAGAGCAGGTGGTTTTACCTGCATCGATGTGCGCCATGATACCGAAGTTACGGTAGCGGTCTAGCGGATAGTCGCGTGCCATTTGGATGAGCCTCTAAAGAGTTACCAGCGATAGTGCGAGAAGGCTTTGTTTGCCTCAGCCATCTTGTGCGTGTCTTCGCGCTTCTTAACGGCAGTACCCCGGCTTTGTACAGCGTCGAGGAGTTCACCGGCGAGGCGTTCTTCCATTGTGTTCTCGTTGCGACCACGCGCAGCGGTGATCAGCCAGCGGATGGCCAGCGCTTCACGACGCTCGGGGCGGACTTCAACGGGAACCTGGTAGGTTGCACCACCCACACGACGCGAACGGACCTCGACGGAGGGTTTCACGTTGTCGAGGGCCTCGTGGAACACTTCCACGGGCGCGCGCTTGATTTTCGCTTCAACGCGGTCAAAGGCGTTGTAAACGATGCTTTCTGCGACCGATTTCTTACCATCGATCATCAGGTTGTTCATGAATTTGGTGAGAACGCGGTCACCGAACTTGGCGTCGGGCAGAACTTCGCGTTTTTCAGCAGCGTGACGACGGGACATCTATGCTTATCCTTCTTCTTACTTAGGACGCTTCGCGCCGTACTTGGAGCGACGCTGCTTACGGTCTTTGACACCCTGGGTATCCAGAACACCACGCAGGATGTGGTAACGGACACCCGGAAGGTCTTTTACACGACCGCCACGGATCAGAACCACGGAGTGTTCCTGAAGGTTGTGGCTTTCACCCGGGATGTAGGAGATCACTTCGAAACCGTTGGTCAGGCGGACCTTCGCAACTTTCCGCATCGCGGAGTTCGGTTTCTTCGGCGTGGTGGTGTAGACGCGGGTGCAGACGCCGCGCTTCTGCGGGCACTGCTCCAGGTGCATGGATTTGGAGCGTTTTACTTTCGGCTGACGCGGCTTGCGGATCAGCTGTTGGATCGTTGGCATTCCGGTTGGTTCCCCGTTTTGCAACACTATGTCATGCACGCGGACCGGAATGCCCGGAGACGTGCGGCGAATTCATCTGCATCTGCCACATACGCAAACGCAAAAACCGCAAACGTTCCCATTCCGAGGTGAACGTCGCGGTGGGTTTACAGAGGGTCGGGGTGGTAAAAGTGCCCTGACCTTGAGCCACTACAGATATGATATCGGCGTAGGAGGGACTTCTCCCCTGAGCCGGATAGCGCGCGTATATTGAGAGTCGCGAGGGATGTCAACACGTGGCCCGGCGGGCGGGCCTTGCTCAGCACCGGTTGCCCCGGCATAGTCGCAGGCGGTCGAGCAGCGTTTTATTCACAGGAATTGTCAGGAATGCAAGTCATTGGTCTATGCCGGTTTTCCTACCCCGCCATCGGCGGCTTTCAGGTGGAGCACGACAGCATCGCGGACCGCATTGCCTTTCTTTATGCCGAGGCCCGGCTGGAAGAGCGCTTTCGCCTGTTCGAGACGGTCGCCCTGCCCTGCCTGCGGGCGCAGACCGATCCCGATTTCGATCTCATCATAGTCATCGGCGACAGCCTGCCCGCCCACCACCAGGCGCGCCTGCGGGATCTCGTGGCGGGGATGCCGCAGGTCCGCATCGAGACACATCCGCCCCGGCGCCAGCGCGCCGTCATGAAGGACATCCTGAACGCGGCCCGCCGCGACCCCGACGCGCCCTGCCTGCAATTTCGCCATGATGATGATGACGCGGTCTCGGTCGATTTCATCGAACGCCTGCGCGGCACCATTTCGGATTGCCCCGGTCTGGTGGCACGGCACCGCAGCGTGGCGGTGGATTTCAACATGGGCTACGCGGCGGAGTTCGGCGCAGACGGGATCGCCGCGTCAGAGATCCATCGCCCCTATTATGTCGCCGGGCTTGGCATGTATGTGCGCGGCGGCAACAAGGTGACGATCATGAACTTTGCCCATGAAAAGATCCTGCGGTTCATGCCCACGATCACCCTGTCGGACGCGCCGATGTTTGTGCGCGGGCTGCATTCCTCGAACGACTCCCGGCAGAAACCCGTTAAACCCATCCCCGTGACGCCGCTCACCCCCGAACTGGCCGCAGAGTTCGAGGCCCGGTTTGCCATCTCCGAGGCTGAGGTGCGTCAGGTGTTCTCGGCCACCTGACGTTCGCGCAGCAGCGTGAACAGGCCCGCCGCCACCACGATGCCGGCGCCAAGGAGCGTGAGACCCGAGGGAAACTCGCCAAAGACCACCCACCCCAGCAGCAGCGCCCAGACCAGCCCCGTATAGCGCAGCGGCGCCACCGCCGAGACCTCGCCCACGCGGATGGTCATCACCGCCGAGAGATAGGCCAGCAGGATCAGGACCGCCGTGGCGCAGAGCAGGCCCCACTCTCTCAGCCCCACCGGTTGCCAGCTTTCTCCCACCCCCAACCCGATACCAAACAGCATCACGGAAAAGGCCGCCAGAAAGGTCACGGTCAGCGATGGCACCGCGGGCGACATCTTGCGCGTGACCAGGTCGCGCAGGGTCAGCACCGCCACCGCCAGCAGCGCATAGATCGTCGCGGGGCCGAAATCCGCCCCCCCGGGCCGTACGATCAGCAACATCCCGACAAAGCCGACGCCGATCGCCAGGCTGCGGCGCCAGCCGACGCTTTCCCCGAGGAACAGCGCCGCACAGAGCGTGACCGTGAGGGGCAGGATTTGCAGCACCGCCGTCACATTCGCCAGCGGCAGTTGCAGCAGCGCCGACAGAAAGAAGTAGGTCGCCGCCATTTCGGTGGCGCAGCGGGCCAGGACCAGCGCCCAGTCGCGGCGGGAAAAATCGAACCGCAGCGCCCCCATCGCGCGCGCCAGCCCGGCGAGCAGCAGGCTCGCCAGCACGCCGCGGATGGTCACGATCTGCCAAAGGGGAACGGTTTCACCGACCAGTTTCACCAGCGTATCGTTGAAGGTGAAAAAGGCCATGCTGCCCAGCATCAGGAGCGCGCCTTTCTGGTTCGGGCTCAGGGATCCTGTCATGTCAGATCGCTTTCAACGCGCTGAGGCTGAGGCCGAAATGGGCGTGCAGGTCGGCATCGATTTCCGCCTCGCTCTGTCGCGCCGTCAGCCCCATCATCGCCGGGGTGGAATGGTTGTCCCCGTGCACCGTGCGGATAAAGGACGGCACGGATATATCCGAAAACAGCGGATAGTGCTGCGCGAATTTGCGGTGATTGTAGCGATAGGGATTGCCCTTGCCCGACACAGGCCGCACCAGCGCAGTCCCCGCCGAGAGCGGCGCCCGTTCGCAACTGTCCATCACGACGGGCGGCCGCCCCTCCTCGCGAACCAAGTAGAGGCCGCGATTGAACGCCATGGCAAAGGGCGTCTCGACGCTTGTCTGAAGCGGAAGCAGACCCGCAGCCAGCCGCTTGCAGCGGGCCACATAGTCGCGATCCAATGCGTCGTCATCATCCAGACGGAACAGGATACGGTGGCTTTCGCCCTGTTCTGGTATTGCGGCATAGGCCTCTTTCAGGATCTGAAAGTGGTTGTCCGGCGCGAATTGCAGCAGTTTCATATGGGCGTGCGGCGCAAGCAAATCCTGTAGGCGCGTCAATACCGGATGCGGCAGGCGATCAGAGGTCGCCACCACCAGGTGAAACTCAGCATCCCCCTGCCGCACCAGGGATGGCAGGCACAGCTTTTCGAACAGATGCAGCCGCAGTGCCATGCGCTCGGGCGCAAAGATGGCCTCGGCCGCGGTCTCCAGATCCGGGTAGCGATCAGCGTTGAAGGTCGGTGTCAGGAGCGAGAAGCGGATCACGCCGACCATATTGAATGTTGCCGCCATCGCGTTGCCTCTCTCCCCGGCCTTGACCTCCAACAGAAACCACGCCCCCGCCCGCTTGCCAAGGGTCTTGATGCACCGTTTGCCCGGCCCCGCGCGCGCAACGAAAAAGCCCCGCGTCACGGTGGACGCGGGGCTTTCTCAAGTCAGTGACACGAGGTCAGGCTCAGTCGCGGCTTTCCGGGGTTTCCACCAGGAAATCCGCATCTGCTGCATCCTCGTCCATCATCGGCGCCGCAAGCGCTGCTGCCGCTTCGGCCTCTTCGCGACGGGCCTCCAGGACCACATTGTCGCGCGAGGACGCGATATGGCGCACCTGCTGGGTGGCACCGCCCGTACCCGCCGGGATCAGGCGGCCCACGATGACGTTCTCCTTGAGGCCGACCAGCTTGTCCTTCTTGCCCTGCACGGAGGCCTCGGTGAGCACCCGTGTGGTCTCCTGGAAGGAGGCCGCGGAGATGAAGGAGCGGGTCTGCAGCGACGCTTTGGTGATACCAAGAAGGATCGGCTCGCCCTGCGCCGGACGCTTGCCACGGCTGAGCGCCTTCTCGTTGGCGGCGTCGAACTCCTGCTTGTCCACATGTTCGCCCTTGAGGAGCGTGGTCTCGCCGGAGTCGGAGATCTCCCACTTTTGCAGCATCTGGCGAACGATCACCTCGATGTGCTTGTCGTTGATCTTCACGCCTTGCAGACGATAGACGTCCTGAACCTCGTCGATCATGTAGTTCGCCAGCGCTTCGACACCCATGATGGACAGGATGTCATGCGGCGCCGGGTTGCCGTCCATGATGTAGTCGCCCTTCTGAACGAAGTCGCCTTCGACCACCGGGATGTGCTTGCCCTTGGGCACCATGTATTCCACGGCCTCCATGGACTCATCTGCCGGCTCGATGGAGATGCGGCGCTTGTTCTTGTAGTCGCGGCCAAAGCGCACGTAACCATCGATTTCGGCGATGATCGCGTGATCTTTCGGACGACGGGCTTCGAACAGTTCGGCCACACGCGGCAGACCACCGGTAATGTCCTTGGTCTTGGCACCTTCACGCGGGATACGCGCGACAACGTCACCGGTTTCGATCTTCTGACCATCTTCGCAGGACAGGATCGCATCCACCGACATCGGGTAGGTCACCGGGTTGCCCAGGTCGTTGCGGACCGGTTCACCGTCGGCATCCACGAGGATGATTTCCGGCTTCAGGTCAGAACCCTTCGGTGCCGCACGCCAGTCGATCACGATCTTCTGGGTCATGCCGGTGGCATCGTCGGTTTCTTCGCGCACGGCCAGACCGGACACGAGGTCCACGTATTTCGCGGTACCCGGCTTCTCGGCGATGATCGGCAGGGTGTAGGGGTCCCACTCGAACAGCTTGTCGCCGCGTTTGACGTCCTGACCTTCCTTGACGAACAGCTTGGTGCCGTAGCCCAGCTTGTGGCTGGAGCGTTCTTCACCGTGCTCGTCCTGGATGATCAGCTTCATGTTCCGACCGACGGTCAGCACTTCGCCGTTGACGTTGGTGAGCGTGTTCGTGTTCTCGAACACGATCTTGCCCTCCTGGGACGCCTCGAGGAAGGACTGCTGACCACCCTGGGCCACGCCGCCGATGTGGAAGGTCCGCATCGTCAGCTGGGTACCGGGTTCACCGATCGACTGCGCCGCGATGATGCCGACGGCCTCACCGGAGTTGACCATGGTACCGCGCGCAAGGTCACGGCCATAGCACATGGCGCAGACGCCCTCTTCGCTTTCACAGGTCAGCGGGCTGCGGATGCGCATGGACTGAACGCCAGCGTCCTCGATGGCGTCGGCCATACGCTCGTCGATGAGCTGACCTGCGGCAACGAGGATTTCTTCGGTGCCCGGACGCTTGACATCATCTGCCGCCACACGACCCAGCACACGCTCGCCAAGGGAGGCCACAACTTCACCGTCGTTGACCGCGGTTTCCGCCGTGATCGCACGCTCGGTGCCACAGTCGTGCTCGCGCACGATGCAGTCCTGTGCCACGTCCACCAGACGACGGGTCAGGTAACCGGAGTTCGCCGTCTTCAGAGCGGTATCCGACAGACCCTTACGGGCGCCGTGGGTGGAGTTGAAGTACTCCAGAACGGTCAGACCTTCTTTAAAGTTCGAGATAACCGGGGTCTCGATGATGTCGCCGTTCGGCTTTGCCATCAGGCCGCGCATCCCGCCCAGCTGACGCATCTGCGTCACGGAGCCACGCGCACCGGAGTGGGCCATCATGTAGACCGAGTTCGGTTCCATGTCGGAGCCGTCTTCTGCCTTTTTGACCGCCGAGATGGTGGACATCATGGCTTCGGTGAGCTTGTCGTTACACTTCGACCAGGCGTCCACGACTTTGTTGTACTTTTCGCCCTGAGTGATCAGGCCGTCCATGTACTGCTGTTCAAAGTCTTTCACCTGATCGCGGGTGTCGTCGACGATGGTCCACTTGGTATCGGGGATCACCATGTCGTCCTTGCCAAACGAGATGCCCGCCTTGAACGCCTCGCGGAAGCCCATGGTCATGATCTGGTCACAGAAGATCACGGACTCTTTCTGACCGCAGTAACGGTAGACGGTGTCGATGACCTGCTGGACTTCGCGCTTGCGCAGCAGACGGTTGACCAGTTCAAACGGTGCTTTGGCGTTCTTCGGCAGCAGCGCACCAAGACGGGCACGGCCCGGCGTGGTCTCGAACCGCTGGAAGACCTCGTTGCCCTCTTCGTCGATCTGCGGAACCCGCACGGTGACCTTGGAGTGCAGATGCACCTCGCCGGCGTCCAGCGCGTGCTGAACTTCGTTGAGGTTGCCAAAGATCTTGCCTTCGCCCTTCATGCCTTCACGCTCCAGCGTGAGGTAATAGAGGCCCAAGATCATATCCTGCGAGGGAACGATGATCGGCGCGCCGTTTGCAGGCGACAGAACGTTGTTCGTGGACATCATCAGGACGCGCGCTTCCAGCTGGGCCTCAAGGCTCAGCGGAACGTGCACAGCCATCTGGTCACCATCGAAGTCCGCGTTGAACGCCGAACAGACAAGCGGGTGCAGCTGGATCGCTTTGCCTTCGATCAGCGTGGGTTCGAACGCCTGAATACCAAGACGGTGCAGCGTCGGTGCGCGGTTCAGCATCACCGGATGCTCGCGGATCACCTCGTCGAGGATGTCCCAAACTTCCGGACGCTCTTTTTCAACGAGCTTCTTCGCCTGCTTCACGGTGGAGGACAGACCTTTGGCCTCCAGACGCGAGTAGATGAAGGGCTTGAAGAGTTCGAGCGCCATCTTCTTGGGCAAGCCACACTGGTGCAGCTTCAGCTCGGGGCCGGTCACAATGACCGAACGACCGGAGAAGTCGACGCGTTTCCCCAGAAGGTTCTGACGGAAGCGACCCTGCTTACCCTTCAGCATGTCGGAGAGCGACTTCAGCGGGCGTTTGTTGGCACCGGTGATGACGCGACCACGACGGCCGTTGTCGAACAGAGCATCAACGGATTCCTGCAGCATCCGCTTTTCGTTGCGGACGATGATGTCAGGTGCGCGCAGCTCGATCAGACGCTTCAGACGGTTGTTCCGGTTGATCACACGGCGATAGAGGTCGTTGAGGTCGGAGGTCGCAAAACGGCCACCATCCAGCGGAACCAGCGGACGCAGTTCCGGCGGGATGACCGGGATCACGGTCATGATCATCCACTCAGGACGGTTGCCCGACTCGAGGAAGGATTCCACGACTTTCAGACGCTTGATGATCTTCTTGGGCTTCAGCTCGCCGGTGGCCTCGGCCAGTTCGGCGCGCAGGTGCTCGGCTTCTGCCTCAAGGTCGATCGCCGCCAGCATTTCGCGGATCGCCTCCGCACCGATATTGGCGGTGAACGCGTCCATGCCATAGGCGTCTTGCGCGTCCATGTACTCTTCTTCGGTCATCATCTGGCCGTATTGCAGGTCGGTGAGACCCGGCTCGATGACAACGTAGTTTTCGAAGTAGAGTACGCGTTCCAGATCACGCAGGGTCATGTCCAGCATGAGGCCGATCCGGGACGGAAGCGACTTCAGGAACCAGATGTGCGCAACGGGGGCGGCCAGTTCGATGTGGCCCATGCGCTCGCGGCGCACTTTTTGAAGGGTAACTTCAACACCACATTTCTCGCAGACAACGCCGCGATACTTCATGCGCTTATATTTGCCGCAGAGACATTCGTAGTCTTTGATCGGGCCAAAGATACGCGCGCAGAACAGGCCGTCACGCTCGGGCTTGAACGTACGGTAGTTGATGGTTTCCGGCTTTTTGATCTCGCCGTAGGACCACGAGAGGATCCGTTCCGGGCTGGCCAGCGACACCTTGATCTCGTCAAAGACCTTCGGCGGGGTCAGCGGGTTGAACGGGTTATTGGTGATTTCCTGGTTCATTTTGATACCTCAAATCTTGCGGAAGGGGGGACGTGGGGCGAGGGGAAGCCCCCTCACTCCTCAACCTCCGCATCCAGGAGTTCCATGTTCAGGCCGAGGCCACGGACTTCTTTCACCAGAACGTTGAACGATTCCGGCACGCCCGCTTCAAAGTTGTCCTCGCCCTTGACGATCGACTCATAGACCTTGGTCCGGCCAGCGACGTCATCCGACTTCACGGTGAGCATCTCTTGCAGGGTGTAGGCGGCGCCGTAAGCTTCCAGAGCCCAGACCTCCATCTCACCAAAGCGCTGACCACCGAACTGCGCCTTACCACCGAGCGGCTGCTGGGTAACCAGCGAGTACGGACCGGTGGAACGGGCGTGGATTTTGTCATCCACGAGGTGGTGCAGTTTCAAGAGATACTTGATGCCCACGGTCACCGGACGTGCGAACTGCTCACCGGTGCGGCCGTCGAACAGGATCGACTGACCGGACTGGTCAAAGCCCGCGCGCACCAGCGCATCGTTGACGTCATCTTCTTTCGCACCGTCAAAGACCGGCGTTGCGATCGGCACACCACGGGTGACGTTGCCTGCTGCCTCGATGAGCTGGGTTTCGTCCATGGAAGAGATGCCCTCTTCATAGACGTTCTCACCATAGGCCTCGCGCATCGCATCACGCACAGGGGTCAGATCGCCAGTGCGGCGATAGTCCTGCAGTGCGTCGTCGATTTTCAGACCCAGACCGCGTGCGGCCCAACCCATGTGGGTTTCAAGGATCTGACCAACGTTCATACGCGACGGCACGCCGAGCGGGTTAAGGCAGAAGTCCACCGGGGTACCGTCAGAGAGGAACGGCATGTCCTCCATCGGCACCACGCGGGAGATAACACCTTTGTTCCCGTGACGACCGGCCATCTTGTCGCCCGGCTGCAGCTTGCGCTTCACGGCGATGAAGACTTTGACCATCTTCATCACACCCGGGGGCAGATCGTCGCCGCGGCGGACCTTCTCGACCTTGTCCTCGAAACGGGCGTCCAGAGCACGTTTTTGTGCTTCGTACTGCTCGTTCAGAGCCTCAAGGATCTGAGCGTCCTGCTCTTCTTCCAAAGCAAGCATCCACCACTGACCACGGGTCAGCTGGTTGTCCAGCAGATCCTCGTCGATGACGGTGTTGCCACGCACGCCTTTGGGGCCTTTGACGGCAGTTTTGCCGAGCAGCAGATCCCGCAGACGGGCGTAGATGTTGCGGTCCAGAATGCCGAGCTCGTCGTCCCGGTCACGGGCCAGACGTTCGACTTCTTCACGCTCAATCTGCAGCGCACGTTCGTCTTTTTCCACACCGTGGCGGTTGAAGACGCGCACTTCTACGACAGTACCGTAGTCGCCCGGCTTCACACGCAGCGAGGTGTCGCGCACGTCAGAGGCCTTCTCACCAAAGATGGCACGCAGAAGCTTTTCTTCCGGCGTCATCGGGCTTTCGCCCTTCGGTGTGATCTTACCCACGAGGATATCGCCCGGCTCCACATCGGCACCGATGTAGACGATGCCCGCCTCGTCGAGGTTGCGCAGGGCTTCCTCACCGACGTTCGGGATATCGCGGGTGATCTCTTCCGGCCCAAGCTTGGTGTCACGGGCGGCGACTTCGAATTCCTCGATGTGGATCGAGGTGAAGACGTCGTCACGCGCGATACGCTCGGAGATCAGGATGGAGTCCTCGTAGTTGTAACCGTTCCACGGCATAAACGCGACGACCACGTTTTTACCGAGAGCCAGTTCACCCATATCGGTGGAGGGACCATCTGCGATCACCTCGCCCTTTTCGACCTTCTGACCCACTTTCACCAGCGGACGCTGGTTGATGCAGGTGTTCTGGTTCGAGCGCTGGAACTTGCGCATGCGGTAGATGTCCACGCCTGCATCGCCCAGTTCGAGGTCGGAGGTGGCACGGATAACGATACGCTGAGCGTCGATCTGGTCGATCACGCCTGCGCGTTTCGCCATGATCGCCGCGCCAGAGTCGCGCGCCACGATTTCCTCGATGCCGGTGCCGACCAGCGGCGCTTCTGCGCGCAGCAGCGGAACCGCCTGACGTTGCATGTTCGAACCCATCAGAGCGCGGTTGGCGTCGTCGTTTTCCAGGAACGGAATGAGCGAGGCCGCAACCGATACCAACTGTTTCGGCGACACGTCGATCAGGTCGACGCTCTCGTTCGGGGCCAGCGTGTAATCGCCCGACTGACGGGTGGACACGAGGTCGTTCACAAAGCGGTTGTCGTCATCAAGGTTGGCGTTCGCCTGCGCCACGGTGTGACGCATTTCCTCGGTGGCGGACATGTAGTGAACCTCATCGGTCACCTGTCCTTCTTTCACCACGCGATACGGGGTCTCGATGAAGCCGTATTTGTTCACGCGGGCAAAGGTCGCCAGCGAGTTGATCAGACCAATGTTCGGACCTTCCGGCGTTTCAATCGGACACATCCGACCATAGTGGGTCGGGTGAACGTCGCGCACCTCAAAGCCGGCACGCTCGCGGGTCAGACCACCGGGGCCAAGCGCCGAGAGACGGCGTTTGTGGGTGACTTCCGACAGCGGGTTGGTCTGGTCCATGAACTGCGACAGCTGCGAGGAGCCGAAGAATTCGCGCACAGCCGCGGCAGCGGGCTTGGCGTTGATCAGGTCCTGCGGCATCACGGTGTCGATCTCGACAGAGGACATACGCTCCTTGATCGCGCGCTCCATACGCAAGAGACCAACGCGGTACTGGTTCTCCATCAGTTCGCCAACGGAGCGCACACGACGGTTGCCGAGGTGGTCGATGTCGTCGATGTCACCCTTGCCGTCGCGCAGTTCCACCAGCGCCTTGATGCAGGCGACGATGTCTTCTTTGCGCAGGGTCCGCTGGGTGTCTTCGGCATCCAGAGCCAGACGCATGTTCATTTTCACCCGGCCAACGGCAGAGAGATCATAACGCTCGCTGTCGAAGAACAGGGTGTCAAACAGCGCCGAGGCCGCTTCGACGGTGGGCGGCTCGCCCGGACGCATCACGCGGTAGATGTCCATCAGCGCGGTTTCGCGGGACATGTTCTTGTCCTGCGCCATGGTGTTGCGCATGTAGGGACCGACGTTGACGTTGTCGATGTCCAGAACCGGAATGTCGGTGATACCCGCATCCAGCAGTTCCTTGACGGTGCCGCCGATGATGTCGCCGTCCTTGTCAAACTCGAGGGTCAGCTCATCGCCGGCCTCGACGTAGATGGCGCCGTTTTCCTCGTTGATGATGTCCTTGGCGACATATTTGCCAACGATATGCTCAAAGGGCACCAGAAGCTCGGTGATGGTGCCTTCGTCGATCATCTTCTTGACCGCGCGCGGGGTCACTTTCTTGCCCGCTTCGCAGATGATTTCGCCGGTGGCGGCATCCACGAGGTCATAGGTCGGGCGGGTGCCGCGCACACGCTCGGGGAAGAAGGGGGTGACCCAGCCGCGCGACTTCTCAAGCTTGAAGTCGACGGTGTTGTAATAGGCATCCATGATGCCTTCCTGGTCGAGACCCAGCGCATAGAGAAGCGTGGTCACCGGCAGCTTGCGGCGACGGTCGATGCGGGCAAAGACGATGTCTTTGGCGTCGAATTCGAAATCGAGCCAGGAGCCGCGATACGGGATGATGCGGCAGGCAAACAGCAGTTTGCCGGAAGAGTGGGTCTTGCCCTTGTCGTGGTCGAAGAACACACCCGGTGAGCGGTGCATCTGGGACACGATCACACGTTCGGTGCCGTTCACGATGAACGTCCCGTTCGGGGTCATCAGGGGCATATCGCCCATAAAGACATCCTGTTCCTTGATGTCTTTTACCGATTTCGCGCCGGTGTCCTCGTCGACATCGAACACGATCAGACGCAGGGTGACCTTCAGCGGGGCCGAATAGGTCATGTCGCGCTGCATGCATTCGTCGACGTCGTATTTGGGACGCTCAAGCGCGTAGCTCACGAACTCCAGAACGGAGGTTTCGTTGAAATCCTTGATCGGGAAAACCGATTGGAACACCCCCTTGATGCCCTCGCCGTCAAGCGGCTGAGGTTCATCACCGGAGCGCAGGAAAAGATCGTAGGAAGATTTCTGGACCTCGATGAGGTTCGGCATGTCCAGCACTTCGCGGATCTTGCCGTAATATTTGCGAAGACGTTTCTGGCCAAGGAACGTTTGAGCCATGTCAGATGTCACCTTTCAGAGTTCTCAACACACAAGGATGCCGCCGGGCCCCGGCACCTCGTCCGTCAGAGACAGCGTGGTCTGGATCAATTCATGGCCACCGTCCCGAATGGCGACCTCCCGATCCAGCGAACCTCGCCTGAAAAAAGGGCCCACCCGGGTCAGGTGAAAAAGGCCCCTTTCTGAGACAGGTTCAGCCGGACCCGGGTTTCCCCGGATCCAGCCAAATGATGTGAGGCCTATAGAGCAGATATCCTGATCGGAAATCCAGCCCGAATGTCCTCTATCGCGGTGCTTAGGCCAGCTCGACTTCGGCGCCAGCTGCTTCCAGCTTGCCTTTGATGTCTTCGGCTTCGGCTTTGTCCACGCCTTCTTTGATCTTGCCGCCGGCTTCAACGAGCTCTTTGGCTTCTTTGAGGCCCAGGCCGGTGATGCCGCGGACTTCTTTGATGACGTTGATTTTGGACGCGCCGGCGTTCTTCAGAACGACGTCGAATTCGGTTTTCTCTTCCTCAGCAGCAGCTTCGCCGCCTGCCGGGCCCGCCATCACAACAGCGCCGCCAGCTGCGGGCTCGATGCCGTACTCGTCTTTGAGGATGGTTTTCAGTTCTTGTGCTTCCAGCAGGGTCAGACCAACGATGCTTTCCGCGAGTGCTTTCAGATCAGCCATTTTATCAGCTCTTTCCGTTTACAGATGTGTGTTCCAACGTGGGTGAGTTCACCCTACGCCAGTCAATAAGTGCCAACCGCTTACGCAGCTTCCGCCTTCTCTTCGATGGTCGAAAGGATGCTTGCGATGTTGCTTGCAGGTGCGCCAATCGCGCCGGCGATGTTGGAAGCGGGTGCGCCGAGCATGCCGGTGATCTGAGCAATGAGCTCATCACGGGAGGGCATTTTCGACACGGCTTCAACGCCTGCACGGTCCAGAGCGTTCTCGCCCATTGCACCGCCGAGGATCTCAAACTTCTTGTTATCCTTGGCGAAGTCCTCGGCCACCTTGGCTGCTGCCACGGGGTCCTCGGAATAGGTCAGAACGGTCATCCCTGTCAGCAGGTCAGACATGCTTTCACACGGCTTACCCTCGAGGGCGATTTTGGCGAGCCTGTTTTTGGCAACACGCACGGAGCCACCCGCGTCACGAGCACGTGCGCGAAGGTCCTGCATCTCGGCAACTGTCAGACCGGTGTAGTGGGCAACGACCACCACGCCAGAGCTTTCGAAGATCTGGCCGAGTTCCTCGACCACTTTCTCTTTCTGGGCTCTATCCACAGTTCTCTCCAAGTTAGGGGCAGATGCCCCGGCTCATTTTCTGCCGCACCCCGAAAGGCACGGCGGTCAAGTCCGTTTTACGGGGTTTCAGCCAAAGTCGCCCGAGAGTAGGAAACTCTCGATCTATCATTGGTCTTACCCGTCTCAGGAGGGAAATTAAGGCCTGATCGACCGGCCACCCACCATCTTGGACGAAAAGGCACAAAGCGCGCGACGAATCGCACGCTTTGCACCGTGGGAGTTCTATAGTCCTGCCAACACGGATTTCCAACCCCTTAATTGGGCGGAAAGGCACGGCACGGATGCCACGCACTTAGGACAAGGCAAGCTCAGAAAGCGGCGGATACGCGGTGTCCACCTCCAACAAGCGGCCGCGGGAGGCCAGCAAATTCACCTGACGGGCATTGAGATAATGCATCCGTATGTAGAAGTCGCGAAGCCCCTCCTCATCCCCGGCCTCCAAGAACTCCTGCAGCGCCTTGAGTATCTCGTTGCGTCGGTTGCGGGCTTGCGCACCCACACGATAATCGAGCTTGCGGCGCCAGACATCATAATCGTCGCCATAGTAATGGAGGATACCGACGCCGTCTTCTGCAGTGATTTTCTGGTCGACGATCCGCTTGCCATCCTCGCCGACCAGCCAGTGCGGATGAAACCGCTTGGAGGGGAGGCCCGTTCGGACAACACTTTTGCCCACTGTGTGCCCGATCAGCCCCCGGTTCGGCTCCATGTAACAAGAGAACTCCCGGTAGATGCGCCGCGACAGACCGGGCCACATGGGGAGCCGGAACTGATCGCAGGCCTCTGCGGCGTCGTCGCGCCTCACATGTTCTGCCACCCCCATCAGGATGCTGCGGACATCCGTCGACTGCCGGGCGAGCAGATCTGACAAGCGACCATCGCGGCAAAAGACCAGCTCATCCCCGTCAAGGTTCACAACCCAGTCGCTGGTCGCCCGCTGATAGAGGTAGCGCATCGCATTGTTCTGACGCCGGGTGAAATGCTCCGCTTTGCCAATGCCGCACGCCTGCCAGAAGGCCTCCGTCGCAGGGTGAATATCCAGCGCGGGGATCCCCTCCAATCGCGGGATGGCCGGATCATCCGGATCGTCGAACACAAGATGCATGCGCTCTGCTCCCGCCGCGAGATGCCACGCGATGAAACGCTCCAGCACCGGCCAAGGCTCCCTGAGGATCGCGACCACCGACCAAGTTGTCATGTTTTACCCTCCCAGCATCACGCCGCGCCTAAAGCTTCGCCCCCAATGCGCCCAGATCCGCAAGCGACACCCCAAAGTGCTGCTGCATGGCCGCATCTATATTCATGTTCAACGTCAGGAGCACCCCATGCGCCTCCATACGCTTCAGGCGATCAGACGTCGAACAGTGAATACGAGAATGCAAATCCCGCAGCGCCTCATCCGGAGCGCTACATGCCAGCGCCGATGCGACCCGCTCCGTCAGCCCGTCCGTAAATCCGCGCGAACCAGAACGCCAGTCAAGCTTCTGACGCCAGACGTCATAGTCTGCCCCGATCATGTGGAGCAGGTAGGCATCATGCTCGGGCCTCAACACCATCTCGTCGGCACCCCCCGGGCGCAATCCGCGGGGCCAATGCTGGCGCAGAGCCAGGCCGTTGATGCCGCAGCGCACCAGAGATTTGCCGTGCGAATGCCCCACCAGCCCCTCGCGCCGCGGCCCGAACAAAGGGGCATCCTCGCCATAGACCGCGCGTCGCACCGCGCGCCCCATCGGCAGGCGAAAATGCAGCGGCGCATCCACCCCCTCGACCAAGACCCGCTCCGCCGTGCGCACACGCACAGAGATCTTGCCCGCCGGCACCGCCGCCAACACCGATGCAACCGAGCCCCCGTCCACAAAAAGGAATTCATCCGCATCCACATTCAGCAGCCAGCCGTCCGCATACTGCCGATAGACCCAGGTCAGGGCCGCATTCTGGCGGGTAACGAAGGTCTCCGAGGGCGACAGCCCGAGCTGCGCCCAAAACGCTGGCGTGCAGGGGATGCAGCGGATGCGGAGATGCGGCGACAGCACCTCCAGCGCCGGGTCCTGCGGATCGTCGAAACAGATGACCAGCTCATCGGCGCCCTGCGCGAGGTACCAGGCGCAGAACTTCAGCACCTCGGCGAGGGGTTCGTTCATGATCGCCCCGACCCGCCAGACCGGCATCATGGTCTCTGCCATTCCCGCGCCTTCCCCATTGCTCCCGGCTTTCTGCCATCCCTAGCGCCCGCGCCAGCGGCCACGATCTGCATGTGCTTAGCCCGCGATCATGGACAAAAAAAGGCGGCACCGCAGCGCCGCCTTTCTTTTCGATCATGGAAGGGGTCCGATTACTCGGAAACCGCGCCTTCCACGTCAACGGTCACGCCCGGGCCCATGGTGGAGGACAGAGCGATTTTCTTCATGTAGGTGCCTTTGGCGCCCGAGGGCTTTGCCTTGGACACGGCAGAGATGAAGGCACGCACGTTTTCGACCAGCTTGGCTTCGTCGAAGGATGCTTTGCCAACACCGGCGTGCACAACGCCGCCTTTTTCAGCTTTGAACTGGACTTCGCCACCCTTGGCTGCTTCCACGGCCGCTTTCACGTCCATGGTCACGGTGCCGACCTTGGGGTTCGGCATCAGGTTGCGCGGGCCGAGGATCTTACCCAGACGGCCGACGACGGGCATCATGTCCGGGGTTGCGATGCAGCGGTCAAATTCGATGGTGCCGCCCTGGATGGTTTCCATCAGGTCTTCTGCGCCAACGATGTCTGCGCCAGCGGCCTGAGCTTCTTCAGCTTTGGGGCCACGTGCGAACACGGCAACACGCATGGTTTTGCCGGTGCCGTTGGGCAGGCCAACAACGCCGCGAACCATCTGGTCTGCGTGACGGGTGTCAACACCGAGGTTCATCGCGATTTCGACGGTCTCGTCGAATTTGGTGTTGGCGTTTGCCTTCACCAGTGCGACGGCTTCCTCAACGGTGAGGTTCGATTTGCCAGCGAAGGCTTCGCGCGCTGCGCGGGTACGTTTACCGAGCTTTGCCATCTTACTTCACCTCGATGCCCATGGAGCGGGCGGAGCCCAGGATGATCTGCATCGCGGCGTCGATGTCGTTCGCGTTCAGATCTTTCATCTTCGCTTCGGCGATCTCTTTCACCTGAGCGGCAGTGACGGTGCCTGCGGTCTCACGGCTCGGGTTGTTCGCGCCGGATTTGATCTTCGCAGCCTTCTTCAGGTAATAAGACGCGGGCGGCGTCTTGATGTCCATGGTGAAGGACTTGTCCTGATAGTAGGTGATCACGGTCGGGCACGGAGCGCCGGGCTCCATTTCCTGCGTCTTGGCGTTGAACGCCTTGCAGAATTCCATGATGTTGATGCCGCGCTGACCCAGCGCCGGACCAACCGGCGGGGACGGGTTTGCCTGACCTGCAGGAACCTGCAGTTTCATCGTACCAGCAAGCTTCTTAGCCATCTGGTTGTCTCCTTTTCAACAGCCTCCGGGCGCGCCCGTCAGCTCTTTTGCGTTGCGTGGTCCGACCCCGTGCGTCGCGACGTCGGGGCCTCCCACAAGAATCACACCCGGTTGAGGAACCGGGCGGATTGGCGGCTGATACGCCCCATTGCTGCGGGAATCAACCCCCGGCGCGGCGCTTTGCTGCATGCTCGGCCGTGCTGCCAGGATCGGGCGCGGCCTTGGCATGCGCCGCCAGCGCGGCGGCGTACCAGCTCTGCGCCACCTGAGACCACGGGAACTCGGTCTCCGCCTTGATCCGCGCCGCTTTCGACAGGGCCTCCGCCCGATCAGGGTGTTGCGTCAGCTGCGTGACCGCCGCGGCCAGATCCCGCACGACCTGGGCTTCGTCCCCTGCCTCGACAAACAGCGCCTCCTCCTCCGTGGCCAGCCCAAGGGGGCCGCCCCAACGCAAGGGGACCACCGGCAGGCCGATGGCCATGCATTCCTGCACGATGATGCCGTTTGCTTCCTTGAGGCTCGGAAACAGGAGCGCGCGGTATTGGCCCAGTGCCTGCGACAGATCCTCATGCGCAAGCCAGCCCGCAAATGTCACCCGCCCAGAAAGGCCGAGATCGCGCGCCAGCGCCTCCAGCTCTGTGCGTTGCGGCCCATCACCGTATAGCGTGAGGCGCGCCTCCTGCGGCGCTTGAGACAGGGCACAAATGGCCAGATCCGCGCCCTTGTAAGGCACCATGCGGCCAATCCAGACAAAATGCGCGGGATTGTCGGCCGGGCGCATGCGCGGGCGCGCGAGGAGGTCATCGCTGAGCCCGGCGTCCCAGACATCCAGCATGCGCCCCTCGGGGCAACCGGCCCAGCCCAGCGCCTCTCGCGTGCGGTCATAGCCCGAGACCAGAACCCGATCCGCGCGGGCAAACTGTCGCGACACCAGTGCCAGCGCTTGTTGCAGCGGTCGATAGACGCGCTGCTGCATCCGCAATCCGCGCCCGGCCAGATGCCGGAACCCCGGAGGATAGAAGATATTGCCCGACAGCGGCCCGATCACATAGCGGTAGCCCTTTGGCGGAAAGCGCTGCTCCACCGGGGAAATCGGGCACAGGTAATGGATCACCACCTGAGCGGGATCAAAGCCGCGACAGATCCGGGCGACCTCGAGATGGAAAAAACTGTTCACAAATCGCGCCAGCCCCGGCGTGCGCCAACAGGCCTTCATCAGGGTGCTGTCACGCACATAGATCACCCGATCCGCCGGCAGCTCTCCGGCCAAGGCGTCGCGGCAGCGTTCGTGGGTAATCAGCGTGGCATCGCGTCCATCTGCCAGCAGCTGCTGCATGTATTGCAGCGCCTTCATCGCCTCCCCGCCCATGGTCAGGGCAGCATTCGTCGACACGACGAGCAGTTTCATGGGCGCGGGCCTCCAATGGGACAAAACAAAATCGGCCCCACTCTAGGGGCCGATCGTCAGGTTCCCAATGGGAATTAAGGATAGCGCGCCGATACTCGCGGCGATCAGGCCTGCTTGGTGACCTGTGTGAAGTCCAGCTCCACCGGGGTTTCGCGACCAAAGATCGACACGGTGACCTTGAGCTTCTGGTTCTCGTCGTCGACGCCCTCGACCATACCGTCGAAATCCTCGAACGGGCCGTCGTTGACCTTGACCTTCTCGCCCACCTCGAAAGAGATCAGCGTGCGCGGTGCCTCGACACCTTCTTCGACGCGGCCCAGGATGCCCTGCACTTCGGCGTCGCGCATCGGCATCGGACGGCCCTGCGGGCCGAGGAAGCCGGTGACGCGGTTGATGGAGGAAATCAGGTGATAGCCCTGATCGGACATCTCCATATGCACCAGCACGTAGCCCGGCATAAAGCGGCGCTCGGTCGAGACTTTCTTGCCCCGACGAATTTCGATCACTTCCTCGGTGGGAACCAGAACCTCGTCGATCTCGTCCTCAAGACCCTGCTCCACGACCGCGGTGCGAATCTGTTCTGCGATTTTCTTTTCGAAGTTCGAAAGAACGCTGACCGAATACCACCGTTTCGCCATGAACCTGCTCGTCCTTCTTGTTCCCTGCGGGCCTTGCCGCGTATCTCCGTGCAGCCTTTGGCTGCGGTCCAACAAAAATCGGCGTGCGAATCGCCGCACGCCTCATCCAGTATCGGCTGACCTATCCCTGTGCGCGGGCAAGATCAAGAGGCAACGGCGCACGGACCGCCATCGCACACTCGGGCAGGCTCCTTAGCCGAACATCCCGAGAATGCCGTTCAGCCCGGTGCGGATCAACAGGTCCACCAGCGCAAAGAACACAGCAGTCAGCGCCGCCATGATGAACACCATGACCGTGGTCAGCAGAACCTCGCGGCGGGTCGGCCAGACAACCTTGCTGACTTCGGCGCGCACCTGCTGGATGAACTGTACGGGATTGATGGTGGCCATCGGGCTCTCACACTCTCTCTTGTCGACTGGAGCGCGATGTAACCGAGCAGCCCGGTAAATTCAAGGCCCCGTCCCGGGAATGCAGGTCGGTTGAGGTCAATTCAATCTTAATTGTTTGGGACGACAGTTTCAGCACCGGCAGGCAGAACCGCCTTCCTGTCCCTCGACAGGTCCGACCGGGGACATAGTGCGCGAACACGAGATTGGATTCCATGACCCTTGCACCCGCTCTGCAGAACGCTGACCTCCTGTCCCAGACCGCTTCGCAAGAAGCCCCCCACAGACCGACCACCCCGCCCCCCATCCAACTGCACCCCGATCCGGAGGCCGACCCGCTGCCCGCGGAGCTGGCCCGCAATCTCTCCATCGTTTATGACGCCGGGCAATACGACGATACCAGTGCCGCCTGCGCCAAACTGCTGACCGCCTATCGCGACTCCGCCTTCCTGTGGACACTGCAAGGCCTGTGCCACCTGCGCCGCCGGGCGTTGAACGATGCGCTAACCTGCCTCAACCGCGCCCGTGAACTGGCGCCGCGCCAGCCCGACGCCTATCTGGGCATGGCGGATGTGTATGTGCAGCAGAATCGCGCCGCAGACGCGGAGACCCATTTCCGCATGGCGCTCAACCTCGACGCCAACCACGTCATGACGCTGAACAGCTTTGCCAATTTCCTGACCGCCTGCGGACGCATCGACGAGGCGGCGCCCCTGCTGGAAGCCGCGGTTCGCCGGGCCCCCGACAACGCGATTCTGCGCTACAATCTGGCCAATGCCAAACGGCACCTGGGCGAGACCGAAATCGCACGCAAACTCTATGAGGAGGCGCTGGAACGCGCCCCGGGGCTGCTCGAAGCGCGCTACAACCTCGGCCAGATGCTCTATCTCGACCGCGCCTACGAGGCGGCGGCCGCACAGTTTGACATCCTGCTGGAGGCCAATCCCGAGGATGACCGCGCCCGGGCCTACAAGCTCTTTGTCACGGCGATGCTGAACGATTTCAGCTGGGTGGACGACTATCAGACCCATCGCCGCCACTTGGGATTGCGCGGCAGTCCGGTGTCGCCCTTCACCGCTCTGGCCCTGGAAGACAACCCGGACCTGTTGCGCCTGCGCACGCAGGCCTACGCCAGCCCGATCTATTGCGCCCGCCTGCCCGCGCCTCCGGACCGGGAGCGCCCCTCGATCCGGCCACCCCGACTGCGCATCGGCTATTTCTCTGCCGACTTCCACAGTCACGCGACCATGTATCTGATGTCTGGTCTTTTGCGCGAACACGACCGCTCCCGTTTTGAGATCCACGCGTTTTCCTACGGGCCGGAGCGCGACGACAGCCAGCAGGCGCTGGCCCGCACCAGTGTCGAACACTTCCATGAGGTTTCTGGTCTGTCGGATCAGGACCTGGTCGCCCTCGCCCGTGAGCAGCAGCTGGACATTGCCATCGACCTCAAGGGGTTCACCGGTGGCACCCGCGCGCCCCTCTTTGCCGAACGGCTGGCGCCGGTGCAGATCTCCTACCTCGGCTATCCCGGCTCTCTGGGCACCCCCGCGATCGACTATGTGATCACCGACAATGTGGTCAGCCCCCCGGGCAGCGAGCGCCACTTCGAAGAACATCTGATCCGCCTGCCCCACAGCTATCAACCCAATGACGACCAGCGCCACATCGCGCCGCGCCAGTTCACCCGCGCGGATTGCGGCCTGCCCGAAGAAGGCTTCATCTTCTGCTGCTTCAACAACAGCTACAAGGTCACCCCGCGCGAGTACGACGTCTGGATGCGCCTGCTGAGTCAGGTCGAGGGCAGCGTCCTGTGGTTGCTCTCCAGTGGTCCGACATCAGAAGCCAATCTGCGCCGCGAGGCCGCCGCCCGTGGCGTCGATCCCGCGCGACTGATTTTTGCCGAACGCATGGCCCAGGATGAGCATCTGGCGCGGCAGAAGGTGGCAGATCTCTTTCTCGACACCTTTACGGTCAATGCCCACACAACCTGCAGCGACGCGCTCTGGGCCGGCCTGCCGGTGCTCACCCTGCCCGGGCGCCAGTTTGCCGCAAGGGTCGGCGCCAGCCTCGTCAGCGCGGCCAACCTGCCGGAACTGATCGCGGACAGCGAGGCAGATTACGAAGACCGCGCATATGCGCTTGCGATGGATCCGGAGCATCTGCTGTCCCTGCGCAGCAAGCTGATGGTGAACCGCCGCATGGCGCCATTGTTTGACAGCGCAGGCTACGCCCGCCATCTGGAAGCCGCCTTCGACGCGGCCTTCGAACGCTGGCGGACCGGCGAAGCGCCGACACATCTGACGCTGCTTGCGAACGACCATGCGCAAAGCGGGCCCGCATCCGCCGTGATCGCCGCCGAATAACTCCGCTGAAACTGGCGCGCCGGTGCATCCCCTATGGACCTGCGCGCCATACACGCCGCGCCCCGGGGGGCTCGCCACCGGGCTCATGCCGGCAGCGCAGCTCATGCGCTGCTGCAACGCGGCGTCGCAACGCCCCATCCTCCGCTCACTCCGCTTCCCCGCCCTCGGGACGACAGGTGCCTGCTGCGCGAACACGTGACCCGCGCGGCAAAGCGCTTAGAGAATGTAGCACGTCAGAAGATCACCCATAGCAGCAATTATTTATCGCAAAACGATAAGAATCAGCCCAAATGCGATAAGCACATATCTACAACGCTATGAGGTTTCACATGGGTGAACATCGCCTGTCCCGCTTGTCCTGGTGGTTGCACCTGCTCTCCACGCTCTTTGTCATCTGCATCGTCGTCGCGGTCATTGTCGTCGGCTTTCTCTTTGCCACCGACCCCGACACCGTCGAACTGACAAGTTTTCAGGTTCCCGCCGGGGTAATCGTGGTCGGACCAGTGTTCTGGCTGGGCTTCGCCTTCAGCCTGATACCCACCGGCTTTGCCATTTGGGCGATCCTGCTGCTGCGCAGGCTGTTTCGCTGCTACATGGAGCGCGAAGTCCTGACCGCCAATTGCGCCACGCTGATCAAGAAAAGCGGCCTGGCCCTGCTGTGCATGGCCACTTCCCGCATCCTGCTCCAGCCGCTCGTCACCGCGTTGATGAGCTGGTCCGCACCGCCGGGCGAACGCGTGCTGGCGCTGGGATTTGGAACGGAGGATCTCAACTTCTTCTTTGTCGCCGGCGTATTGGTGGTGATCGGCTGGGCCATGCATGAGGCCGCAAGCGCCGCAGAAGAAAACAAAGCGTTTGTCTGATGGAAGTCATTGTCAGGCTGGATGTCGTGATGGCGCAGCGCAAGGTCAGAGGGCGCGAACTGGCCAAGGAGATCGGCATCACCGAACAGAACCTGAGCCTTCTGAAGTCTGGCCGCGTCAAAGGGATTCGCTTTGAAACCCTCGCCAAGCTGTGCGCTGCGCTGGAGTGTCAGCCGGGCGACCTGCTCGAAGTGATCGACCCGGCCGCATCAGACCCGCCCTAGGCACTCCCGACCTCCCCGGCACGCCATCCGCTCCGAGAGGCAAGCTGCCGGCACAAGACAACCAAATCGGCTGTACGGGACGATCTGACAGGCTGTTGCCATTGGGTCGCCCCTATCCGTCGCGCTGCTCTTCTGTGACAAGCACCCGTACAGCTCTGCTACCCCTAGGGTGTACGTAGCCCAGACATGGGCCGAGCACGCGCAAAATCGCCTCACCAATGCGTCAGAGACCGCAGGCACTTGCGCCGCCCCCGCAAACGGGGCCTTGGCCAAACGTTGAAACGGCTTTTGTGCGGGAGGATACTGGCAGGGGCAGCAGGGTTCGAACCCGCGACCTACGGTTTTGGAGACCGTCGCTCTACCAACTGAGCTATACCCCTGTAGTGCGGCAGTTCCTATGCCAGACGGGCAGGCTGTGCAAGAGGGAAGTTGGCGTTCCGTGCAGGGAATTTGCCCTCAGCGCATGACGCAGCTCAGTGCGGCACCGGCGACCGGGCAAAACACGTGGCAGGCTTCCTGACAGCAAAAAAAGGCCTCCCGTTGGGAGGCCCTCTCTATTCTCAGATCTTCGCGAGACTTACGCGAGGATCTTCGACACAGTCCGTATGGCGCGTCGATGCGATCCTGGCTTACGCTAGGATCTTCGACACGACGCCGGCGCCGACGGTGCGGCCGCCTTCGCGGATGGCGAAACGCAGACCGTCTTCCATCGCGATCGGGGCGATCAGTTCAACTTCGAACTTCAGGTTGTCGCCCGGCATCACCATCTCGGTGCCTTCCGGCAGGGTCACGGTGCCGGTCACGTCCGTGGTGCGGAAGTAGAACTGCGGACGGTAGTTCGCAAAGAACGGGGTGTGACGGCCGCCTTCTTCTTTGGTCAGAATGTATGCTTCTGCCTCGAATTTGGTGTGCGGGGTCACGGAGCCCGGCTTACACAGAACTTGACCACGCTCAACGCCGTCACGGTCGACACCGCGCAGCAGCGCGCCGATGTTGTCGCCGGCTTCACCACGGTCCAGCAGCTTGCGGAACATTTCCACACCGGTGCAGGTGGTCTTCTTGGTGTCGTGGATGCCGACGATTTCGATTTCGTCGCCAACGTTGATCACGCCACGCTCCACACGGCCGGTCACAACGGTACCGCGGCCGGAGATC
>NZ_JAKRFC010000025.1:0-34391 GCF_022348205.1 Epibacterium sp. MM17-32 | reverse complement strand
GTTCACATCGAAGATGTCAGGAGTTCAAATCTCTTATCACCCACCATCTTACCCCTTGAAAACAATGAGATTTATCTAATCTCCGCACTGATATACAAAGTGTTCCTTGGTCGTGTGAACCTAGCGGTGCGCTTTGAGGTTCATAAAGTCCAGAACATTTACGGCGTCGGTCATGTGTTCCGGCAGGTAGCGACCGTAGGTCGAGAACGTGATTGCTGTGTTGCTGTGACCTAAAACTTGGCTCACTTTTTCCAACGGCACACCACTGGCCAGCATCGTTACCGCCGCCGTGTGCCGCAGATCGTGGATCCGAACATGCCCGATCTTCGACCTGGTCACCGCACCTTGAAACCCCTTGCGGATCGACTTGATCTGTCCGCCGGCATATTCGACGACATGTTCTGAGAGGGCGGCTCGATACGCCACATCCAGCGCAGCGCGGGTGCTTGGGTTCATCGGCACGACGGCGCGGCCTTTCCTGGTCTGGGAGCCTTCGAGCCTCAGATTGATGGTGCCCCGGTCAAAATCGACCCGGTCCCATGTGAGATCCAGGACAGCGCCAACCCTCCCTGCGGTGCCGAGAAGCAGGATGAGAGCGAGCCTGATGTGGGGTTCAATTGCACCATCGATCAATGCGCGGGCTTCACCAGCTGACAGGATGCGCTTGTCGGTCAGGGGTTTGGCAGGGCGCCATATCTTCGGCGCAGTTTCGATCATCCTGGTGTCGCAGGCGAATTTCAGAGCTGACCGAAGGTGGCCGAGTTCGGTGTGGATGGTGCCCTGGCTCTTGCCTGCTGCGCGGCGCAGCGCCTCGTACTCGATGCAGGTCTTTTTCACCACGTTGTCGGGGCGCAGATGTCCGAAGTGGGGCAGAATTGCTTTCCCGGTCCACTTCATCGTCTCAGCCGTGGGCTTGCCCTCGAGGTCTTCCCGGTAGGCTTCCCAAATTTGCGCAATGGTCGGGTTCTGTGGGCGGCTCGAGAATGTGGCCGCGCGATAGACCTCTATCGCCTCGGATTCTGCTTCCTTTCTGGTGCGTGCTTCAAGTTTACGACGCACTCGCTTTCCGTCCGGCCCCGTCCAGTAGACGCACAAGCCGCCGCGCAGTCTTCCAATGTTGACGTCTGGCATTCGAATTCCTCTACTTCTTTTTGTGGAATGCGGATCATGCGACCGATGCGGAATCCACGCAACTCGCCTCGTTTCACCAGTTGCCGGACGGTTTCGCCGGAGCAGCCCCAGCGTTTGGCGAGCTGGTCGGGAGTGAATGGCTTGGGTTGAATGTCAGGCATCTCTTTTCTCCCGTTTCAGTGTGAGTGGCGTCATGCTGCACCTCGCTCGACTCTCGCCCGTCCTGTGTCCGCCTCGGCGCCCCATTGGCGCGCGGCAGCGTTCATCATGCCTTCGAAGGAGCGACTGCGCAGGCGAGTGCGTTCCGGTCCCGGCGGCATGCGATGCACGCGGTTCCAGTGCTTCCATTCGGCGGAGAGCCGTTCGGGCTCCGGCAGTCGATTTGTCTCGCGCAGCGGTGACAGCCCGTCCAGATACCAGCCTGTTGCCTTGTAGGCCGGATCACCAAACTGGAACGGTTGTACGATGCTGGGTGCGGGTAGGTCTGCGGGCATGCGGTCGCGGGCGAGGTCATTCATTTCCGGGTTTTCAATGGCCCGGCAGGGGATGGGTGCTTGCCAGCAAGCGGTGAAGATGCTGACGCCCAGTTCAAACTCGGCTTTGAGATCCGCCCAGCTCCGCCCCTTCGGCAATTTCTTGGGGTGGGTCCATTTGCCCGGCCCGGACATCCAGCGGCGACCAGAGCGGCACAGACGCGTGCAGGGCGGGTGCATGACCGCTAGCAGATCCCAACCCTCATGTAGGATGCCGTCACGGACGTCGCAGATGATGTGTCGATTGGTCCGATCCTCGGCGGGTTCGATGTCGCAGGACCAGACGTCATGGCCGAGCGCCAGCAGAGCGCGACGCATGATGCCGCTGGTTTCGCAGGCGACCAGTGCTTTAGCCATTGAGGCCACCTTGCACCAAAGTCGGTGCGGGCGATTGGCCGTTGTGGGGGCAATCCGGACGGCCATCGCTAGCGCGGCGGGGCACGCGCGAGGAGGCGTTCTTGATCCAGCGGCTCAGGGCGCTTTGGCGGGATGTGCCGGTGCTTTGAATGCCCATCAGCTCGACCAGCCAGAGCGCCTCGTCATAGACCCATGCGTCTGACATCGGCGCAGTCATGCGCCCGCCAAGGCTCGCGAATTGCTCGGACCTCTGATGCATCGGTGTCGCTCTGAGGATCTCCGACGCGGCATAGAACGCGAGGGGGGTGATCTCGGTGGATGATGCGCGGGCGGTGGGCAACTTGGAGGATTGATCCGCCCGCGCCAGATCCGCACCGCAGGAGCGGTGCGAAACCTCGGGACAGTCGTCGGCGCGCAATCCTCGAACGCGCCGCGTGTGTTCTTTGGTCTCAGAGGGGCGGGGCCCTCGGGATGCGTCCGCCATGGATGCGGAAGCGTGAGAGATAGGGTTTGTCATTGCGGGTGCGTCTCGCCTTACGCCGCATGGGGGCCGTGTGGGGTGATCTGGCGATCTGCCATGACGCGGCGGACCTTCTGGCCGACACGGTCGAGAACCTGCTCGGTCGGCTCTGGCGTCGGCGCCGGGCGCTCAATCAGATGCGCAGCCCGCAGGCGCGCGGGGTCAAAGCCCTGGCCGCGTGCGGCCTTCAGTGTTGCCCATGCAGTTGTGAAGAGGTGCGGGCTGTCGAGGTGGTTCTCGGGCGAGCCTGCGATCTGCTGCGCGTCCCGCAGCACGGTTTCCAGTCTGTCTTGCATTCAATCCTCCATCGGTTGATGTAGGATAATATTCCTGGTGAGAATATGTCTGTCAAGAATAAATAGTCCTGTCAGGACTAAAGGGCATTGTAGGCAGCCGCCGGAGTGTGATCTCGGCACTGTGAACAGCGCGAGTTTGACAACGCAAATCGAAGACGAGGAGTCATGCCGCCCAGGTGGGAGGGCCGAGGTAGTACTATGAAAGAAGAGAAATTCAGGCTCGCGCTAGGTAGCATGACCCCAGATCAATTGAGCGAGTTTATTCAGGCTTTGTTTGATTCCGGTCTAATACCGATTGCGCCATGTCCAGCCAACCCTGTTGCCGATCCTCAGGAAGATCGCGAAACACCTCAATAAGTTTGAGCTCTGAGCTGTCCTGCTCTTCTGAGAACAGTTGGTAGAGCGGGACTTCAAGAGCCTGAGCGATGAGCTTCATGCTGCGTATGGTCGCACCATCCCAGCCTCTTTCAATCTTGGAAATAGTCGATTGCTCTAAACCTGCAGCCTTCGCGAGGGTGCTTTGGTTCCAGCCCTTCAGCTGTCGAAGTCTTTTGGTCGCACTCATGCTGTGAATATCCCACTAGAGCGTCGAGGAGGCAAAACACCCTCAGGAATAATTATTCTTGACGAGAATATTCCGCTCCGGAATATTGTCCGCATGATGAACCTCTCTGAATACCTAACTGAAGCCGGGGTTACCCAATCAGAGTTCGCCGCGAGGGTCGGTGTCACTCAAGGTGTGATTTCGAGACTTTCTAGTGGTCACTCTCTTCCTGGGCTGGCGTTGGCCGTTCGGATTGAGAATGCAACCAATGGCGCTGTGAAGGCTCAAAACTGGGTGCGAAACAGATTGCCCGATACGGATAAGGGCGCAGCCGCATGAGCCGCCCGCGTCTAACCCTGATCGTGAACAATGATCTGCCATGCGACCAGCCTGGCACGTCAGCTGACCAAGCGTCTTGGTCAAATCAGTTGGACCCTTATGCGCTGAAGGTCAGCGCGCCTGACCTTTGGTCGGCCTATTTCCACGCGCGGTTTCACAGCCCGCGCGAGGTGGCGCTGTTTTGCGACGTGTCGTTTCAGACCGCGCTCAACTGGTGGGGCGCGGTCACAGCGCCCGCCAGCCATACCGCTTTGCTGATGATCCTGACCGATCCCGGAGCGGCGGCGTTCTTCCAGGATCAATTGGTGAGGGCCGCATGATGGCGCAGACCATTTCACCCCGCATTGAGCGGATTGCGTTTCAGATCTGGTGGCTGATCGAGGACACCGCCGGGGAATGCACCCTGCGCGAAATGGCCAAATTCACCGGCGCCTCGATGCAGACCTGTTCTCAGGTGTGCCGGTATCGCGGCTGGAGCGGGCGCTATCGCAAGGTCGCGCGTAGCGATGCACCGGACAACGGCCCTCAGATGATCGAAGCACTGGATGACGAGCTTACCAGCCTTTTCGGGGTGGCGGCATGACCAGGAGTGCACCACCTCGACCCGCCGAGCTCGCGCCGATCTTCGAATGGATCGCGGAAATTTGCGTGCGCTTTCATCATGAATACCAAGCCGAACAAGGGGTCGGCGCTCATCTGTTGGCTACTATTTGCGCAGATCCAGATGACCCTGATGCAGGGACTCTACTTCCCCCAGAACAAAGCGCCAAATCTGCACTTGAAGCGGCGATTTTGACTGCGTCACTGCCTGCAGAAGTTTTCGACGTTCTCGCGGAGGCAGGCATTTGGACACGATTGGACGCAGGGCGCTCAGAGCAGTCTTGTATTCGTCATTCTGCGCTTGGAGAAGTTCCAGGTGCTGTTGAAGCGCTGCAATCTGTTCTTCGAGCATCAGTATCTCCTTTGAACAATATTGCTTGCGATCCCGAGGATCTACCGCAGGAGGTGTCATGATGATCCTTCGCGTCGACACAGCCCCGTGGGGTTTGAGCGCCCGGAGGCGGACGTCATGATGGAAGAGCGATCTATTCGTGTGGTCTCGACCGATGATCTGCCGGAATATCCGCTGAGGGCAGAGGACCGGCTCGACAGCCATTACTTCATGGCCTGGGAACGGCGGCGCTGGCTTAACTCCGATATGCGGCTCAAGGGCACGCCGGAATGTCGGGCGCTCTACTTCGATCTGATCAATATCTCATACGATCAGACGCCGGTCGGTACGGTGCCGCAGGATCTGGAGACGCTGGCCAAGTTGCTGCTGGTCGATCCCGGGCACTTTCGGGCGTTGTGCAAGCTGGACTATGGCCCGCTGCACAAATGGACACCCTGCATCTGCGAGGGCGGCGAGGTGCGTCTGATGCACCCGATGGTGTTGCGCACACTCACCGAGGCGCTGTCGCGGAAAGAGGACAACCGCGCCAAGCATGAGGCGGCCAACGCCGCCAAGCGCTTGCAGAGGCTGCGCTCTACCGTGGCGGGCTACCACGCGGAGCTCGCGAAGAATGACGCCGCCATTCGCTGGATGGATGAGTGGCTTGTCCAGGAGGGCTGCGAATACCGCAACGCCACCTGGATCGAACGCGCCATGCAGTCCTGGTCAACGCATATGTTCGACCTCGGCCAGGCGCGCTCCGGAACTCACCGAACATTGTCCTGACACTGTCCAAGACTGTCCGGCGGACAGTTCAAGACAGTCTCGGACAGTCTCAGACTGTCCTGCACGACAGGGATAGAGACAGAGACATAACAAAACAGAAGGACAGTCGCCGGACACTTTGACGTCGGTGGCTGTGGATAACTCGGATCAGCTGAGAAATGAGGTGCAGAAATGGATGCAAAGGAACAGGCCGCCGGTGAGGCGCGGGTAAGGCGGTTGCTGGTCGAACCATTGGTGCGGTTGGGGCTGGCCAAGCCGACCAAGCTGACGGTCGCGCAGTTTGAGGCGATGATCGCGGATCTGTGTAGCAAGCTTGCCTATATGAGCGATCTCAACTTGCAGGCGTTGGCGGAACAGGCCGCGAGTATGCCTGCCGGGAAAAATCAGGATCAGTTTCCCATCGCGGCGAAAATCCTGCAGTGGGCCGCTGCGATCCAGCCGCCACCGGATGATGCATCACCACTGTTTCGGGCCGTGTTCTCTGATGGCCTGGGGCAGTCCGCGCTCGCGGAAGGCTGGGCGCCGGAGCTTCTGGGGCATTTGCGCAAGTCCCGCATCTGGCCGCGCGAATATGATCTCAAGCAAATCCGCTCCCGGGCCGAAGATGCCCGCCGCCAGATCGTCCGCCAAGATGAACACGTTGCCCGCGGCGGAACGTTGACGGAAGCGGAATGGAATTTCCGGAAGGCGCGGCGGCAAGCGCAGGACAAGTGCCAACGGATTGCGGCTCTGGTCGCAGAGGTAGGTGAGCGTTGACGGTCGCAATTCGCAACAGTGCCCATGAAGCTGCGACCAAACGCGCTGTTTCGGTGCGTCAGCTTATCGAGTGGGCGTTCCAGCGTGAGAAAGTTGGCATAGACTTCGACGAGATCGAGCGCGAGACTGGAGCAAAGCCGGGTGTCGGTATGGAATACATACTAATGGAGCAGGCGCGGCTCGGCTGTCGGGTTCAGGGTGGTGGCACATCACCATCCCATCATGACGCTGATATTGTGGCTTCGACCCTGGCAGTCCTGCCCGAGAGTTGCGGTGGTCGGCGCATGGCGATCTGGATTGCAGAACTTGCGCGCGCTGGCCGGGTTCCTGAATGGCAGGCTGAACTGAGGGCAAGCCCCGTTGCCACCACGACCAATCGGCACGGAACGCGGGCGCGCACGTCAGATGCTGCGGAACTCGGGGCAATGGGCTGGCCGCATCAGGCCCGACGCAAGCGAAACGGGAGTATCGAGATGGAGCCGGTGCTCTACTGTCCAATCGATATTCGCCCAACTGCGCGAGAGATTGCAGCCATGCGGCGAAGGTATTTGCAATGGTGGTCGGCCTTGTTGGAAATCAAATCAGCGCTTCAAATCAGCCACTTAACCTCTCACGAGGTGACTAATACTATGCCTCCAAGCGCTCCATGGAAGAAAACCGCTTGACGAAATCCTAGCCCAATTGACATATTGCAGTCACCCAACGTGCGCCCGAAGCAGAGATCTTGCTTCGGGCGCGTTTCATTTGGGCTTTCAGAACATCGAGGGGCTTATCTCGTGGCGCGGTTGAAGATCTGCGCGGCGTCAGGTTGCGAGGAGTTCGCTTTGCCTGGGCTGTCGCATTGCGAACAACATGAGGCGGATCGTCAGGAAAAGCTGAAAGTACGGCGTGCGAAGGCACAGACCTCGGAGGCGGCGATTGCGGCGCGTGTTCTCTATGCCGATCCCAGGTGGAAGGCGGCGCGTATCGCTTACCTGCGGCAGCACCCGCTGTGCGTGGACTGCGGCGAATTAGGTGTGATCGAGGCCGCCACTGATGTTGATCACATCATCCCGCACAAGGGTGATCCGAAACTGTTCTGGGATCGCTCCAACTGGCAGGCCCTCTGCCACCGGTGCCACAGCCGCAAGACTGCGCGCGAGGTCTTCCACGGGTGACCGGGGGGTATCTGAAAATCGAGCGCGGTAACGCCGAAACCGGCGGGGATACCTTTGTTTTCGTGCGCGGGAAATTGAGGAAAAAAACCCACTTTGAAAGGGGGGGCACATGAAGGGGCGCAAGCCAAATCTTGAAAATGTCATTCCCATGAAGGGGGATATGCCGAAAGAAGTTCCGGCTGCACCGGATTGGATGGACGAAATCGCCCGCGATGTCTGGGATGAGCTGGTGCCGGAACTGGTCAAGAAAGAGCGGATGGAGCTGCTCTTCAAATACCAGTTTTCCAGCTACTGCGTGGCGGTGGCGAACTTCATCACCTCGACCAACACGGTGGCGATGGAAGGTCAGTTCTATGACACGGGCAAAGGGCGCAACGGCAACCAGAAACGGCACCACCCGGCGCTGAAACTTCAGGAAGCGTCGGCTGCCACGATGCGGCGGGATGCGGCATTGTTTGGCCTCTCTCCAGTTGATGAGGCACGCCTCGGCGCCGGATCGCAGGGCGATCTCTTCGATGAGGTCATGAAGCAGCTCAATGGAACCGATTGACCACCCGGTCTCGCGCTATGCTGTCCGGGTTGTAGAGGGGGACATCGTCGCCGGTGATATGGTCCGCATGGCGTGCGAGCGTCACCTTCTGGATCTGGAAACCGGCGCGGATCGCGGGCTGTACTTTGATTGCGAGGCCGCAAGCCGGATCATCCGCTGGGCCGGGATGCTGCAACACACCACCGGCCCGATGGGGGGCAAGCCCCTGGTTCTGGAGCCGTGGCAAGAGTTCCGGCACGGGTCGGTGTTCGGGTGGAAGCATCGGGACACCGGCTTGCGGCGGTTCCGGTCCACCTATCACCAGGTGGGTAAGAAGAACGGCAAGACCACCGACACAGGCGTGCCGATGCTGTTTACACAGCTCTTCGACGGTGAGGCCGCGCCGCAGGGGTACTGCGCGGCGACGACAAAAGATCAGGCAGGGCTGCTGTTCAAGGAAATGAAGCGCATGATCAAGCGCTCACCTTTCCTTGGCCAGTTTATGAAGGTCTGGCGCACGTCGATTGAAACGCCGCGCACGGATGGCTCTATCGCGTGTCTGAGCCGTGACGGCGACAGTTCGGACGGCATCAACCCGTCCTTCCTGGCGCGGGACGAAATGCACCGCTGGACGGATCGCGAGCTGGCCGACACCATCGTCGAGAGTATGATTGCGCGGGATCAGCCGATTGATTGGGTGATTACCACTGCGGGCCAAGATCGCAATTCGCTCTGCGGCGAGATCCGGGGGTATGCAGAGAGTGTCCTGCGCGGCAAGGTCACCGACGACAGCTTTTTCGGGTATGTGGCGGAGCCAGCCCCCGATTGCGACCCTTCTGATCCGGTGGCCTGGGCGATGGGAAACCCGAACCTGGGGGTGAGCAAGAAGGTCGAGGCAATGCAGTCCACGCTGCGATCCGCGCTGGCCATTGCGGGGAAGATGCCGAACTTTCGCCGCTTCCACCTGAACTTGTGGACCGAAGGGGCGCAGACCTGGATTGCACCGGATGTCTGGGACAAGGGTACGGCCTCGGCCCCGTTTGATCCGGCGATGCTCTACGGGCGCAAGGCCTGGGTCGGGCTGGATCTGTCCAACAAGGTGGATACCACCGCGATCGTGGTCGCGGTGCCCGTCGATGGGCTGATCTATCTCATCACCTACACCTTTTTGCCGGAGGGGCCGAAAGGGTTCATCCAGCGGGCGCAGACCGAAAAGCGGGAATACGTCGGCTGGCGCGATCAGGGCTGGCTGGAAGTCCACAAGGGCGGGACGATTGACGAAGACCAGATTGCGGATCGGTTGGAGTGGATCAGGAAGCACTTTGATCTCCAGGAGGTCGCCTATGACCCGTGGGGGATGAAGTACCTGGCCGACAAGCTGGACAAGCGGCGGTTCCCGATGGTCGAGCATCGCCAGGGGTATGCCTCGATGTCCAATCCGATGAAGCGGTTCGAGGAAAGAATTGCGCAGAACAAGATCCGCCACGGCGGCAATCCAGTTCTGGGCTGGCAGGTGGGCAACGTTCACCGCGACGAGGATGCCGCCGAGAACGTGAAGCCGAACAAGAAAAAGTCCACGGGGCGTATTGATGCGGCGGTGGCAGCGATCATGGCGCTGGGGCGCGCTGAGGTCGGGGAAGAGAAACGCAAAGCGCGCGAGGTCGAAGTGGTATGAAGTTTCTGGGGTTGGAGATCAGTCGCGCCGGGGCATCGGTGCCCGCGCAGGCGCGGGTTGAGCCGCCGGTGCTGGCGGCTGCCGCAGAGGCAGAGACCTCGGGCACTGCCACACCGCAACCGTGGATCACCGAAATCGGTTGGGGCGGTGGGCCGAAACTCTCTGCAAAACTGCCGCGCGTGACGCCGCAGAGGGGGGAGCAGCACGGCACAATTTTTGCCTGCTGCAACAATATCGCCGGGGATCTCTCAAAAGTGCCGTTGAAGCTGTGGCAGCGCCAGTCGGACGGGCAGGAGGTGCGGGTGCGCGAGCATCCGGCGAATTACCTCCTGAATGTCGAAGCCTCGCCCGGGGTGCCCGCAAAGATCATGCGATTTGCGCTGGTCTATGCCTGGGCCTTGCGCGGCAATGGCTATGCCTTTGGGCCACGTGACGGTGGTGGCGAGCTGGAGATGATCGAGCTGGTTGACCAGGACGGATGCACGCCACTGCGGGCGGGCCGTGACAGGTTTTATGATTTCACCGATGGGGCAGGTGATCTGCGCCGTGTTGCCAGCCGGTCTATGGTACACCTTCGCTATATGGCGCTGGATGGCTGGACGGGCAGATCGCCTTTGCAGGTGGCGGCAGAAACAGTCGGCCTTGCTTTTGCGGCGCAAGAGTCGGCTGTGCGTTCGGTTTCAGGTGCCCATGCCAAGGCATTCATGAAAATGGGCGATAGCTATGAAGATGATGAAGCGCGCAGGCGCAATGCGCGCCGCCTGAAAGAGCACCTGAGCAATCCCAACTCTGACGGCGTTCCGGTGCTGGGGCCGGATGATGACATCAAGAGCCTCGACCTGACCGCAGCCGATCAGGAGCTTCTGCAAAGCCGCAAGTTTGACCGCGAGCAGCTTGCCGCAATCTACCGCATGCCGCCCTCGAAGCTGCAAATGCTGGAATACGGCGTGAAGGCCAACGGTGAACAGCAGGCAATCGACTACCTGACCGACTGCCTGTTTCATTGGTCGGGGCTGGCGGAGCAGACCATGGCGATGGCTGTGCTGACCCGCCGCGAGCGCGAGGCCGAATTTTTCCTGCGCCATGATTTTGATGCGTTGCTGCAACCGACGATCAAGGAACGCAACGAAGCGCTGCACAAGGCGGTCGGTGGGCCAATCATGACGCCGGATGAGGCGCGCAAGAAAATCGGTCTGCCAAAGGTGGAGGGGGGCGACAAGCTGAACCCGGCCCCGAACATGACGCGCGACGACAGCGCTGGAAAAGCAGACAAGAAAGGGAAAGAGGAATGACGCAAACCACGATTGGCGCCTTGGTTGGCGGTGGGGATCTGGCCCTGCATGAGGCGGGGTTGCCGCTGTTGAACATGGATCTGCCGCGTGCGGATGCCCTGGATGCCTCCCTCGGGGCGGACGCGCTGGCCGATGCGGGCGTGTCGCTGGAGCGCGGACAGCGTTTTGCGGTGCATCAGCGCGTGGCCTATGTGCCGGTGCGCGGGGTGCTGACGCCAAATTCAGGGGTGTTGGAGCGCTTTCTGGGGTGGTCCACCTATCATGGTGTTGCCGAGACGTTGACGGCATTGGCTGTCAGCGATGAGGTGGAGGCGGTTGTGCTGTTCTTCGACACGCCGGGCGGCGCGGTCATGGGCATCCAGTCGGCGGTGGCGGCAATACAGGCCTGCGTCGCCGTGAAACCGGTGCATGGTTTGGTGCATACTCTGGCGGCCTCGGCGGGCTATTGGCTTGCCAGCCAGTGCAGCGATCTTAGCGCAAGCCCGGGCAGTTGGGTGGGATCGGTTGGCACGATGGTGACATCCTATCAGCCGGTGCAGCCCGGGGAGACCGGCAATCAGATTTATATCCTGACCTCGGAGCATGCCGGGGCCAAGCGCCCGGATCTGTCGAGCGAGGAAGGCAAGGCGATCTCGATGGTGCGGTTGAATGCGATGGAGGCGGAGTTTCTGGAAGCTGTTGCGCAGGGGCGCGGTCTTGCGGTTGCCGATGTTCCCAAGCGCATGAGCCGCACCGATGACGCCAAGATGGGCGGCGATGTGTTCTGGGATGGTGATGCGGTGGCGCGTGGTCTGGTGGATCAGATCGAAACCGTGTCCGCGTTCATGGCGCGCATTGCGGAGCTTTATGCACCAAAACGCCAAAGCCCATCGCGTGCCTATCACGCAAAGGCGGCGGCGGCGCGGGCGAAGGCCGCGCTCTAACCCTCTCAAGAAAAACTGATTTTGTTGATCCTGCGGGGTCAGCATTCCCCTCGCGCGGTTGCGTCGGGGCCAATTGGGCTGCGCGGATGCAGCCCTCCATGTGAAAAGGAGAACCAACATGGACATCAACGATCTGCGCCGCATGTTGCAGGCGGCGGCGGAAACCATGGATACCTGCGCGCAGGCCATTGAGGACGTCGAGGGTGCGGAGGGCAGCACCGATGAGGCGCTTGCAGAGGCGGTCGCGGCGTTCGAAGCGGCAGAGGCGGAGTTCAAGAAGATCCAGGCGCGTGTAAAACGTGCTGAGGCTGTTGAGGCGGCCAAAGCGGCAACGGCATCTTCCGAGCTTGAAACCAGCGCGATCACGCCGCCACAGGCCGCGCCTGCAACTCCGAAAGACCCGGAGTATGAGGGGATCGAGGTCGGCTTTATGGCGCATGCGCTTATCAACGCGCGCGGCGACCGGGATCGCGCAGCGGCGCGCCTGGAGCAGGAGGGGCACAGCGCGATTTCGGCGGCTTTGTCCGGTGCATCCGAAAGTGCCGGGGGTGTGACGTTGCCGCGCCCGCAGGCGCAGCAGGTGATCGCGCTTCTGCGCCCGCGTGTGACAGTGCGCGCTTCCGGTGCGCGTATCCACGACATGCCTGCGGGGGAGCTGCGCAATGCGCGTCAAGCCACGCCCGCCTCTGCCGCCTATGGCGCGGAGAATGCGGCGATGATCGAGAGCGAACCGACGTTCGATAAGGTCGAAGAAAAGTTCCGCAAGCTGACCTCGCTGGTTCCGGTGGGCAATTCGCTGCTGCGCCATTCCAGTGCCTCGATGGCCTTGATGGTTCGCGATGACATCATCAAGGGAATGGGTTTGCAGAACGATCTGGCGTTCCTGCGCTTTGATGGCACGGGCAACACGCCCAAGGGGCTGCGTCATTGGGCCTTGGCGGATCACTGGCAGGATGCGGTTGCGGGCACTGATCCTGCGGTTGTCGAGGCTGCGATCCGCCGGATCAAGAGCAAGGTCGAGGATGCAAATGTCGCGATGGTCTCGCCGGGGTGGATCATGCGCGCGTCGGCGAAGAACTTCCTTGCCAGCCTCCGCTGGGCCAACGGCTTTGAAGTGTTCCCGTCCATCGATGCCAGCAACACGCTACATGGCTATCCGATCCGCACCACGTCGCAGATCCCGGACAACCTGGGCGCGGGTGGTGATGAGACCGAAATCTACTTCGCGGATTTTGCGGAGATCATGATCGGCGACGCCATGCAGATCACTTTCGGCACCAGCACCGAGGCCGCTTATGTGAACCAATCCGGCGATGTCGTGTCAGCGTTCCAGGACGATCTGACCCTGATGCGGGCAATTGCGGAGCACGACATGGCACCTGCGCATGATGAGGCCATTGCCGGTTTCAATGGTGTGGGCTGGTCGCTCTGATCTCCGTTTTGATCTTCTGACCTCGGCGGAGCGCGCCGGGGTTGTTTCCCCTTACAGACAAGGATCTCTGAAATGAGCAAAACCATCGTGAAATTTCTGAAAACCCATGGCCGTTACGTCAAAGGCGACGTGGCTGGTTTTGACCCTGAGACAATCGCCGCTTGGCCGAAAGGCGTTTGCAAGCCCTATGACCCGGATGAAAAGCTGGAAATCGCCAGCGTGCAGATCGACACCTCCGAAGCTCAGAAGCTGATCGACGACGTGCGGGCAGAGTTTGAGCAGAAGGCCGCCGCTCTGGACAGCAAAAGTGCCGAGCTGGATGCGCGTGAAGAGGCGGTTGCAGCCCGTGAACAGGCGCAGGCCGAACCTGCCGCGACCGAAGACAACTCCAAGGGTGCATCGAATGATGCGGCCAAGACGTCCGCAGGCACGCCCCCGAAACAGGGCGCAAAGGCGTAAGGAGCGCGGGCAATGCGGGTGATCGAAGAGGGTGAGATACCGGCGGGCGTGGCATTGGCGGATTTCAAGCGGTCGGTGCATATCGCCGCTGAGGATCTGGATGATGACGGCGCGCTTGGTCTGGTTCTGGAAGCGGCAGAAGCCACCGTTGCCACCGCCACCGGTCGCCCGCTTACGCCGCGCGCGGTTGAGTTCATCGCGACTCGTGGTGCCTGGCGGCGGTGGTGGTTTCCGGTTTTGCCGGTCACGGAACTGACGGGCCTTGCCATAAGCGATGGCGCGGGGGGATGGATCGACCAGCCTCTTGAGGGGGCATGGGTCCAGGAGGCTTATGACGAGCCGCAGCTTGTGATTGGTGCAGATTGGCCAGGGCGTGCGGTGGCCGGGGATCTCTTGCGGGTGCAGGCGACGGTCGGCGGCGCGGATGCCGCCACCCGCGCGCGTTTGCGGCAGGCGATCTTCCTCCTGGCAAAGGAATGGTTTGAGGCTGGTATCGCGGTGGATGGCGAGCAGCCGCCGCAGTTGTCATTTGGTGTGCGGCTCCTGATGAAACAGGGGCGCTATCGGCGTCCGTGCGAGGTGGAATAATGGGCAGGCGTCTTGATCGCCGGGTCACGATCCTGGAGCGGGTTTCGGAAAAAACCGCCACCGGCAACATGCGCACAACGGGCACGGCGGAACTGCTGACCGTGTCTGCGAGCTATGAGCCGCTGTCCGATGGTGAACGCTGGCGCGCTGGTGCGGTGGAGCAGAAGGCGGAGGCGCGGTTTGTGCTGCGGTATTCGGCACGTGCTGCAGCGGTGATTGGAGATAACATTCTGCGCTTTGAGGGCGCGGATTGGGAAATCACCGGCACCAAGGAAATCGGCCGGCGAAAGTGGATCGAGGTGACCGCCTGGAAGATCCGGGAGGGCACCTGATGGCCGTAAAGATGAAGATCGAGGGCGCGGGCGACATTGAACGGGCGCTGGCTGAACTGCCACGCGGTACCGCCAAGGGCGTCATGCGCCGGTCGATGAAAAAAAGCCTCAAGCCCGTGGTGCAGGCCGCGCAGGGCGTGTCTCCCTTCACCATCGCCGTCACGTCGAAGCTGACCGCGCGGCAGCGGCGAGAGGCGCGTGGGGATCGCGGGCGGAGCAAGGTCGTGCTCTATGTGGGGCCGGTGCAGCCAGACGGCGAGGATGCGCCGCATGCGCATCTTTATGAGTTTGGCACCGGACCTCGGGTGCAAGCCTCGACCGGGCGGGCGACCGGGGCCATGCCCGCGCGACCGTTCCTGCGGCCTGCCTGGGATATGGCGCAGCCCATCATGCTGGCGACCTTGCGGCGTGAGGTCTGGGCCGAGATTGAAAAGGCCGTGGAGCGGGCGCGGCGCAAGGCGGCACGCTCATGAGCATGGAAGAAGATCTCTATGCGGTGCTTGAGCCACTGGCGGCGGGCGTTGTCTGGGGTGGGTTTGGCGATGCAGCGGGGTATCCACGGATCACGCTTCAACGCATTTCCAATCTGACAGACTATTCCCTGAAATCCCGGGCGGATGTGGAAACCGCCCGGGTGCAGGTGAATGTCTATTCCAAGGATGCGGATGAGGTTCTGACGCTTGCACCGCTGATTTCCCAGACGCTCACCGACTATCGGGGCGGATCAGTGATCCGCATCAAAGAACTCTCCCGGCGGGACTCTTTTGAGGAGACCGGCGGCGATGTGATCCGGCTGCAAATGCTGGATGTGCAGGTGCGCTACCGCGCCTGATCTGGCCGGGAGACCGGCAATTTCCAAACATGATGAAAGGACAGGCCATGGCAGAGAATGTCATTGCAGGCGATCTGGTGGACATCGAATGGTCCGCCGATGACACCGATGAGAATTATGCAGTCATCAAGGGCTGCAAGACCGTGGGCATTCCGGAGGAAAGCCCAGAATACCGCGACCGGACCTCGCTCGACAGCCCCGGGCGCACCCGCGAATACGGCGTCGGCCTCACCGAGGTCAGCGAGCTGACGCTGTCCTGCTTTTACTCGACAGAGCTTTATGAGCAGGCGCTGGCCTTCAAGACCTCGGGGGTGCCGGTGTTCTTCCGGGTGAAGCTGCCGAAGATCGGCGACCAGGCCACCAGCGGCGACGTCTTCAAATACAAGGCTTTCGTCAATCCCTCGATGCCCTCCGTCGATCAGGACGGCGATCTGATGATGGATCTCAAACTGCGGCCCACGGGCCTCATCACCTGGACCAAAGGAGCGTAACCCATGATCCCGGCAGCAACTCTGAACGTGGGGGAGACCACCCACAAACTGCGCCTGACCACCGGCGCGCTGATGCGGTTTGAAGAGGACAACGATGGCCAGCCCTTTGACGGGCTCCTGGACAAGCTGATCCAGGGCAGTGGCGGAATCCGGCTTCTGGTCTCGGCGTTGGCGGCGGGTCTGGGGGATGGCAAGGGCATTCCCAAGGAAGAGGCGATGGACGTCATCGATGCGGCGGGCGGCGCGCGCCAGGTGGTGCCCTTTGTTGCCGAGGCCATTGCCAAGGCCTTCCCGGCACCAGAGGCCAAGGCGGCCAAGGGGGACGGGGCCAAGGATGACGGGGAGGCGACAGCGGGAAAGGCCAGCCCCCCGGCGGGGGCGTAGACTGGGCGGCGCTGTTTGCGGCGTGGTGTGAGCTGGGCGCGCATCACGCCGATTTCCACGATCTTACCTTGCGCGAATATGACCTGATTACCCGGTCCAAAATCCGGGCGCGCGAGGCGCGGGTCCAGGCGCGGCGCGTGCTGAACCAGGAGCTGGGCGTCCTGGTCAGCCATGCCTTCCACAACCCCAAAAAGATGCCCGATTTTACCCGGACTGCGGGCCAGGCGGGCCGCAGCAAGGCCGATGCGACGCAGGATCTCGAACAGCTGCGCGCAAGCCTGATGGCCATGCACTTCAACAGCAAACAGGGGGCCTAGATGTCCGCAGTTATTGGCGCGCTGCGCGGCGTGCTTTCAATGGATTCCGCGGCCTTTGAGACCGGGGCCAAACGCGCCAAGGCCACCATGGGCACGGTGGAGCGCCGGATGGAACGGATGGCGGGGGGGATGGAGCGGGCCGGGCGGCGGATGGCGCTCGGCCTCACCGTTCCGATGGCAACGGCAGCCAGCATTGCGGTGCGCTCCAGCCTGCGGGTGGTGGATGCGCAGGCCAAGATGGCGCAATCGCTGGAGACCACCGTGGCCTCGATGCAGGTGCTGGAGCGGGCGGCGGATCTGTCCGGCGTGTCCATGGGGGAGGTGCAGCAGGCCACGATCCAGTTGACCAAACGACTGAGCCAGGCGGCGGGCGGCACGGGTGCTGCGGCCAAGGCACTGGACCGGCTGCATCTGAGCGCGGGCGCCTTGCAGGCGCTGCCGCTCGATCAGCGGCTGGAGCAGATCCAGGGCGCGTTGGCGGAGTATGTGCCGGAGGCGGAGCGCGCGGCGGTGGCCTCGGATCTCTTTGGCAGCCGGGCGGGTCTGATTTTCACCCGGATCGACGGGGCGGCGCTGCGCACGGCGGCGCAGGATGTGAACCGCTTTGGCGTGGCGGTGTCGGAGGTCGATGCGGATCAGATCGAGCTGACCAATGACGCGCTGTCGCGGATGAGCCTTGCCGGTCGGGGCCTCGCCAACCAGGTGACGGTGGCGCTGGCCCCGGCGCTGCAGGGGCTGAGTGACCGGGTGGCAGATGTGGCGGGCTGGTTCAACGATCTCTCCGATGGCACCAAGCGCTTCATTGCCACCGGCGCGTTGATCGCGGGCACCGTCGGCCCGGCGGCGCTGGCGCTGGGGCTGGTTCTGAAGGTCTCGGCGCCGCTGGTGGTGGCGCTGGGGGGCGTGGTCTCGACGGTGGCGCTGGCACCCTTGCGCTTTGCGGCGGCGGCCAAATCGGCGATTGCGCTGGAAATGGCGCTGGGGGCCACCTCGACCAAGGCGGCGGTGACCAGTCTCGCCATGAAAGGCCTGCAGCGGGGGCTGGTGCTTCTGCGCGGGGCGGTGATTGCCACCGGCATCGGCGCGCTGGTGGTGGGGGCTGGCTATCTGGCGATGAAGTTCCACCAGTTGGTGGTGGCCACCGGCGGCTGGGGCGCGGCGCTGCAGGCGCTGGGGGATCTGGCCAAAGGGATCTGGGAGGGGATCAGGACCAGTGCCGCGGCTATCGGGCCGTCGCTTCAGGCGGTCTGGGCCTCTGTCAAAGCCGGGTTTGTGACGATGATCTCCGGGGTGCAGGACACCTGGGCCGGGTTCCTGCATACAATGACACAGGGCGCACGGGCGGCGGGGCAGGACGGTCTGGCCCGGTCTCTTCACGGCTATGCGGTCGAGGCCGCAAGTGCGGTGCACAGCCTGAACCTCAAGGTGGAGGAGCATCAGGCGGCGGCCGAGGCGGCAAAACAGAAGGCCGAGAAACTCGCCAAACAGGGGTGGGGCAAGGCCACAGAAGCCTTGAAGACCCTCACCTTGCAAATGGGTTCGGCCAATGCCGAACTGGATGCGGGGGACGACAGCACCGACGCGCTGAAGACCAGGCTGGATCAGCTCGGCGACACGCTGGACGACGGCAGCGGCGGCGGCGTTGCGGGCGATCTGTCCAAGACCACCGAGGCGGCGGGGGATCTTGGCGCGGAACTGGACGGGCCGCTGTCCTCGGCAGTGGACGGTGTGGCGCGCTCCTTTGGCGATTGGATTGCCGATGGCCTGCAGGACTTCCGCTCGATGTGGGACGGGATCAAACAGGCGGCCAAACGCGGGTTGGCGGAGCTGGCGGCAAGCTTTGCCAAGAACCAGATCCGCATTGCCCTGGGGCTGTCGCTCGGGGGTGCTGGCACCGCAGCCCATGCGGCGGGCGGGCTGCTCTCGGGTGGCGGCGGTGGCGGTGGGCTGCTGTCCGGTATTCTGGGGCAGGGGGCAAGCGGCCTTCTGGGCGGCACCAGCCTTGTTGCCGGGCTGGGCGGTGGCTTCCAGGCGGCTTTGGGGCTCGGGGGCTATACCAGCGCGGGGCTGTTCAGCGTTGGGGCCAATGCGGCCCTTGCCTCGGCCGCAACAGGGGCCAGCGCGCTTGTCTCGACCATTGGCGCGGCCCTGCCTGTTGTGGGGCTTCTGGCGGGCGGCGTCGCCCTCCTGTCCAAGGCCTTCAGCCGCAAGTTCGAATATTCGGCGCTGGAGGGCACCATCGGGGCCGATGGTTTTGACGGCTACACCCGGGATTTTTACAAGGGCGGGTGGTTGCGCAGCGACAAGAACGTCTATGGCGCGGTGGATGCGGGGCTGGATGCGGCACTGGATCAGCAGGTTGCCGGGTTGACCTCAGGCCTTCTGTCGATGTCGGAAGCGCTGGGGCTGGGCTCTGACGCGCTGGCGGAGTTCGAGGGCTATACGCTGTCGGTGATGACCTCGGGGCGCACGCAGGAGCAGATCCAGCAGGACATCGCCGATCACATGGCGGCGGCCTCCAACCAGATGGCGGATCTGATCCTCGGCACCGATGACTTCACCCGCGCCGGGGAAAGCGCCTCGGACACGCTGGCGCGGCTTTCGGGCAGCCTGGTGGCGGTGAATGACGCCATGGATCTTTTGGGCGGCACCGCCTTTGACGTGTCGCTGGCGGGCGGTGATCTGGCCTCTGACCTGCTGGCGGCCTTTGGCGGCTCGGAGGCCTTCTCGGTGGCGATCTCGCGCTATTTTGACGGCTTCTACACCGAGGCGGAGCGCAGCGAGACCGTCCTGCGGCGGCTGGAAGAGGAATTTGAGGAACTGGGGCTTGCCATGCCCGCCTCGCGCGCCGCCTTCCGCGAGTTGGTCGAAAGCCTCGATCTCAGCACCGAGGGCGGGCAGACCCTCTATGCGGAACTGCTGCGGCTGGCCGGGGCGATGGATGAGGTGCTACCGCAGGTGGGCGCCTTCACGGCGGAGCTGGCCGGGCTGGCGCAGGAAATCGGCGGCGAGATCGGCGTCCAGATCGATGCGGCCCAGGATATGGTCAGCGCCGCACGAGAGGCGGCGGCGGACTGGCGGCGCAGCTCCGAGGATCTGCGCGGCTTTGTCTCCGACCTGCTGACCACCGAATTGAGCGCGGCCAGCGATGCCCAGACCACCACGGCGCAGAAGGCGCGCCTGGATGCGGCCTTTGCCGGGGTGCAGGCGGGCGATGCATCGGCGGCGGCGGCGCTGCCGGATCTCGCCCGCAGCTACCTGCGCAGCGCCCGCGACATGGCGGCATCGGATCTGGATTACCGCCGGATTGCCGCCGAGGTGCAGGCGCGTCTCACCTATGCGGCGGGGATCGCAGATCTGGAAGCGGGCAATGATGAGGTGCTGGCGGGGCTCTATGAGCAGCAGATCGAGGTTCTGACCGCGCTTGGCACCTTCCTGCAGTTTGAGGGGCTGACGGCGGATGAGGTCGCCAATCTGAGCGAGGGCGTGCAGGCGCTGGCAGAGGATTGGGATGGCACGGTGGCCTCCTTCGAGGCGTCGCTGTCGGCGCTGGAAAGCGCTATCGAGAGTGCCGAGGCCTTCAGCTATGACGATCTGGTCGGTGCGCTGGATGTGGCGGTGACGCTGGATGACAGCGCCCCGGGCTGGCTGCGCGCGCTGGTGGAACAGGCCGACACCGGCATTCGCACCACGCTCGATTTTATCATTCGCCGCGATGACCTGACACCGGCGGATCGCTGGATTGCCACCCATGCGCTCTCGCAGCATGTGGCAACGCTGGACCTGGTGCTGGGCGCGGATCTGGATGCGCAGAGCCGCAGGCTGGCGCTGACCACGGCGGCGGATCTGCGCCGCCGGGTGATGCTGGATCTGACCCGGGATCTCGACCCGGAGACCCGGTCGCTGGTGCTGACCCGCTCGGCCAATCTGTCGCGCCGGGTGACTGTGGCCCTGACCGGGGCGGGGGCCGACACGGTGGCGCGGCTGAGCGAGATTGCCGGGCTGATCGGCGATGGCGGCGGCAGCGGTCGGCTGACCTTTGGCGGCGGCGTGGTGCTGGAGGCCGATGATGTCTTTGCCGATCTGGCGACACAGACCGAACGGCTGCAGGACCCGCTGGACCGGCTGCGCGGCATGCTGGGCGAGTTGCGCGATGCGGTGGAGGCGGATCGGTTGGCGCGCGCGGCGCAGACCCAGATCGCGGCGTTGCAGGCGCAGGGACAGACCGTGGCCAGTAGCCTTGCGGATCGCAGCGAGGCGGCGGGGATCGTCAGCCAGATCGAGGCGCTGGAGCGCCGGACCGGCGTGAGCCTGACACGTTCCGGCGGACGCGATGCGGAGCTGCGGCTCTCAGAGGTCTCCGGGCGGATCATCTATGACGCGGATTATGTCACCTATGGGGGCGGGGCGGATCTGGCGGGCTTCCGCGCCGCCTTCCGGGGTGCTGATGGGCTGGAGGCGCAGATCCGCGCCTACAACCAGCGCTACACCGTCAACGAGGATCAGATCGAGACCCTGCGGGCGCAGATCCGCGATCTTGGCGGCATTCCCGCCTTTGCCCGGGGTGGCGCGCATAAGGGCGGCGCGCGCATCGTTGGCGAGCGCGGCTGGGAGATCGAGCACACCGGCCCCGCGCGCATTCACAGCCACGCGGAATCGGTGGCGATGCTCGACAACCGCCCGCTGGCGCGGGGGATCGAGGATCTGACCCGCCATGTGGTGGCGCAGGGGCAGGCGTTGCAGCTGATCGTGGACCGGATCGCCAACCAGATCGACGATTGGGACGAGATCGGCCTGCCGGGGGAGCGGAGCTGATGGACTTCAATATCATTGCACCGATGCCCGTGAGTGAGGTGGAGCTGATCGCCTCGAACATTCCGGAGGATGATCATCCGGATTGGGACAGCGCCGCCACCTATGACCAGGGCGTGCGGGTGATCTCCACCCTGTCGCACCGGATCTATGAAAGCCTGGTGGACAACAACCAGGGCCATGATCCGCTGGGGGATGACGGCAGCCATTGGCTAGAGATCAGCGCCACCAACCGCTGGCGGGCCTTCGACCAGCGCCGTTCCAACACTGCAAAACAGGCGGATCGCATCACCTATTCGGTGGTGCCGACGCAGGATTGCGATGCGATTGCGCTCTTTGGTCTGACCGCGGGCACGGTGCGGATCGAGGTCTGGGACGGGGCGGCGCGCATCTATGACCAGAGTTTTGCCATGGCCGACACCGGCCATGTGGTCAGCGCCTATACCTGGTTCTTCGGCGGCGTGGTCTACGCCCGCCAGAAGGTGCTGAATGGCTTTCCCGGCTATATCGGCCACCGCATCGACATCACCATCGATGCCACCGGCGCCATGGCCGAGGTGGGCCATATCGTCATGGGGCGCAACAATCTGCTGGGGCGGGTGCGCAACCGGCCCACGGTCCAGTTCGTCAGCCACAGCCGCAAGGGCTATGACGACTTTGGCAATGAGATCCTGGTCAAGCGCGGCTCCACCCGCAAGGTCGACCTGTCGCTTCTGGTGCCGACGCATCAGGCGCAGCGGGTGATGGACATCGTGGCCGAGGTCGATGGTCTGGCGACGGCGTTTTACGTCTCCGGCGATGCCCCGTCCTTTGGGATCGAGGGCCTGGGCTTTGTCGATGACCACAGCCAGCCCATCGATGTGGCCGGCGAGTCCGTCTTCCCCCTGATTTTGAAAACCTTAAAATAGGAGAGTGCCACAGATGAGCATTCCAGGCTTCTCACCCTTCCCGCCAATCCCTCAGCGCAGCACGCCAGAGGCGGATTTTGACGCCAAGATGTACGCGCTGTTCCAGCACTTCGCGACCACCCATCGCAATGAGCTTCTGGCCTTTATCGAGTTTTTGGAAACCAACTCCACCGTGATTGGCGCCGCGCTGAACGGCACCACCATCGGCCTCACCGACCCGGCAGCGGCGAAGTTCACCACGCTGGAGGCCGACAGCGTTGGCGGTGGCGCAGTGCAGGCCGATGGTGGTGATCTCGAGGGGGATGGCAAACTGGTGCGGATGGATGGCGCGCTTGCCGCTGCGCTCAGCCGGGGCGGCCAGTACCGAGGCGCAACCGCTGAGTATAATATCGACGATGCCGCACCGGGGGATGCCGGGCTTGTCTCCGTATCCAACCCCGGCACCTGGCCGCCTGGAAACAACGGCACATTTGCGTGGATGACGACGCAGCGCATTTACTCGGGTGAGACGGTTTTGCAGAGGGCAACCTTTGGCTACCAATCGACAGGGACCCCGGCCACGCCCGTGACCTTCGAGCGGATCCGGTCATCGGGTGGCTCTGCCTGGTCGCCCTGGTCCAAGGTCTACTCACAGGCAAGCTTGCTCGGCACCGTATCCGAAAGCGGCGGCACGCCCACCGGCGCGGTGATCGAGCGCGGCAGCAACGCCAATGGTGAATACGTCCGCTTCGCCGATGGCACCCAGATTTGCATCTCGCCCGACTTCACCAATCTGGATGTGACGGAAACGACCGGAGCGCTCTACCGCACCGCTGCGCCAATCTCCTGGACCCCGCCTGCCGGGTTTGGCGGTGCGATCTCCATGTCCGGGGCCGTTCTGTCTCAGGGCAACAGCCGGACCCATTGGGGCACCCTGCGAGTGCTCAATTCCAACAGTATCGACATCAGTGTTTTTGCGCCCACCCCGGCGACCGACCGGGCCGTGCGGGCCATGGTCATTGGCCGCTGGTTCTAAAGGAGACACCGCATGCACCTCTCATTCCACCCCATGCGCCAGGATCAGGCGCTGAGCGTCAGCCGCCAGGGCGACAGCCTGACAATCAATGGCGAGACCTTCGACTTCACCCCGCTCCAGGAGGGCGACGTGCTGCCCCGCGCGGCTGTGGCCTGCGACTGGCTGGCCTCCGATGTGACCCGCGCGGGCGGCGAGATCCGCCTGACCCTGATCCTGCCCCACGGGCCGGAGGCACCCGAGGCCACCCGCTTTCCGCAGCCCCTGAGCCTGACCGGCGACGGGCCGGTGCCGCTCCCCGCCTATCAGACCACCGACACAGAGGACCCAGCGCCATGAGCACCATCGACTTCTCCCAGGTCATCACCGCCCAGGACCGCACCGAGGCGGCACGGGTACAGGCGCTGGCCAATCTGGCAGACCTGCGCTGGAAGCGCACACTTGCGGGCGTGACCCTGCCTGGCGGCCTGCATATGCCCGGCGATGAAACCACCCGCCTCGCGCTCTCCGGTGCGGTCAGCGCGCTTGACCAGGGCATGATCGCCGCGCCGGTCGCCTGGAAAACACCGGCGGGCTTTGTCGAGCTGACACAATCGCAGATCGATGCCGCAGCGGCGGCGGTGGTCCAGCACGTTCAGGCCTGCTTTGCCGCCGAGGCCCGTGTGGCCGTGCAGATCGCAGCCAGCGCCGATCCGGCGGGCTTGGATGTTCAGGCGGCCTTTGACGCCGCATGCGCAGGATAAGGGCACAGAAGAATGGCCATGATTGAAAACAGCGATCGCGGGATCACCATGAACAAATCCCTTGCCTGGACCGTGGCCTGCGGGCTGGTCGGGGCAGGGCTCTGGGTCGGCATCCAGGTGGCCACCCTGCGCGGGGAAACCGCCGGTCTCTCCAGGACCATCAACGCCCTGCGCGCGGATCTGACCGCCTCCGAGGCCCGCCAGGTGACCCTGACCGCCCGCGTGCGCACCAATGAAACTGCGCTCGCCCGCCAGGATGAGCGCCTGTCGCTCATCCTCTCCACCCTCAACAAGATCGACAACCGGCTCGAACGCATGGAACGCGCTCCGATCCGCTGATCAACCACCCGACATTCTGAAACCACCCCGCCTCGCCAAGGTCACCTTGCGCGGGGCGTTCTCATTTGGAGGCGGCATGACCGACATTCTCACCTTTGACACCCTGGAAAAGATCACCGGCAAGATCCCGAAAGCCAGCGCGCAGGAGGCAAACGCCCGCTCGTTCCTGTTGTCGCTGAACACCTATGGCGGCGATCTCGGCCTGAACCGGCGGCACCGCCTGTCCTGTCTTCTGGGGCAGGTGCTGCTGGAAAGCGGGGCGTTTCGCTATGACCGGGAGCTGTGGGGGCCGACACCGGCGCAGCAGCGCTACGACATCCGCACCGATCTCGGAAATACGCCGGAACGTGATGGCGATGGTTACCTGTTGCGCGGGCGCGGGCCGATCCAGATCACCGGGCGCTGGAATTATCGGGCGTTCACCGCCTGGGCGCGCGGCCTCGACCATACCGCGCCGGACTTCGAGGCAGATCCGGATGCGGTGCTGACCGATCCCTGGGAGGGTCTGGTTGCGCTTTGGTACTGGACCGTGCGGGGGCTGAACACGCTGGCCGATCTTGGCGACGTGCGCGGGATCACCCGCAAGGTCAACGGCGGCTTCAACCATCTGGCAGAGCGGCAGGCCTGGACCGACCGGGCACAGCTTGTCTTTCTTGGTCACGCGCCTACGGATGCGCGCGCCTTCCAGCGTTCCGCAGGCCTGACCGTGGACGGGGTAATCGGCCCCAAGACCCGCGCCGCGCTGCATCAGGCACTGCTCACCCTGCCGCCTGTGTCCGCATCCCCGAAACCCGCGCCGCGCCCGAACTGGCTGCGGCGCGTCCTCGCCTTCTTCCGCAGCTGAGCGGTGGTCGGCATTCTTCCCCCTGAAATCGAAAGGATAGACTGATGAATGACATCTTGCAGGAATTGCTGCCGGTGGCCCTGAGTGGGCTGAGCGTGCTGTTGACGGCGCTGATCGGCAGCGCGGCCCATACCGCCAAACGGCGCTGGGGTCTCGACATTGAGGCCCGCCACCGCGACGCGCTGCACAGCGCCCTGATGAGCGGTATCCGCGCCGGTCTGGAGCGCGGCCCCAATGAGGCGGCGGAGGTCCTGATCCGCGAGGCCGTGGATCATGCCAAGGCCTCTGTCCCCGACGCAATCCTGCGCCTGGGGCCGAACGATCAAGTGTTGCAGAACCTCGCCCGCAGCAAGCTCGCCAGTGTGGTGGGCGGCCTTGTTCACTGACGAATAAGGGCTGGCGGCAATCGTCGCCAGTCCGCCCAAAAGGGATCTACTTTATTGCCGTCAGGCGTCGCGCGGCAACGGGTGACAGAGGCCAGCAGAGTGCTAGTCTTTCTTGCCTCGCAATCAAAATACATGAAGGGGGTCAGTCTATCCATGGCAGCCATCCGCTAGGCTCCTGCTTGGATACACTGCAGTCCGCAATTTCTTTTCCTGTGTCGTCGACTAGAACCCAGCAGCCCTCATCGCATTGAGATTTATTCTGCATCCCAATGGTATCCGTGCTGGAGGAGCCCAAACGAATAAATTTGGCCCTCCGAAAGGTGTTGCGCACATAGATGAGTATCTCCGTGCCATCCTTCGGCGCACTCTCCATTGAGTTTATACGAAGTGATTCTCTGATCTCGAAAATCCAATATGTCGGTTGCCGGGGCGACGGTTGTCGACCCAACTGTAGTTCAAGAATGCGAATCTCGTCAAACGAACACAAAAAAAGGATCGGAGAGACTGGTTAATCAGTTTGAGGTAGTTGTATTTTACTAGACTTTTATCGTTTCCATTTTGTTGGCAATTTCGGCGCAAGTTCGGCAATGCCCACACTTGGAGAACTGTGATGCCGACTGCCATTCACGCAAACCCAGAGTTTCGATCAAGTTTTACACAAGATCACTTCGGTGGAAACTTTCTGTTCCATAGGGACACGCTAGAGGGTGAACAGTCCTATCCGCAATTGGTTCAAGATTTGGGAGTTGAAACGGTACGTTTCCCTGGTGGGTCGGTTACCGAAGAGTACTTCGATATCTCAAACCCCAACAGCTCCTCTGGTATCAATCTGGAGACCGGTGAACCGGTGAACCTGGTCCCGCTCAGTGATTGGCTAAACACCGCAGGCGAACTGGGAATATCGACGACTGTTGTCATCCCGACAAGAACCTACCTATCTGAAACGGTGGACGAAAACGGGGATCGCCAACCAGAATTTGATCATGAAGAACTCTATAGTTTTATTAGCGACGTCGTGCGTGGCGTACACGGCAACGGTGAAATAGCAGCGTTTGAGATCGGTAACGAGTACTGGGGTGCGGGGCAAATGTCGTCGGTCGAGTACGGTCGGCTGTCGAGTGAAATGTCCTCGGTCATTGATCAAGCGTTATCAGATTCTCAGAATATGGGCTTCGACACCGGAGACATCGATATTGTCGTACAAGCAGGTACAAACTTCGATTTTGCTAGGTTGGACAGCTCCTACGACGACTTAGATACCTCAGAAGAGATTTTGAGCGCGTTGTCCCAAGAATACAGTCAAGACTTTAGCGAAGGTTTCACTTTTTCAAGTGGAGAGATCAACTGGTCAAAAGTTAACAATGCGCTCATCATGAATGAGTTCGACGATCAGGAAATCGAGCAGATCGACGGAGTTGCATCTCATGTCTATACAAGGGGTGAACTCAATCCTGAGATGCGTGACTTCTCGACTGGACTTGTCGAAAATACTTGGCTCGCGAGGAACGAAGACCTCGACTCATATGTAACTGAGTGGAATTTGAAATCCACTTCTTCTCTTGATCCCGACACCGACTATGGCTTGCGACAAGCGCATGAAATGTTGGAAATTCTGGAGCAGTTTCCTGAACATGGCGTCGACACCGCTCACGCTTGGCCGCTACTTCAAAACACCCGAAACGCACTAAGCTCTGGTTTTGAGCACGACGAGCTCACCGTCGGCGGTGAGATGTTTCGGTTAATGGAAGAGAGCTTGCCCGGAAACCGCTCCATAGATTTGGTGGGGTCGGAGAACTCAGAAACCGAGTACTCTGCCTCCACAATCGATGTGCATGCATTCGGAAACCCGGACGAGCTGGTACTGTTCCTAACATCGAAGTCTGACGAGGTTACGTCAAACGACTTCGATCTTTCGGGGATTTTAAGTGGTGGAGAGAACATATCAGTAACCTACCTTGGGGTTGAGCAGGGGGATGCTCCTGGTAGTAGGAATGCAAACGCTACCGTTGAAGAAGCGTCCTCCGAAGAAATCGAGAACGAAATATTCAATAATGGTATTCTGCACGCCGATCTCGATAGCTTGGAAGTCATGCGGGTGGTTATCTCCCAGCCTACTTGGGCCGAAGAGATGGAGGTGTACTGGGAAGCAGTAGAGATAGCGGAAGATGAAGTCGGAGAGATTGAGGGAGTCTATGACGCCGAAGCACTCATCGAATCCCTTATGCTATCTCCAGGTGATGGACCTCCTGTGGATGAACCATCACCTGAACCAGATGAAGAGTTTGATGATGACGATGGTGGCTTGGGGTTCGCAGCAATTGCTCTGGGGCTGCTTCCGTTGTTGGCCCTCGTACTTTAGGCAACTTACTAGCTGCTTGCCTAGCGCTAACCCATATCGTGTACACCCATGGTGGCCAGGTGCGACATCAGTCTATCTAGGTCTAGATTCTCTTCTTCGACTAGCTGTGTGAGCATTGTAGCTAACCACTCTTCACCAGACCAGGCTCCGAGAGGTATGGTTTCACGATTGCCAGCTTTAAAGCGCTCAGGAAGATCCCGACCATCCTCGTAGCGAGAAAGGCCAATCACTCCACACGGAGAGTAGAACTTAAACATTTCAACGGAACCTTTACGAAGCTAGGCTTGCTGATCTTGCGTGGAACCCATGTGAAGGGAAGCTTCAAGCAGAGCATGAAGTACTGACTGCCGGTCCGCTCTGGTCTTGGCATTCGAGAGGTTATATCGCTTGTCAAAGTCTGTAAGCTGCTCTGATGCATACAGAAAAGTGTAAGCTAGTACTTGTTCATAGTTCAGAATCGCCGATTTTGCAGCAGTGTCGAGTTCTGGCTCATCTGAAGTTTCGGGCTTTCGTGTGAAAAGCGTTCGCCGATCTGTCATTCCGTGAGGAGGGTGCCTACTCTTTAAGAGGCTAGGCGTTCTCGGCCCCCACCAATGAACTTTCTCAAAGAGTTTTTTTGCGGTTTCAGTAGCAATTTTTGCACACATATCAATGTCCCCAGGTGTGTAAGCGCACGTCCTAGGATTTGAGAAAGTGGTAAACAAAGTGATAACCATTGACGCGCAGAAACACGCATCGCGTGTGATATGGATGCCATCACTTAGTTCAGCATAAAACGAACCGATGACGTCGAAGGGGTGGGCCTATATTTAGGCTTCGGCATTTGCTGTCGCACCATATATGCGCGCACACCCTCTATTTGTGCTAATTTTTGAATTTTTGTAATTTTCACGATCTCGATATTTTATCGGTCACCTTTGTTGCTGATCGGGTGGATTTCAATAATTTAAATAAATTGCATTGTATCTATTTTGGAAACTTAGCTCCTCAGAAACCAGGAATGTCTACCGATAAGGGGGCCTGCAGTCTTCATCAAGCTAACGGCACAAGTTCCATTCCTTCCGGTTAGGGGTAACCAATGAACATATCGCGGAAACTTAAATTCGTGCCGGTCTTGAGCTTGGCGCTGCTGACTGCTTGCGGTAACTCTCGCTCTCACAGTCTGGATGTTGTCAACCGAGCAAGCACAACTCTCGGGTATCGTGACATATCAACGTTGTCTGCAGAGACACCCATGAACGCATATCTGACGGGTTACAGCTACTGGGACAACACGCCACGCGGTTCGGCCCAGATCGCTCGTCCGGTGATACACCGTTCAGCTGGAGGAACCGGAACTTATTCTGACCCAATCACTCTCGCTGTTGGGCACGTAAAAGAGGGAGGGCGTAGTATCATGGACTATCCAGCAGGAACTCGCTTCTATATTAAGAGATTGCGAAAGTACGCCATTGTGGAAGATCTTTGCGGCGACGGGAATCGACCACAGGACGGTCCTTGCCACTCGGGGCACCAAGGCCATGATTGGATCGACATCTACGTCGGTGGTAGAAGGATGGCTGAGTCGTCTGTCGACGCCTGCATGCGACATATTACAGGTATCCAGCCAGTTATTCTCAATCCGCAACCTGGGCACCCTGTCGAACCTGGTGAGATCGCTTCAACCGGATGTCGGAAATTCTAGGCTTCGAAGTTTCTTTTTTTAGCTCTGCAAAACGGGGCTCTGATACTCTTGGGGAGCCCGGAACAAAATTTCGGGCTCTTGGCCTGCTGTTCGCTTAGGTGTTCAGTCCCGGCAGCAGGCCAGATCCTCGCCAACAAAAAAAGAGCAATCCACCGAAGTCAAACTCGACTTTTCTCTTCAATAGTATTTGGTTTTTGTATCTGCTACTGAGTTGTTTAGATCGTTTTGCATCAAAGGGTGCTAGAACGTCATAGTAAGATATAGGTTTTTGTGATGAAATTACTTCGCAATTTCGCGCTCTTGGTCGCCCTCGGCGTTCCTTCTCTAAGCCATTCTGCGTCAGTGCTTCAGCAAAGCTCAGAAGCTTCAGGTTCAGCGTATCAGCCAGTTTTAGAACGTCTGTTCGAGCTGCCAGGGCCAACCGACCTCTCGCTGGCTGCATGCTGCAAGGTTTGTAGGAAAGGCAAAGCTTGCGGCGATAGCTGCATTAGTCGTAGCTACACTTGTAGGAAGGGACGCGGTTGCGCGTGTGATGGCTAGCGGCGCAGCCACGACATTCGCGTCTTGTACACCTGGGTGATGCTGCATGCTGCACGAAGGGTAGCTATGCGCAGATAGTGACCTTTGCAAAGTCGGCCGATCTGGCGACATGGCCAGCGATCCGTGCCGCAGGCGCGCGGGTAAGAGCCGACATTCGCTGCATTAGGATACGGCCCCTAGTATCCACCCGAGTTTGCACCGAAATCCACGGTCTCTCGCTCCATCTTGACCACTTGCCCCCGAACGATCGACCAATAAATCTCATCCAGTTCTTCACGCTCCATTCGTCCTAGCCGCTCCTCAGATGTCCCACGAATCAGCGAAATGACACCAATTTTGTTTGCCAGAGTGAAGTTATCGAAATCTGGAATATAGCTCGTCGCTTTTCGGTTGTACCTGATTTCTCGGTAAGCTTTCACGAAGCTTTTGGCGCGTTTCGTTTGATGCGCAAGGCCGTGGATGCCCATTTGCTTTGCCACGAAAGCGTCCATGCGATGAAACTGCGCCATGTCCGTTGACTGTCGAAAGAAGAAGACCCAACCCACAGAGCGGTTCTCAAAACGACAGCCAGTGATAATCAAATTGAGCTTCCAAAGAACTTGCTCAAGTGTAGCCGTGCCCCTCAACGTGCGCAAGCAGCCCACTATCGCGCGAAACATCTTCCTGTAGGAAGTATCACGGATACTAAGGCCGGTGTTTCTAACTCTGTATCCCAAATAGTCTGTCCCCGTCGCCACCGTGGAAATCAGTGTTTTCCCACCACCTTCGTTTAGCGGATGGGTTTTTAGTTGTAGCCGATCTGAGAGGTAGCCTTCGATGCACGCATGAATGCCAGCAACCTTCCCCTTATTTGCCAAGACCACAATGTCGTCTACATACCGGAAATACTCATAGTTTAGATTGCAAAAAAAATCGAAGTCTTGCAGGTAAGCCATTGACAATAAATTAGAGATACTCAATCCCTGTGGCACGCCCACCGTGCGCGCTTCCGGCTCGTCAAATCCGGTTGGTGTCGCAATCGCGTCACGAACAAGCTGTAATGCCAAATTATCTGTCACACGCTTTCTGAGCTGCTCCAGCAGTAGATCATGAACTATGCTCGGGTAAAAGTTGATGACATCCATCCGCAGCAAGCAGTCGCCGGACGCCGCACTACTCACCGCCGTGGCTAAACGTTTGATGACGTCATGCGGTGGTTTCATGCGGCAATCATCAAAGAATTGGGTCAGGTAATCGCACAAGGCGCGCAACACTAAGGCGTCTCGGAGAGTCGGGATCGCGATCTGCCTTGGGGGCTTTAAATGGTTCTTGATAATTAGTTTTTCACGATACCTCGTAAACCGGTAACTTCCTGCATGTATTTTCGCTACCGCCGTCTCAACAACATCGTCAATGTTGGATTCGAGCGACGAAGCATTCACCCCATCCAAACCAATGAACTTTGCCTCCCTAATGCGCTCCTCGAAGATACGTATTAGGTTTTCTTCGCAGAAGAAGGCCTCAAATAGCAGGCTGGTTTCATTAGATGGCATAAAATGCAGCTATTATGATCGCAGGCGAAGACACCAATGTAAGACCGAAAGTCCACGCAATAATTTCTTTAACTAAGTACTTTGCAGCTCTCAGGCAACCCATCGTTACTGGGCCTCGGGGGGTTTCCAATAATGCATGCTCGATCCATAGCTTTCGAAATATGAAGCGCTCATAGTCGAGGTCACTATGGTTTGGGTGTTTAGTTAAAACATCCTGGTAAGCGGACTTCTTGTCCTGTTCATTCATTTCTGCATCGTAGAGCCTTTGCAGTGCTAGATAGCAATCTCGGTGGTCACGGGCTAGGGCTCCAAATCCCAACCCCCAAACCACCAGGGAGGCGCAAAGAATACTTGCAGAAAGTACTATCGAAATTTCAGAAACATATGGCCCAAGGGGGGTGTTGGTTAAGTGAGACTGGAAAACGGAAAACCCAAGCAATGCGACAGAGTAGAACGTCAGTGTTATGTGTGAAAGCCTGTCGAGGCGCGTGAACTTCGCGTGAGCGTCCATGCGGATTCGGCTTGTTATCCAGATGTTTCCGAAGGGGTCTCTTTTCTTATCGCTCAAATTAGTTCTCCTAGTGTGTGTGCGAGCGTAATTCTTTCACCGTTTAGTCCCCTAAAAAGCCTTAGAGGTAGCCGAAACTGGGCCGTTGACCCGTGCTTTAAGTTTAGTCCCTGCAATGGGAACTAGCGCCGTGCGCTCCGCTCGCACACGTGACTAAGGTATCTAATATTCGCACAACTTCAACAGAAACGTCTGAGCTGCAAAATTCCACCTAAGGTTAGAAGTTGTATATGCATCAAAATGGCCCGTCAGGCTGACTTTGAACACACTTCAACCCAAACTGAACAACTAGCGCTTCCTGCGCATTTCGCTGACGCTGATGCGGGGCGACGCGGAGGTTAGGTTAGCAGGCTTGTAGGTCCGCTTTCAGGAACATCCTTTGCTGTTGCAGCAGAGGCTTCACGGCACCTGCCACTAATGACGAGTTTGGGCTGACTGATGTCGTCTGGCGTCGGGCACGAGGTGCGGTATCTCATTAACCCGGTGCCGCGCCGCCGCAAGTCAGCAGTGAGCCCATCGACCCAGATTCTGCGGTGGGCATCAAAGTCGGCTATGCTTTCTCATACATGGCTGATAAATTGATGCTCGCATGAGAAGGATATCTCAATGCCCACCAGCGCCGCCGACGCTATCGTCGACCTCTACCATGAAAATGCCCGAGCTTGGATAGAACAGCGTGGGCAGACGCTATTCGAACAACCTTGGCTGGATAGGTTTCTTTATATCACGCTGGCAGGTGGGCAAAAAATTCTGGACCTTGGTTGTGGTTCAGGTCAACCGATAGCAAAATATCTCATCACTAAGGGATGTAGGGTCACCGGCGTTGATGGAGCTAAGTCACTCATCAAGATCGCGCGGGAAAGTTTTCCCGAACACAAATGGATCATGGCAGATATGCGCGATCTCCCACCGCTGGGCAAATTTCATGGCTTAATAGCATGGCACAGTTTCTTTCACCTCAGGCCTGAAGAGCAGCGACCAATGTTCGAGACCTTCAGCCGCCTCTGTCATCCGGGTGCAGCTTTAATGTTCACCAGCGGCACTACGCATGGTGAAGCAATCGGGACCTTTGAAGGCCAACCACTCTACCATGGGAGCTTGGACAGCTCCGAGTATCACAGCCTATTGCAAGCGAACGGCTTTGTTGTGGTTGGGCATGTCAAAGAGGATCCTACATGCGGTGGGTCGACGATCTGGCTGGCTCGGAAGAAGTCGAACATCGTTTGAAGTCGGCGTTTCTGAATTGACAGGAAAAAATTGGTGAGGTCTCGAATCTCGATCAGCTCCAGCTAAGGAGGAAGTTTTATTTGGTTGTCAGTAGGTTAAAGTGTCTATCCGGAAGATACTTTTCTTGGCTGTCTCAGTCCATTCGGGGCTTCTTGTACGTCTTCCTTGTCGTGGCAATTTTTATCATTGTGGCGAGCGCATGTATCGCGTCGGTGGGATTGATCATTGAGTATCTCACCTGATCCACATGTCCAGCAAAGGAAAAGGAGAGGTAATGGGCGCAGAGAAAATCAAGGTTGAGAGGCTGGAGAATGGGCAGGTCAGCGTTCGCAAGGGAACTTGGTCCGATGTCTTTCCCGAAGAACGTAGAGAGCAATGGGCGGCATGGTATGAACTGATGCATGCTGAATATCGCTACATCGGATACCTCGATATGGCGACAGCTCTGCGGGACCTTCCGCCCTTGGCACCGCAGACACGATAGTTGAAGCTTGATGTGCTTTTAACTCGGTCTATCAGGCAGTCTGTGCCAGACTAGCGCTGAGAGCAGATGCCCGTCTCTCTCGAAGCATGTTGGGAAATGGACACTCTCACAACGCTTGATAAGCCCCGCATTCGTGCGGGGCTTTTTCGTTTTCGGCTGCATAGTGTGCGCGAGGTCCTACGAAGTGTCTCTTGGTTCGCTGAACCTGGTTGAACCGGAAACGTTTTGAAAGACCGCGTTTCAAAGTCTAATGAAAAGAGTGCCTTGGGCCAAAAATCAGTACCTTGGCCTCAAGGTTCTTTGTTCACATCGAAGATGTCAGGAGTTCAAATCTCTTATCACCCACCAT
>NZ_JAKRFC010000024.1:0-34866 GCF_022348205.1 Epibacterium sp. MM17-32 | reverse complement strand
CGCACTGGCGACCAGCGGCGAGGCCGGGTCGGTGGACAACAGCGGCGATGTGACCGTCTCGGGCGGCACTGTTGCGGATCTGGACAACCTGTCGGGCGGCGCGGTCACGGTGTCCGGCGGCACGGTGGCCGATCTGGACAATGACGGTGAGGCCACCCTATCCGGCGGTACTGTAACCCAGGTCCGCAATACCGGCAGTGCCACGCTGACCGTATCGGGCGGAAACGTGGATGAGGTGGTCAACAGCGCCACCATGTCGATGTCCGACGGCTCCGTGACGGAGCTGAGCAACAGTGGCGGCAGCGCCAGCATTTCGGATGGCACCGTGGGGAGCATTGACAACAACGGCGGAGCTACGCTGGTGGTTGGTGCGGATGCCTCCGTGTCGTCGGTTGCAAACACCGGGAGCAGCACGGTAACAAGCGCCGGTACCATCGGCAGCCTGACCACGAGCGGCAGCGGGGTGATCACCAACACGGGCAACATCACCGGCACAGTCGGCCTGACCGGCAGTTCGCAACTGGACAACGATGGTGGTGTGATCGGCGGCGATGTCACGGTTGTGGGGAGCGGGACGCTGACCAACAGCGGCACCATTCAGGGCACGATCTCGGGCGCCGGTGCCAATACGATCACCAACAGCGGTGTCGTGGTCGGCGCGGTGACCGTGTCCTCCGACACCACCTTCACCACCAGCGGTACCGCCGGGACCGTGACCAACCACGGCACCACCAATGTGACCGATGGCGATGTGTCGGACCTGGAGAATGGCACCGACGGCACGCTGGAGATTGCGTCCGGGGCGACTGTTGCGACCGTGACCAACGCGGGCAGCGGCACCAGCGCGGGCGCCATCGGCAGCTTGATCAACACCGGCGGCAGCTTCACTACCAGCGGGGATGTGACCGGCACCACCACGGTGTCGGGCGGCTCTGTCACCAATGACGGTGGCAGCTTGCAGGGCGATGTCACCGTGGCGGATGGGGCAACGCTGGTGACCAGCGGCACCGCCGGTATGGTCAGCAATGCGGGCAGCACCTCGGTCACGGGCGGATCGGTGGATGATCTCGACAACGGCACCAGCGGCACGGTGTCGGTGTCCGCGGGCGCCAGCGTCGCAAGCCTGAGCAATGCGGGCACGGGGTCGAGCGCGGGCGAGGTGGGGACGCTGACGCAGACCACCGGCAGCTTTACCAACACCGGCGATGTCACCGGCACCACCACCATCACCGGCGGCACCGTGAGCAACGATGGCGGCGACCTGCAAGGCGCGGTGAGCGTGGCCGCGGGCGCGACGCTGGAGACCAGCGGCAGCGCCGATGAGGTGACCAGCGCGGGCACCGTCGCGATCAATGGCGGAACGGTTGCGGAACTGACCAACAGTGGCGCGGTGACAATTGCCGCCGCAGGAACGCTTGGCGCGCTGACGACCTCTGCCGGCAGCGTCGACAACAGCGGCGCCATCAGCGGTGACGTGGCCATTACCGGTGGCACGGTGACCAGCAGCGGCTCCATTGGTGGCGCGGTGACGCTGAGCGGCGGATCGCTGGAGACGAGCGGCAGCATCGGCGGGGCATTGACCAATACCGCCTCTCTGGTCTCGACCGGGTCTATCGGCGGCGATCTGGTGAACCAGGGCAGCGCGACGGCAAGCCTGAGCGGCAGCCTCAGCGGCACCCTGAGCACCGCGGACAGCGCCGCCGTGACCATCTCCGGGGATCTGAGCGGGCTGGCGGGGATCACCCATGACAGTTCCGAGGATTTTGTCGTCGAGGGCGGCACGACGGTCCTGGCTGCGGATGCCTCCGTTGCCAACGCGGGGACCTTTGTCATCTCCGGGGCCAGCCTGAACGGGTCCGGCACCGGCAGTTTCGTCAATGCGGGCTCTGCCAGCCTGAGCGTCGGCAGCGGCGGCGGGTTGGGGCTGGACCTCAGCAATGCCGGCAGCGTCGATGTTGTCGCGGGTGGCACCGTGACCGGCACGATCACCAACGCGTCGGGCGCGACGCTGGATCTGGACGGCAGTGTCGGTGGCGACGTCAGCAACGCCGGCGTCATGGCGCTGGCGGGCGACATCAGCGGGGGGCTGTCCAATACCGGGACCCTGACCGTGGATGGCACCGCAGAGGTGGGCGGCCAGTTCAGCAACACCGGCACGCTGACGGTGAGCGGAAGCCTTGCCCATGGCGTGTTCAACAACACCGGCAGCGACAGCGCCGGGGGCGCGCCGATCTGGTCCGCGGAGATGGCCGTCTCGGACGCGGTGTTGCAGGTCGCCAGCGGCGGTGCGCTGACCTCGGGCACCCTGAACAACGCCTCCACGCTGGGGCTCAACGACGGGGCCAGCGTCACATCGGCGGTGGTCAACAGCGGCACCATCTTTGCCGATGGCAGCGTCACCGGGGCCGGCAGTCTGACCCATGAAACCGGCGCCATCATCGACCTGGCGGATGGCGACAGCGATGATGTGTTCACGGTGACCGGCGATGCGGTCCTGAACGGCACCTTCGAGGTCGACATCGTTCTGGAGGGCGAGGAGCTGACCGGAGACCAGATCGCGGTTGCAGGGGCGGTTTCGGGCCATGCCACCTTCAACCTCAACCTGTCGGATGATGATCCGAACGACCTGCTCGGCAGTGTCGATGTGCTGACCTATGGCAGCGGGGCGCTGGACAGCGTGACGGTGAACGGCCTGCCCAATTCCGGTGCGGCGGTGTTTGCGCTGGTGAACAATACCGACACCGGATCCTATCAGCTGCAGAGCGGCGCCAACCCGGCGATCGGCGGCCTGGCCACGGGGCTGGCGCTGACGCAGTCGCTGATCGGCAGCGTTGTGAACCGCCCCACCAGCCCCTTTGTCACCGGGCTTGCGGTGCCGGGAGAGGAGCCTTGCGGGTTCGGCACCTGGAGCCGCGCCACCGGCGGTACGGCCACCGCGTCGGGGTCGTCGGAAACCGCCTTGGGCACCTATGAAAGCGAACTGTCGGCGGATTACCACGGCTTGCAGATCGGTGCGGATTACTCCTGCTTCGGCGGCGCCTTCAACGGCTGGGATCTGAGCTTTGGCGGCATCATGGGCTACAACGGTGGCAGCACCAACCAGCCGGTCTACTTCTTCGATGCCAGCACCGGCGAAGTGAACACCGACATCCTGACCAGCACCAACCGTACCAGCTTTACCCAGACCTACGGCAGCGCCTATATCGCGGCATCGCGCAGCTTCGCCGACAGCGGGCGGGTGTTGTTTGCGGACCTGCAGGTGCGCACCGACAAGACCGGGTTCGATCTGGACAACACGGTGAACGGGGCGGCGCTGGATACGGTGCGCACCCTCAGCGATGATCCGACCCTGACCCTCGAAGATCTCAGCTTTGGCGTCCGGGATCAGTCCTATGACAGCACCGGCGTGACCATTGGCGGCTCTGCCGGTCTGTCGATCCCGATCAACGAGGCCAAGGATCTGCGCATCGTGCCGACACTGGGCTTCTCGCTGGCCAATATCGAGACCGACACGCTGTTCTTCGACAATGGCGAGCTGGAAATCGAGGAGATCGAAAGCCGCGTCGGGTTTGCCGGGCTGACCATCGCCAAGACCAAGATCGCCGCCTCCGGCACCGCGGCCTTCAACTATTTCGCCACGGCGACGGTCTATCACGATTTCGGATCACCGGCGGTGTCGAACTTCTACCTCTATGACAGCGACACCGGAGAACGGAACGGCGAGGTCCTGAGCAGCACCAGCAGCAACCTTGGCACCTATGGGGAATTGAGCGTGGGGATGAACTTTACCAAGATCCTTCAGGCCGGCAGCGCCTTGCCCGCCCGGCAGCTCGATACATCGGTCCGCCTCGACAGCCGGTTCAGCGATAAGCTGGACAGCTGGGGCCTGACGGCGCAGGTGCGGCTTCAGTTCTAGAATAATCCACCACAACGTGTTGACCGCAGGGAGGGAGGCCTTAAAGGTTGTATCGTTTCCACAAGGGGCTGCGGTCCTTGTACTACAGAAGCGATTGAACAGCATATGTCGAATTTCAGCAAAGTCGCGTGGAAAGAAGGTCTCTTTCTTCAGCCACATCATCTTCAGCAGGCGGACCGGTATCTGGAGCACCAGCTGCGCGAGCGGACCGCAACCATTTCGCCCTATCCCTGGGGGGTGAGCGAGCTGCGGTTTGATCGCGACCTGGCGCAGCAGGGCAAGATCGGATTGCGCGCGGTGGCGGGGATCATGCCCGACGGCATGGCCTTTGATGCGCCGGGGTCGGTGCCGCTGCCGGTGCCGGTGGCCGTGCCCGAGGACGAGGCGCAGGGGCTGGAGGTGTGGCTGACGCTGCCCGACGCCAGTGTCAGCGGTCTGGATGTGTCGCCCGCGGCGGCGGATGCGGCGACGCGCTATGTGCTGGATGCGGAAACGGTGGTCAACAATGCCTCTGCCAGCCGCTCGGAACATCTGGTGGAAATCGCCCAGCCGCGGCTGGAGCTGGTCTTGCGCAAGACGCCGCGCCCCGGCTATCAGAACATCCGGCTGGGGCGGATCATCGAGATGCGTGACGGCATCGTCACCCTCGATGAGACGGTGCCGCCGGTGGGGCTGGTGACCCGGGTGCATCCCGCCTATGAGGGCTACCTGAGCCGGGTGATCGGCTGGATGGAGGCCAAGCTGGACACGCTGGCGCGCTTTGCCTCCGATCCCAGTTCCGGCGGCGGCATGCAGGCCACCGACTATCTGATGCTGATGGTGCTGAACCGGGAACTGCCGGTGCTGCGGCATTTGCAGGGGCTGGCCAATCTGCATCCCGAACGCCTGTATGAAAAACTGCTGGCGCTGGCGGGCGAATTGTCGACTTTTGACAATGGCGCGCGCAAGGCGCCGGACTATGCGCGCTACGATCACCACGCCAGCCGCGATGCCTTTACCGCGCTGGTGCAGGACATCCAGCAATTGCTGGCGCGGGACGTGGGCCGGGCGGTGCGGCTGCCGCTCAACGAGGTGCGCGCCAATTCCTACGCCGCGCTGGTCAACGATCGCAGCCTCTTTGCCAAGGCGACATTCGTGATCGAAGTGTCCTCGGGGCTGCCCCTGACGCAGGTCCAGCAAGAGTTCCCGCGGCTGTGCAAGGTGGGCCCCTCCACCGCGATGAAACAGATCGTCAGCAACAACCTGCCGGGCATCGGCCTGGTGCATCTGCCCAATCCGCCGCGCCAGATCCGGGTGGTGTCGACCAGCGTCTATTTCCTGTTGGACAAATCCACCGAGCTGTGGCGGGAGTTCTCCACCGCGCCGGCGATCGGCATGCATTTTGCCGGCAACTGGCCTGACATGAAACTGGAATGCTGGGCCGTGCCGGAGGGTGCCTGATGTCGGATGATGACGACAAGACAGTCTTTGGCCAGCCGATTTCCCCGGTCGCTCCGCCGCAGCCGGGCGCGCCTCAGCCACCGGAGAAAACCGTGTTTGGCCAGCCGGTGCCGCCGCAGCCGCCGGGCGGGGGGTATGCTCCTGCGGCGCAGCCGCCGGCCGATGACACCTGGCATCGCGGCCCCCTAGCGCCGCAACCCTCCCCGGCGGCCCCGGCACCGCCGCCGGCACAGCCGCGACCACCGGTGCAGCAGCCCTATTACGCGCCCGGCACCGGCCAGGCGGCGGGCAATGGCATCTTTCCCGAGATCGGTCAGGCGGCCCAGCCGCAGGCCGCCCAGCAACAGCCCCGGATTGCGCTTGCCGATGCGTTGAAGGCGCGTGGCAGCGGCGCGGGGCAGTCCTCCAACCCGCTGATTGCGGCCGCCGCGGATCTGCTGGTGCTGCTCGGTCGGCTGCGCACCGGGCTGGTCGAGATGCAGGCCGGCCCGCTGATCGACCATGTCACCCGCGAAATCGACGGGTTCGAACGGCGTGCCCAGGACGCGGGCCTGCCGGCGCAGGACGTGATGGATGCCAAATACGCGCTGTCGGCCACGGCGGATGACATCGTGCAGAACCTGCCCGGCGCCAATCGGGGCATGTGGCAGGAATATTCCATGGCGGCGCGGTTCTTCGGCGACCGGTCCTCGGGCGTGGGGTTCTTCCAGAAGATGGACGAGGCCATGCGTGCGCCCGGCCAGCGGTTTCACCTGCTGGAGCTGATGCTGACCTGCCTGTCGCTGGGGTTCGAAGGCCAATATCGCGCCATGCCCAACGGGGCGGTGGACTGCGCCCGTATCCGCACCGCGATCTACGAGACCCTGCGCCGGGTTCAACCCCGGCCCGACGATGACATCTCGCCGCGCTGGAGCGCCGTGCCGATGGGCGGGCGCCGCAACCAGGGCAAGCTGCCGCTGTGGATCGTGCTCAGCCTCGGGGCGGTGATGGTGACGGGCATGTTTGCCACCCTGTCGACAGTGCTGACACAGCAGAGCACCCAGGTCCGGGACGGCATCCTGGCGCTGCATCGCGGTCAGCCCAGCATTGCCATCGAACGCACCCAGCCGGTGGTGCGCCCCTATGAACCGCCCCCGAGCACCCAGATGGAGCGTCTCACCGGCGCCTTGCAGGACGAGCTGGAAACCGGCCAGATCGAGCTGGATCGCACCAATGACTGGGTGCTGATCCGGGTCAGCGAGGCGCTGCGGTTCCGCTCCGGGTCCGAAGAGCTGACCAGCGACATCTCGGCGCTGGTGGGTGCGGCGGCCCGGGCGCTGGACGAAGAACGCGGCCCGGTGCGGGTCGTCGGCCATACCGACAGCGTGCCGATGTCCGGCCGGGGCCGGTTCAAGACCAACGAGCAGCTGTCGGAAGCGCGCGCCCAGACCGTTGCCGACCTGCTGGCGCAGGATCTGGCCAATCCCGACCGGATTTCGGTCGAGGGCAAGGGTGCGGTTGATCCGATCGCCGACAATTCCACCCGCGAAGGACGCGCCCGCAACCGGCGCGTCGAAATCCTGATCCCGAGAGAGAACTGACATGTACGGGCTCATCAATCTGTTTAGCCGGATGTTCCGCTGGATGAAAAAGCCCTGGGCGCGGGTGGTCTTTGCCATTCTGGGCGTGGTGGCGCTGGTGGCCGCGATCTGGTTCGGCCTGCCGATGACCGGCTTTGCGCTGGCGGCGACGATCTGGTTCCGGCTGACGCTGATCGGCCTGTTCCTGGGCATTCTGGGTCTGGTCTACGGGCTGCGCTGGCGCCGCCGTCGCCGGCGCGCGCAGGAGCTGGAAGACAGCCTGCTGCACGAACCGGTGGGCGATGCCTCGGTGCTGGCGGAACGCATGCAGGAGGCGCTTGCCAAGCTGAAGAAAGCGGGCGGCAAGAACTATCTCTACGATCTGCCATGGTATGTCATCATCGGCCCGCCGGCAGCGGGCAAGACCACCGCACTCACCAATGCGGGGATCGAATTTCCGGGGCAGGAGGCGCTGCCGGACAAGGCGCAGGGCTTTGGCGGCACGCGCAACTGCGATTTCTGGTTTGCCGAGGATGCGGTGCTGATCGACACCGCCGGGCGCTATACCATGCACGACAGCGATGCGGCGGCGGACAAGGCCAGCTGGGACGCCTTCCTCGGCCTGCTGAAAAAGGGCCGCCCGGATCAGCCGGTGAACGGCGTGATCCTTGCGTTCTCGATCGAGGACATGATGGCAGGCTCCAGCGAGAGCATTGCCGCCCACGCCGCCACCGTGCGGGCGCGGCTGGCAGAGATCCACGAGGTCTTGCGCATCGACTTTCCGGTCTATGTGCTGTTCACCAAGGCCGATCTGGTGGCGGGCTTCCGCGAGTATTTCTCCAGCTTCAGCCAGAGCCGGCGCAAGGCCGCCTGGGGGGTGACCTTCCAGACCAAGGACCGCCAGCTTGAGACCTACAAACAGGCGGGGACGGAATATGACCAGCTGCTGAGCCGGCTGTCGGACGAGGTCATCGACCGCATGAACGAGGAACCGGACGGGGCCAGCCGCATCGCGATCTTTGGCCTGCCGGGGCAGATGGGCATGCTGCGCGACAACATCTGCGAGTTCCTGCGGGTGGTGTTCGAGCCGACCCGCTACAAGACCAATGCGATCCTGCGCGGCTTCTATTTCACCTCCGGCACCCAGGAGGGCACGCCGGTCGATCAGGTGCTGGGCGAGATGTCCCGCAACAGCGACAGTTCCGGCATGTTCCAGCCCGCCTTCATGTCGGGCAAGGGCAAGTCGTTCTTCCTGCATGATCTGATCAAGAAGGTGATCTTTGAAGAGCGCGACTGGGTCGGCTACGACCGGATCGCGATGCGGCGCACGGCGGTGCTGCGCAGTGCGGCGCTGATCTCCATCGTGCTGGCAACGCTCGGCTCCGTCAGCGCCTTTGGCTACAGCTACTGGCAGAACGCGACCCTGACCCGGAGCGCGGAACAGGATGCGGTGGCGTTCTTTGACGCGGCGCGCAATGAGCTGTCGCGCTCGGTGATCAATGACAGCGACCCGTCGGTGGTGATGCCCTATCTGCAGGACCTGCGCGACATGACCACCGGGTACGGCGATACGCAGGAGCCCGGCTTTTGGGAAGGACTGGGCCTGTCGCGGTATCAGGAACTGGCGGGCGCCACCCGCCGGGCCTATTCCGACGGGCTGGAGCGGATGCTGCGCCCGCGCCTGATCCTGCACATGGAAAACGCCATCCCGCAGTTGATCGCGGATGAGGAAACCGCCGAGGTCTATCGCGCGCTCAAGGTCTATCTGCTGCTCGGCGGCGAGGGGCAGGGGGATCACGCCGCCAATGATGCGGCGGTGGTGAGCTATTTCGAGACCCTCTGGCGCGGCCAGTTCAACGCCACCGGCCAGTTCGACGAGCGCGCTCAACTGAAGGCGCATCTGACCGCGATGCTGGAAATGGACGGCGACCGGCGGCCGGAAATCGGGATCGACCCGGAAATCCTGCGCAAGGCGCGCGAGGTGATCGTCAACCTGCCGCTGGCGGATCAGGCCTATGCCTCGATCAAGGAACGTGCGGCGACCTCCGGCATTGCCGACTTCAACCTGGCCGAACGTCTGTCTGGGCAGGTGGATCAGGTGCTGGAGACCACCGATGGCACGCCGCTGGCCTCCGTCGGGGTGCCGGCGCTTTACACCTTCGAAGGCTACTGGGGGTTCTTCCTGGAAGAGCTGACATCGGCCCGCAGCCGCCTGCGCGAGGATCAATGGGTGCTGGGCGAGGCCGCAACGCGGGTCAGCTATGACACCCAGCTTGCCGGGCTGGAGGGCGAATTGCACCGGATGTACCGGCTGGAGTTCACCGCCGCCTGGAAGGAGATGCTGTCGCGCATCGCGCTTTCGGACATGTCCGAGGATCCGCCGCAATACGCGGCCCTGGCGGCGGCGGCCTCGCCGGTGGCTTCGCCGCTTTTGAACCTCGTGCAGGCGATCGAGGCCGAGACCCGTCTGGTGCGGCTCTACGATCAGCTCGAAAACCTCGATCCGGCGGCTGTGGCGGCCTCCGGCGGCGATCTCAGCGCCAATATGGGCGATGCGGTGTTCAGCCGGATCTACAGCCAGTCCGGCGTGTTCCAGCGGGTCGCGATGGACAGTTTCCGCAACAGCAGCAAGGTGCAGACCCAGGCCGGGGCCGCGGGGCAAGCCCATGGCGAGGATCTGCAACGGCGCCAGGTGGAGCGGATTTCCAACGATTTTGCCCAGTGGCACAGCCTGCTGAACGGAGAGCCGGGACAGCGGCCGATCGACATCGTGCTCGCCTCGCTGGGGGATCTGCGGGAAAATCGCCGGCAGGCCGCCGTGGCGCCGACCCCGGCGGATGAGGTGATGTTGAACGAGACGCTGCTGGCGCTGACCATGAACAACACCGCGCTGCCCGAACCGCTGGCGCGGCTGCTGAACGAGGCGGAAACCGAGTTCCGCTCCGAGGCGCAGGATGCCTCCATGGCGCAGCTGAACCGGGCGCTCAACGATGATGTCAGCCAGTTCTGCCGCGACTTCATCGCGCCGCTCTATCCCTTTGGGGGCGGGCGGCATGTGTCGCCCGCGGTGTTTGGCCAGTTCTTCGGTCCCGGCGGGCGGATGGATCGCTATTACAGCTCCTACCTGCAGCCGCATGTGATCCGCACCCCGGAGGGGCTGCGCCCGGCGCCGGGCAGCGCCATCGGCCAGCGCCTGTCGCCGCAGGCCCTGCGCCAGTTCGACAATGCCCAGGCGATCCAGCTGGCGTTCTTTGCCACCGGCGCGCCGGAACCGGAGGTGGGCATGTCGGTGATCCACACCGATTCCTCGCCCTCGGTCGAATTGGCGGTGCTGTCGGTCAACGGCGCTTCGGTGCGCACGCAACCGGGCAGCAGCCCGGCGGCCCTGTCCTGGCCCGGGCAGTCCTCGGGCGTGTCGGTGCAGCTGTTCCCCGAGAAACGGCAGCGCCAGTCGACGCTCAGCTTTGCCGAAGGGCGCTGGGACATTGTCAGCTTCCTGCGGCGTGGACGCGCCCGGGTGACCGGAAATGTGGTGGACGTGCGCCATGAGATCGGCGGCCGCTCGATCAACTACCGGATCGAGTTCGACAGCACCACGGTGCCCTTCCTGATGCCGGAGCTGGCGGATTTCGCCTGCCCGGTGACGCTGGAGTAACGGTGATGACAGCAGAGATCGGCCTCTTTGGGAAACATCCGGGCTATGGAGATTTCCTGCGCGCCAATGTGGACCCTGCGGTGGGCGACCATCTGGAAACCTGGCTTGACCGGGCGCTGTCCGACATCCGCGACCAGCAGGGGCAGGCCTGGCCGACCTTCTGGCAGCAGGCGCAGGATTTGCGGTTCTGGATCGGGCGCGGGGTTCTGGGCCGCAGCCTGATGGGGGTGATGCGCTGTTCTCGCGACCGGGGAGGGCGGCGCTACCCGCTGGTGCTGATCGCGCAGGGGGCGGCGGTTCCGGCGCCGGTGCGCGATGGCGATCAGGCCCCCTATGCGGCGCTGACGGCGCATTTTTCCGCCATGCAGCCCGGGCAGGGCGGTGCCGCGCTGCTGGACGGGTTGCAGCTGCAATTGCCGCGCGAGGACGAGGCCGAGGCCCGGATCGGCGATACGCTCTGGGCGCATCAGCCCAACGGTGATCTGGCGGCGCTGCTGGACGCGGCGCGCGGGGCGGATGCGGAGCGGGCGCTGCTGACCCGCAGCTACTGGTGGTCGCCGGCGACCGAGACCCGGGCCGCGATCTGGCTCGGCTGTGCGGGCCTGCCCAGCACCGCGGCGCTGCACTGGCTGTTGGCCGGCACGCCGCTCGCGACCGGGCTTGCAACCGGGGAGGAGGCGTGATGGAGGGAGACATGGCCCTTGGGTTCGAGACCGGGCAGGCCACCGATGTGGGCTGCCGGCGCCAGATCAACGAGGATGCGTTGCTGGCGCGGCCGGATCTCGGGCTGTGGGTGGTGGCGGATGGCATGGGCGGCCATGCGGCCGGGGATTTTGCCAGCCAGACCATCGTTGCGCAGCTTGACACGGTGGGCTGCGCGGTCTCGACCGAAGACCTGCTGGCCCGCAGCCTGGAGCGGTTGCAACGGGCCAACGACCTGATCCGCACCCGCAGTGGCGAGCTGGGCGGCAGCACCGTTGGCGCCACCGTGGTGGCGGTGCTGGCGCATGGTCCGACCTTTGCCTGCCTCTGGGCTGGTGACAGCCGGGTTTATCTCTTTCGAAAGGGTCAGCTGGTACAGCAGACCCGGGATCACACGGAGGTAAACGCATTGCTGGCAGCCGGCACCATCACCCAGGCGGAGGCGGACACCTGGCCACGCAAAAATGTGATCACCCGTGCCATCGGAGTGGACGCCGCAGTGGCTTGCGATCAGGTGCAGGGCACTCTAGAGCAGGATGACGTGCTGCTCTTGTGCTCGGACGGTTTGACCGAACATTTGCAAGACCATGAAATTGCAGCCTGTCTGGGCAATTTGCCGCCGCAGCAGGCCTGTGATGCGCTGATCCGCGAAACCCTGGCCCGGGGGGCACGGGACAATGTGACGGTGGTGGCTGTCAGATGCGCGCCGCCCTTTGACGGGGCGCGCGCCAGTGAGGACGATATCTTGGATGATCTCGCATGACTGAGTCGGAAAGCCCGCGCGGAGGCGCAGAACGGCAGGCGTCTGACGCGGATGAAGACCGCACCAGACTGATCTCTCCCGAAGAGGCGCTGAAGCGCCCGCGCGAAGCCTCGGCGCGGCCCGGTCCGCTGCCTGATCAGCGCCCTGCGGCGGAGGCGGAGCAACACTCCTCCGCGCCGACCGAAATTGCCCCCTCCGCAGCTGACGCCGCCCCCGCGGCCCCCTCGCACGCGACCCCGGCCCAAGCAACTCCGGCCCCCGCAGCCCCGACCGGTGGCGCCCAGACCGAACTGGCGGCAGGCACGGTCATCAACAACAACTACCGCATTCAGACCGCCCTCAAGAGTGGCGGCATGGGCGAGGTCTATCGCGGCGTCGAGGTCGGCACCGAAGACCCGGTGGCGATCAAGGCCATTCGCCCGGACCTGATCCGCGATGCGCAGGCCAGCGACATGTTCCGGCGCGAGGCACGCACGCTGCGGCTGCTGCATGATGATGCCATCGTGCGGTACTACAATTACGTGCATGACCGGGACCTGGACCGCTATTTCCTGGTGATGGAGTTCATCGACGGCATCCCGCTGTCGGACCACATCCGCCAGTACGGCGCCTTGCCTGTCGATGCCGGGCGTACCCTGCTGACCCGACTGGCCAAGGGGCTGGCCAAGGCCCACGCCAAGGGCGTGGTGCACCGCGACCTGTCGCCGGACAACGTGATGCTGGCCAGCGGCATCATCAGCGAGGCGCGGCTGATCGATTTCGGCATCGCCAAATCGCAGACCATTGCCGAAGGCACCATCGCCGGTCAGTTTGCGGGCAAGTTCAAATATGTCGCGCCGGAACAGCTTGGCCATTTTGGCGGCGAAATGGGGCCGGCGGTCGACATCTACGGGCTGGCCCTGCTGATGGCGGCGGCCCTGCGCGGCAAGCCGCTTGACATGGGCGGTTCCATAGTCGAGGCCGTGGAGGCGCGGCGTTCCATCCCCGACCTGAGCCAGGTCCCGGCAGAGTTCCGCCCCTTGCTGTCGCATATGCTGGAGCCGGATCCGAAACAGCGGCCCGGCACCATGCGCGATGTGCTGCACCTGCTGGACAACCCGGCTGCGCTGCCGGTGCATTACTATCAGGACGGGTTTGCCCCGCATGAGGTCACCCAGGGCAATCGCGGCTCGGCCTCGCCACTGTCGCTGCCGCCGCAACCCTCGCTGGCGAACCTTCAGGTGCCCAACACGGCGCGCCCGGCGCATATCCCCAGTTTCCCGCCCGCTCAGCCCGCAGCGCCGCCGCCGCAACCGGTGCGCGAAACACGCGGCAGTGGCGGGCTGCTGTGGGGGCTTTTGGCCTGTCTCGCCCTGGCGGGCGGCGGGGGCTGGTATGGCTGGCAGGCAGGCTGGATACCGGGAGGTGCCGGCGCTGATCTGGCTGCACAGACGGGTCCTGACGCCAGCCCGCCCGAGGGCGAGCTGCCCATGATCAACACCGACACCCGAGAGGGGTATCTGGCCATGTTCGACACCGGCCCGTGCAGCCTGTCGACGCGCCTGTCCGCCGGACGCAATGCCGGGCGGATCGAGACCTATGCCGCCAGCGACGGCGGCTTCGAGGGGCTGCCGGTGGCCTATGAAGAACGCTTTGGCGCGCGTCCGTCGCTGCTTCACCGGGTGGTGTCCCCCGATCAATGCGCAGCCGTCGATTTGACCCGCAGCCTTCAGGGACGCTGGCCCGATCCGGTCAGCATGTCGCTCTCTGCCGATCAGGCCGCCAGCGGAGATGCCTTGCAGGCCCGGCTGCGCAGCCAGCCCGGGCAATCGCTGTGGACGGTGCTCATCACGCCGACCGGCGGGGTGTACAACCTGACGCAGCGGCTCAAGGGCGGCAGCAACGGAGCCTATACGCTTGATTTTGGACTGACCCTGTCGCCGGGCGCGGAGGCTGCCCCCCAACTTGTGCTGGCGGTTGCCAGCGACACGCCGCTCGCGCGTGCGGCGATCCTGCGGGATGGCGCGCAGGCGGCCAAGGTGCTGCCGGACATCCTGCAGGAGATCCGCGACAAGGGCACCGCCGCCAGTGCCGCGCTGGCCTATGTGTTGCTGTCTCCGGCAGAGACTGGACAAGACGGCGATGAAGCCGAAAACTGAGTGCCAGTGCCAGTGCAACGCGCAATAGCGCCTCTGCGGGCCGGGTGATCGCTCGCAAGCACAGCGTGATACAGTCGTCCCGTTTGGGGCGGGTGGCGCTGGCTGGCAACACGCTGCGCAGGCCGACCGGGGCAGGGTGGCTGACAGATGAGGACGATTTCTGATGAACGACTTTCCAAAGATCTGGTTTCTGCGCCATGGTGAAACCGAATGGAATGCCGAGGGTCGAATCCAAGGGCAGCTGGAGTCGGATCTGACAGAGGCAGGCCAGCAACAGGCCCGCCGCCAGGCGGAACTGATCGACACGGTCCTTGCTGCCGAAACAGTGCAGCCACCTGCTATCGTCTCGCCGCTGCGGCGGGCCCAGCAAACGGCGCGTATCGCGCTTGGGGGGCTGCGGTTTGTCACCGATGCGCGTCTGGCCGAGGTGCAGGCCGGTGTGTTTCAGGGGCTGACCCGCCACGACATCGCGCAGCGCTATCCGCAGATCCACGCGCGGGCGGAAACCAATCTCGACCTGTTCTGCTCGGCACCGGAGGGCGAGGGCTATGGTGGCCTGCATGCCCGGGTTCTGGACCTGCTGCGCGCGCTCGAAGCGCCCACCGTGCTGGTCGCCCACGGCCTCTGGGGGCAGGTGTTACGCGGGATTATCTGTGGTCTTGATTACGAGGAGATGGCGGCGCTGCCCAATGAACAGGGCTGCATCTACGTGCTCGATGAGGGCGCGGAAACGGTGCTGCGATAGGCAGTGTCGTAATTTCCGAAAAAACCCGCTGTAGCCCTCTTGCACTTTCTCTGCGCTTTGACTAAATCCCCGCTCACCGGGTCGTTAGCTCAGTTGGTAGAGCGCTTCGTTTACACCGAAGATGTCGGGAGTTCGAGCCTCTCACGACCCACCATTCTACCCCGAAAACACGTCAAATGGTCGCGCGGACGCAGCTTGTATTGTGTGGCAGTTTCCCATTTTGCGCAGCGGGTTTCCCAACACCAGGTAACAGCAGCACGGACTCGGTGTTGGGTTGTCCCGTGATCGCATGCCGTGCGTAGCGCTCTGACATTCGCTTGGATAGGTGGCCGAGCATCGACCGGACGCGCTCAATGCCGCCGTAAAACTCGGGCGACTTCGCCACCGCATTGACGATCAACGTTGCATTGGTCGTGCGGCGGCCCTGAAATGTCAGTCGTGGTTCCACGGCATGGAGATTGAGGCGTACCCGCTCTTTCTTCCATGATGCGCCAAAGCCGCTACCCCGAGGCGCCTCTCTGGAACTCTTCAAGATCGGCACACTTGGATCTACGCGATTTCTTTCTTGCATCCACTCTTTATGTTCTTCCGCTTCACTGCACGCCACAATTTGCGCGCCCGTGTAGGGAACGGTTCTACGCCCAAATATCCTTTATTTCTTTCCGTAGATAGACCTGTGAGCGCGGAAGCTACGAAAAGAAAAAGACATTCATCCGTTAATCCTAGCGTATTGTTTTGGTCTGAAGGGCATCTGTGCCAATAAACGGTTCTGGATCAGTTGGTTTCGGAGATTGTGGGACTGATACCGGAAGTGGATGGGCGCAGGCGTTGTCGGAAAAGGATCACACCAACCAATCCCAAGAGCAGGAGATCGCCAGCGGCCCAGGCCAGCCACACTCCATCTTCGCCCGTGACCAAGGGCAGTAGAAAAATCAGGGGGATCACAAACAGATAAGGTTTGGTTAGCCCGAGCAACAGTGACGTTCGCGCATCCCCGATGGCCTGGAAGTGAGCGCCAATGACAATCAATGGGCCAGTGAGAAAGAACGTTAGAAACGCAAGCGGCAGGATGGCGCTTAGTTCTGCGACGACCGACGGATCCGAAACGAATGCAAATCCGATCTCTTCCCTGAAATGGATCAAGCATGCTTGCAAGGTCACAGCAAAGACAAACGCCGAGCAAAGTGCAAAACGTAGGCTTATGATCACGCGATCATGGAGGTTGGCGCCATAATTGTTTCCTGTGATCGATTGCATCGCCTGGCTCAGCCCCAAAAGAGGCACGAACACGAATATCTGCAAACGTGTAATGATGCCGTAGGCAGAGACGGTTGTTGCGTAATCTCTCACGGCCAAGTGTTGCACCATCGCAATGATCGCCACCGACGCGATGGAAACGCTCAACAGACCCAGGCTCTGCGAAGCGCCAAGCGCAAAGATGCTACGCCATGCTGTAAACAGACGACCATCGAGCGCGTCGGAAATGCGCAGGCGAGTGCTTTTGGAGAGCCCCCAAACATAGACGATCGCCAGACCAATGGTCTGGGCGGCCGCCGTTCCAAGTGCAGCCCCCGCGACTCCAAGGCCGAGACTGACGATAAAGACGTAGTTGAACACGATATTCGCCAAAGAAACGAACAGGCTCATCATCGTCATGAAGCGGATGCGTCCTTGGTTTTGCAGCGCCCTGGCGTGAAGCGAAAGAAGGAAGGCAGGAAGAGCGGTTGAGACGGTGATCTGCAGATAGGGTATGGCAAGTCTCGCCAGGTCGTCGTCGCCTTTGGCCGCCATTTGCACAGCGGCTTCGCCGAACAAGGCAAAAAGCAGCACGAGACCTGCGCAAAGAGCCGAGGATAAACCGGTTGCGCCAGCGAAAAGGTCGCGCGCTTTTTCCAACGCGCCTGCGCCCAGATGCCGAGCCATCACGCTGGACATGCCCGCCGAAACCAGTGTTGAGAGGGCCGCAACCCCCATGTAGAATGGGAAGATAAGCGTGACGGCTGCAAGCGCCTCGGGCCCGACGAAACGGCCGAGAAACCAAGCATCTGCGATACTGATGAAACCGTGTACCGCCAATAGTAGGATGATCGGCAACGCGGTGCGGGCGTAGAGTGCCCCCATGCCAAGGGTCAGAAAAGGGTTGTTCTGCGTCTCCGTCATGAACAAGACACCTCGGACCCTTCTCCCGTGCCGTCGTCAAGATAGTGGCGAACGGTGAAGCCTTCGTCTGCAACAGACGCTGCGAAATGGTCGGTCACAACGCGAAACTGTTCGTCGGTCACCGCGAACGGGTGACTACCGGCGGCGTTTCTTGCATGCAGCCTCGACAGGCACACATCGTCTGAGACGTCGAGAAAATGCAGGACGTGGGGTACGCTGGCAGCCTCGGCGATGGTTTTCAGCCATCTGCGCTGATCGCGCGTGTTTGCATGAAAGTCGAGCACGACGGAGACGCCCGTCCCTAGCACCGAGATGACATGCGGCCGCACGATGTCCCGTAGCTTGGCGGAGCATCGCACGTAATCCTTCAGCGTCTGCATCTGATCGGCAAAGAGGGTCTTGAGCCAGACGTCTTCTGAAATCCGGATCGTTCCCGGTTGCGCGGCGAGCCTCTCCGCAAGGGTCGATTTTCCTGCAGCAACCTTTCCACAAAGCAGGTGCAGCGTTGGCTTATTCACGGTCATGTGCATGAGTTCCGAGTGTTTGGGTATCCGTTTGGCCAATGAGACGGGATCAAAGCGGGGGAGCAAGAAGGCGCTCCATCCAATCGCGGAGCCAGGCCTCTAGACCGAGCTGATCGGCGACGAGAAACAACGTTGGTACCGGCGCGACTGCGACCGCCGCGCAGAGGAGAAACTCTTTGAACGCAAGGGTTCGGCTATAGCCAACGGCCATCGCGATACCGCCTCCGCCCCCCACAACCGTGTTGCCCGGCATATTGATCATGGCAATGAGAGACAGCCCCCGGAATCGCAGCATCCGCCGCAGGATTGGCCGGTCGCGAAACCTCTCGTGTAGAATCGCGATTGCAGGCGCGGGGTCCATGGAGTCGTCCTTGACGTTGCTGCGCTGGTACAAATGCGCCTGTCGCCCCGCGGTGAACGCGATGGTCAGGCCCAGGATGGTTGCTACATAGACCGGCAGCGCCATGGAGGATCCCAAGACAAGCAGGATGGCGAGGCCCATTTCGGCGCTTGGTACAAACGGGATTGCCAGCAACAGGACGTAGCCCAGCAAAATGATCCAGGTTATTGATGCTGATGGCGTACCGGTTTTGAACCCTGCCATGACCGTCGAAGGCAGCTCCAGCCAGCGGAGTAAGAGGCATACCGCCCCCCCCACCAGGAATGCCAAGCCGATCACGCAAAAACGTCTTATCACGAGGGGTGCTTTGCCTGTCTGAGTGGTGGGCGCGGCAGGGGCGAGGCAGGTCATGACTGAACTTGTTTGTTTGCCGTGCCAAGTGACGCCCACGCGATCCACGAAATTGCAGCCAGCGCAAGGAATGCGACCGAGAAGTGCAGTACGTCGTCGAGGTCGGTCGGCGGCGCTAGGATCGCTGGGCCGGCCGTGAACACCACCGCAACAGCGGTCGCCGGACGAAGCCAGCGTGGCTCAAGCAGAAGCGACAGGAGGACCATTGAAATCGGCACAAGCGCCAAAAAACCACCAAGCAGCATCAACTCATCTGTGATCAGCGTGCCGTCGTAGTATCCGGTCAGGAGCATCTCGAGGTGCGATTTCAGAACGAACTGGTGAATGTCGCGAAATATGATGTTCAGCAGGATGAACAGCCAGAGCGATGACAGCAGCGTGTGAGGATCGAGTTTGCGCATATCGGTATCTTCGTAATCTGGGTCTGAGGGCGTCAGGCTTGGGACGATGCCCGACGCGAGACGGCCACAGGAAATGTGCGAGTCGCCGAGGTGCGGCGGATCAAGAACTCCGCGGCCACGAGGTTGGCCCCCCACGCCGCGATCATGATCAGATCCCGCACGAGACCAAGTGGCTCGACACCGGATAGTGCCATAGCCATGATGAGGAGCATCGTTTGTGTCGAGGCCCCCTGGCCAATGGAGTAGGACCGAAGCATTGCGGCGCGGTGCCCTGCGACATTGCGGGCGCGGATCGCGATCACCGCCCAGATAAGGGACGCAAACATAGCAAGGCTCAGAAAGACGCGTGCCCAATAGAGCAGGGGACCCTGGAGCGCTTGGGGGAAGACGTAGGACACAGTCATCCAAAGCCCGGTCAACGCGCTGATTGAGCCGGTTGCCACCACGATGCGGCCAAGGCTTCTGTGAAAGGCGGGGCGGGTCCGCCGTAAACTCGGCAGAAACTGCACCGCGCCGGCAAGACAGAAGATCGAGCTTGCCAGGATGTGGAGGATGATCGGAACCGGGGCGATGACCGCGCGCGGATTGGGGGGTACGAGCGGTGGCGCGCCCAAAAGTTCGGGTATCCGGGCAAGGGCCAGGACTGCCGGAATGAAAGAGTAGACGAGCACGATCGCCAGGAATACCCATTCGGATTTGGTGAGGCTGCGCATTATCGGATACCGGTTGTGTTGACGCGCGCTGTCGAAAGGAGGGCGCGAAAGGTGCGGAGCGAGGTCAGCGCGGACTACTGATATCGACAATCGAGCCGTCCAAATCATGCAAAAGTACACGCATCTGGCCGTATGGTGTCAGGGTCGGCTTTTCAATGATCCTGGCGTCGAGAGCCGTCGCGCGTTCGAGGACGGCCTCGAGGTCGGCGACAACAAACGTCAGTACGACGCCTGAGGGAACCGCACGGCATGCGGCAGGCACTGTTTCATGATCTCGGCTTAGAATACCGAATTCGAAGCCCGGAAAGTCTGGGTGCGTCAGGAGGACGAACCAGTCGGAATCGAAATGACGGACGAGGCCGAGCAGTGTTTGGTAGAAGGTGGCGGCCTTGTCGGGGTCCCCGCTCAGGATGTTCGTGAATGCGCGGTACATCTTGCTGTCTTCCATGCGTTTCGCCCGGGATCGGCGCCAGAGTCGTTGGTTGGATTAATTTGGTAAGTGTGCCCATGCATCTGCGATTGGTCGATTGCCGAATACTGTTCATCTGCTATACGCAGGTGTATGAACTGGCAGGCGATCTCCTTTGACTGGAACCAAGTGCGCGCATTTCTTGCGACCGCCGAGAAGGGCTCATTCAGTGCTGCAGCCCGGGCTCTGAAGACGAGCCAACCGACAATCGGCCGACAGATCGGTGCATTGGAAGACGCGCTTGGCGTGACGCTCGTCGAACGCAGTGTGCGCGGTTTGAAGCTGACCGAAGCTGGTCGCAACCTTCTTGGCCATGTGCGCGCCATGGGCGAAGCTGCGACTCTGATCTCGATGGTGGCTGATGGCAATTCGCAAGATGTCACGGGAGAGGTCACCGTTACCGGTACCGATCTGCTATCAACTTCGTTGCTGCCGCAGGTGCTCTGGCCATTGCGGGAGGCCGCACCGGGCGTGCGTGTTCGCATTCTTACGTCGAGCGAGCTGGAAAACCTGACCGAACGCGACGCTGACATCGCAATCCGTCACGTCCGGCCGGAGCAGCCGGATCTGATCGCCCGGCACCTTGGCGATTTTCGCGCCAACCTGTTTGCAACCTCGGCCTATCTTGATCGGGTGGGGCGTCCAGAGAGCTTGCGCGACATTGCCGACTTCGATTTCGTCGGCAACGCAGACCCCGAACGCCTGATGGCACCGCTGCACAACATGGGCATACCGGTGCGCCCCGAGAGCTTTGTCATGTCCAGCGCGAATGGTGTTGTGGCGTGGGAATTGTTGAAGGCCGGATATGGTGTGTCGATGCAGCCCGAAGCGCTCGCCGATGCGGAACCGACTCTTGAAAGGGTTATTGCTGATTTCCCGACGCTAAAGTTTCCGATCTGGCTGGTCACGCACCGGGAACTGCAAACGAGCCGGCGTATCCGCATCGTGTTCGACACCTTGGCGCGAGGGCTCGCGGAACGCCTGGCGAGACAAAGGCAGCCGGGCCTTTCGTCCTAAACGCTCTCCCCTAGCGATGGCGCTGAATAGGCGGAGCTCGTTGGTGGTGGAGGTCTGCAGCCCATAGTGTGACCAGAAGATGAGGTCACTGAAGGAGGCGGGAAAGGGTAACCATCACGGGGGTGGAGCCGAGCCAGACGATGACGCCTGCGGCCAGGACGAGGGCGGTGCCCAGTTCTAGAACGAATTCCTGTGGGGGCTGCCTATCCCAATTTGGTAAACGTTTACAGGCTCTGTCTGGCAAGGCGCGACCAGTTCACCCAATGGCCTTGCAGGTGAGTGTGGCGGGCATCTAGAGATGCTTGCTCGTCCCCAAAAGAGGCCGATATGATCTGGTGCATGGAAAGGCCGAATTTCTAGCGTGCGGCGCGGCGTCTCAATTGGTGGCAACGTTCCTTCGATGCGTCGTTTGCCCGGCGTTGCATTTCGTTCCTCGAAGCTTGGCCGTCGCAGCCTGATCTAAGCGGTGTACCTCATACCTGTCAGGTCATCGCCATGCGCGGGCGGTATGTTATGAGGTGCTCTCAGCGTTGGGATTGGCTCAGTTCACGACCCGATGCACGCGACAGTGAGGGTATGAAACCAGTCAAAGTCGGCCCCCTCACGAGGCTTTTGTTTTGCTTCGTGTACGAAACTGGACCGAAGCATAAACTGATACCTGTAACCAAGCATAGATACCACGCTGGCAAGGAGGCAATGACCCGATAGGTTCAGCTTGGTGAAATTTCCGAGGTTTCATGCATTGGTGTATAGCTGATGTGTGAAACTGGGCAATCGACCAATCAGCAGCGCATATGCTTCTTTCACGCATCAGGGGTCTAGTACCTGAGTGTTATGAACTGAGGCAAAACCATGCAGAGCCTTTTCTTGGATGTGCTCGTGATTGGCTGCGGCGCTACATTGGTCATGGATACCGTGGCTTTTATCCTGAAACGTGCCTTTGGCGTTCAACCACTGGACTACGGTCTTGTGGGCCGGTGGGTCCACTGGCGACTTCGCGGCAAGGGGGCGCCGCGCCCGATCTCACAAGTCCCACCTTTCCGGTACGAGAGGTCCTTCGGGTGGTTCCTGAACTACCTTATCGGTGTCGTGTTCGCCCTTGTGTTTTTGACGTTGATGGGTGCCGGATGGGTGGCAACGCCAAGCTTGCTGCCTGCATTGGTCTTCGGCGCGCTCACAGTCGCTGCGCCATTCTTCATCCTGCAGCCCGCGTTCGGTGCGGGCGTTGCCGCACGTCGTACACCCAAGCCGGGTCTCGCACGCGCGAAGAGCCTTATGGCTCACTTAAGCTTCGGCGCAGGGATCTGGCTTGCGGCGGCGCTTTGGGCATCGCTCAAGTGACGGATCGAGCGGCACTTTCTTCTAGGTGCTCCTGCGCCCGGAGTATTGTTCGCCTCGAAATAGTGAGGGAATGTTGATTATCAAACCCTACAAGCCGGTCGATGCAGCCGCTCTGACGGAGTTCCAGTATGGGGGTGTCCACTCCACTGAGGTGCGAGACGAGGCTCCCGCGGAGAGGCCCCTCTACACCGCGTATCGATCCACGAATATGCCATGGCTCTTCGGAAAGTACGGTCGAAGCCGGGCCATTTGCTCGTCAGTCAGTCATAAAAGATTGCTCATCACGCCCCCTAAAGCTTGGAAGCTTGAAGCAAGATCGCCGGCGAACGGCAACCAAATTAATGGGTCCAGAGCCGAATATACAGATCACGATTGGAGCGACGAAACACTGCCAGTACCTTGGATGTTTTTTTGGGTTTGTCGTGTCACAGGTGCCCCACCTCGGTCGTCATCTTAGTGCAATGAACTGGATGAATGCATGAGAGACACCACCGAAACCCTGCTGCCGTTGCGCGATGACCATCTGGCTCAGATGCCCCGGGGAATGGCCAAGCTGAATCTCGCTCTGACGCCTCCCACACTCATCGAGTTGCGGGCGTCACAGAACAATCAGCACGAGTTGTTTAACAAGATGCGTCTTTCACGCCCCGCAAGACCGGTGGGACGCAGGACAAGCTCAATCTGGTTTTCTTGGGGGCGGGACGTGACGAACAAGTCTTCTTCGACGCCGAACGCGCCGTAGTGGCGGGGATAGGAAGAGTAACCGATCTCGATCTTGGAGGCGTTTGCGCAGCACGCGACAAAGATCGCGAAGGTCACCTCAAGCCTGTGAAAGCCGAAAGATCCCGATGAAACGATCACTTCATTCCGTAGAAAAGATCCCCTTACCAATGGGTTCATTGCTCGAGCAGTATGTTATGGGGGAGGATTTTCTGGACAGCTATGCCGTCAGCGCTCATGTGCCTGTGCGACAGGCTGCGGAAGAAATTGTGCGCTTTCCCGGCTGGGCTCGCTTGCTCGTCGGTCTGCGGAATGTCCTGACAGCACCATTTGGCCTGTCAGCCAACGGTCCCGAGGCGCCGGATAAGCTAGGCGTTTTCCCCGTCGAAGCAGAAACGAGTGATGAGATAATCGCCGGTTTCGATGATCGGCATCTGAACTTTCGTGTATCGGTACTATCGCGCGACGGCAGCGTGACTTTGTCCACATGGGTACGTCCGCACAATGCCGCTGGGCGAATATATCTCTGCGCGATTTTACCATTTCATATCGCCATCGCTCGTGACGCAGTCAGGCGTGTGGCGCGATTGGCCGATGTCACCCCACCATGAAGCTATGCTCTATCAGGGCTTTTAATGGAATGAAGCGTTCTATGCGTTCAGTCCCGGCATTTGATCGTTCACGTCAGGGTCTTCCTTTTGGCAATCACCCTGACAGCCGTGGTCATATGCTGGAAATTATTCCTGGTCCTTAGATCTTGGTCATTGAAATCACACCTTAGGCTAAAATTTTGCAAAGGAACTTTCTAATGGAATATGAAACAACTATTACCGTCTCCTCCGCAGAAGAACTCACCAATGCGCTTAATTACGCAACAGGTGGTGAAACGATTCTGTTGGAACCCGGCGATTACGGAGATCTCGATATCTCTCCCAAGAGTTTGGATAACTCACATGGTGTATATGACAGCACCGTCACCATTCGTTCCGCAAACCCAGATGATGCAGCTGTGTTTTCCAGCGTTGGAATCGCAGGTGGGCAGAACATCCACTTTGCGGATTTGGAATTTGAACTGACCCCAACCGAAGAAACCACCACGACGACCCGCTTGTTCAATGTGCGCAACTGGTCGCCTGATGGTCGCGACGCCAGCAATATCACGGTTGAGAATTCAAAGTTTACCGGGCAGCCTGTCCCCGAGGAGCTGGGCGGCGATCCGCTGGACCACGAAGATGTCGCGGCGCATGGTGGTAATGTTGCGGGTATGAGCACCGGGATCGCGTTTTCGGCGCGTGGTGCTGAAAATGTCACGTTTGTTGGCAATGAAATCGACGGTTTCTTTCGGGGTGCGGTGTTTACCCAAATCGATAATCTGGATGTTTCAAACAACTATGTGCATGATCTTCGTTCTGACGGCTTCGATTTCGTTGAGGTCACAAATGTCCTGATCGAAGGCAATGAGATCCGCGACATGACCCCCTGGCGTCACGAGGATGCACCCGGCCGTGGCGACCACGCGGATTTGATCCAGTTTTGGACCGCCGGCACAGATTCCCCATCCGAGAACATTATCATCCGGGGTAATATCCTTATGGCCACGGATGGAGATGGATCCCAGTCGATCTTCCTGCGCAATGAACAGGTCGACAGAGGTTTGGCCGGCGAGGAAATGTTCTATCGCAATATTCTGATCGAAGACAATGTGGTCTACAACGCGGTGGCCAATTCCATCGTTGTGGGCGCAACGCATGGTTTGGAGATTAATAACAATACAGTCATCCAGAATCTTGATCGTGATTATGGAAGCGTGACGGTCCCATCCATCAGGCTGTCCCCTGCGTCTGTAGATGTCGCGATCCAGAACAATATCGTGCCGCGTATCGCCAACATGGAAGAATTGTTGGAGAGCGGATACACGATCTCGGGTAATTTGATTACTCAGAATACAAACCCCGGTGGGGAAAACTATGTTGGCAACATTTTCGTGGATGCGCTTTCGGGGATGTATTCTTCAGTATCTGATTTACAATTTCTGCCCGATTCTGAATATGCTGGCCAGAACCTGGGGGCATCGCTCACGCAGTTTGATGCAACGCCGGACGCATTGACCCCGCTTGCCGTGGTCAGCTCGGGTGAGTTCACCGGCAACGATTTTGCCTTTTCGTTTGATGCGGGCCTGACCGCGGATGCGCAGGGCTTCACCGATGAGCGGGCAACATATGTCTGGGATTTCGGCGACGGTACCCAAGCTTCGGGGCAGGCGGTGAACCACACCTATGCCGCGCCTGGCAATTATGTGGTAACCCTCGCAGTGACGGGCGAGGATGGAACGGTTGCGGTCAACGAGATCCGGGCAAACGTGGACGAGCCGACCTTGTTTGAATTGGAGCTGACTGCCGATGGCCCCGTGGATGGCTCCTCCTATGGGGTGGGTCTGAGCGGAGAAGCTCTGGCAGATGCGGTTGTAACATTGGAGGATGGCAGCCTTGCGTATCATCTGAACAATGACACGACGATCACGTTGGATCGCTCCGCAGAGCACCTCTATAGCCAAGACCAGTTTACCTTCAGCTTGGATCTCAAACGAGACATGGATAGCGATGGTGGCGGCTATCTAATGATGTGGATTAGCTCCATGCGCTTGCGCATCAACGATGATGGCTTCCTCACGTTTGATTTCTGGAATGCTGATGAGGAGCACTATGAGCTGGTGTCCGACATCGCAATCAGTGACACCGATTGGCACAATGTCGCCATCAGCTACAATTCACACAATGAACAGGCCGTGATGTATCTGGACGGCGAAGAAATCGGCAGCGCGCATATGGAGGGGCTGACCGATGTTCAGGAAAGCTGGGGCATGCAACTCGGCTATACATTCCAAGACAACTTCGAGGGTCTGATCCGGGATGTGCGTTATTTGAACGAAGCGACAGATGGTTCTGTGCCAGAACCCGAAGGTCCGGAAGAACCGCTCCCTGAAAATGTGATTGAACTCGAAGCGACCGGAGAAATACAGAGCGGCACCAGAGACGCGGATTTTATCCTGGGTACAGAGGTGGACGACATTGCCAAGGGGCTTGGCGGCGATGACGTTATCTACATGGGCGAGGGCAATGACCTTGTGAACGCCGGAGACGGTGATGACACGATGTACGGCGGCGCCGGCAACGACACGTTGCGTGGTTTCGAGGGCGAAGACATCGCATTTGGCGGCGAGGGTGACGACCTGATTTACGCCGATGTCGCTTTTGGTGAAGGAGGCAACGACACGTTGCGGGGCGACTCCGGCGCAGACAGCCTGTCAGGTGGCGAAGGCCGCGACGCAATCATCGGGGGGGCGGGCGATGACGTTCTCTCCGGTGGCAATGGTGTTGATCGCCTGGCCGGCGGAGCGGGCGACGATGTTCTCATCGCTGATATGGAAGATGCGCGCCTCAGTGGCGGCAGGGGCTTTGACGTCGTTGTTTTTGCAGAGGCTGCAGATGTATTTGAATTCACGGGCAGGCGCGTCGACGGTATCGAAGCCATGGACTTCACCAATGGTCTGGAGAACACGCTAAATATCACCCGCTGGTATGATATCCGGCAGTCCAATCTAGATGAACTCGCAGTGTCTGGTGATCTGGGGGATGTTGTGAACATTAGCCTTGAAATGGAGAGCGACGGTCAAGAAGAGCGCGATGGTGTCACCTATGATCGCTATATCGACGCAACGGGTGAGACCACTCTGTTGCTAGACGAAGATCTGACCGTCAACTGGTTGCTCTAGTCGGTCCAGCCTTTGAATGACGCCGGCTCTCGCAGAGGTGAGGGCCGGTGTTATGTGTTATTTGGCTTCGGTCACATTGACGTACGCGCATGGCCTCTGACCTGCTCCCTATAGAGGCCACGCTCATAAGTTCGCTCTGTTCAGGTTTGATGTGCTACCCAACGGCCCCGCGGCCGTTGTTAGAATTTCCGCGGTTCCATCAGGTTCACGGGCCGGTGTCGTGAACTGATTTCATCAGGTCTGCCGGGGCCTTGTTCCCGATAGCGCCCCGTACGGGCGTTCTTCATTGTAGGCTCTACGCCAAACCTCGAACTGTTTGGCTGCATCTTCAAGGCTCATGAACCAGTGCGCTTTCATGCGTTTCCGCTCCTCTCCCAACCAGGGGTTCTCTGCGGAAACCTACAGTCAAAACCGGGGGCGTTTTCTGGGATCACATCACAGGTCATGAGGCATCTGCCTTCGGTAAAACCGGGGCGGTTCACTTACCCAACAGTGTTCTAGCTGACGTATTGGCGCACAAGATCTATTCAGACCGTTTTCATACGACTGAAGAACTTTCGCTGGTGCGCGCAGACAGATATCCCACCCGACCGCAATATGGAGAAATATCCATATGTTTGCCTCCGCCGGCTGTCGCTATCAAACGCTGACAAAACGTCAAACAGGTAAACGACCATGAAATTCACGACCATTCTTGCTGCCCTTGCGCTGACGCTATCCGCACCTGCCTTTGCGCAGGAAGCCAAAGGCACCGAAAAACAAAGCGCGCCTGCATCCGCTGCGGACACCCAGGAACGCGGCACTAATCTCGGCAGAGCTGACAAAGGGACCGTTGGGGACGGCCCCAGCAGGGCCGAGCTTCTGTAGCCAATGGTTTGCTGCGCAGGTCGGCGCTGACAGGTGCAATTATCTGCCTCGTTTGCACCTGACGGACGTCGCCTGCGCGCAAAGCAACGTTAGTAGCGAGTAACCTGTTCACCTGACTTCGGGTTCGTCCGAACCGAACAGAGGCTACCCAATTCAAAAAACCACTGAGAACCTGAGCCTCGCCAAATGAAAATCCACCTGAATGAACCTGATCGCCTCATCCTGAGGGGGACAACCAGCGTCATTTCGGCCGTGTTGTGCAGTATTCTTCTTGTTGTCGTTGGGCTCAGCCTGAGCGCAGCCGTGGCCGGTTACACCGCGGGCTGGGGCGTTGCTGCTGGAGCTGTTTGCATCGGTGGAGGTATTTTATGGCTGGTCTACCACAAAACAGAAGTTGTGTTTGATCGCGCCAGCAACCTACTGACCCTGAGAAAAACAATGCTGCATGGCACGCGCGAGGACACCATCACGCTGGAAAACGTGAAGCAGGCCGATGTTGATCTGAAGCGCAATGAACGTAGCAATAACCGGCTGCACACCAGCTATACCTACCGGCTGTGCGTGGTGACAGGCGCTGCTCAGAACAGGCATCGTGTTGCGCTGTCCCATGGTTACACGACGAGCAGGCGCCATCTTGTGACGGCGCAGAAAATCAACGACTGGCTGGGCGTCCCCGATGCGCCGATCGCCGTTGGGCCCAGCATGGCAGATGTTGCCGAAGTCATCAAAACCTTGGGTTTTGGCAAAAGCACCTGACCCGCGTATCCAGAAATTTCAAAGGTTTAAATCGTGTCTCAGTTCACGGAAACAACGCAAGTTGGCCTGTTTGCCCGGCTGAAAAACGCCATCAAAGGCATAGGGCTTGGAATCAGCTTTATCGGTATCGCTGTGTATTTTCTGTTTTGGAACGAAGGCAATGCCGTGCGTACAGCTCGGGCGCTTGCCGAAGGGGCCAACCAGGTTTTGTCGGTAGACCACAGAGTAATTGATCCGCAAAACGAAGATCGCCTTCTGCATATAAGCGGCCCGCTTGCGCTTGAGGTGCCGCTGGCGGATGTGGCGCTGGGGGTGGTCGCGTCTGCACAGACCGTGCGTCTTGAACGCAAGGTAGAGCAATTTGCCTGGATCGAAGACAAGCAAACCAAGACGGAGACAAAACTAGGTGGCGGGCAGGAAAAGACCACGCGATACACCTATCGTCAGGATTGGACGGATGCGCCAGCCAGTGGAGCAGAGTTTCGGGTCCCCGAGGGGCATATGAACCCGCCGATGCCAATCGCATCGAAAGTGATCCGACAGCCAGAGGGCACAATTGGTGCCTTTACCGTAGATGATGAGATTTCAGATCTGGGCGGTTCAACACCGATGCTGTTGGACGCACAGCAAGCGGAGGATGTCGCGCGCGCCCTCTCGCTGGAGCAGCCGGCCAAACTGGTCGCGGGGCGGGTCGTTTTTGGTGCGGATGTCACGGCTCCTCAGCTTGGTGATATCCGGGTGAGCTATCACGCGTCTGAAATCGAGAAGGCAAGCGTGGTCGGTGTACAGCGCGGCGACACGTTGGTGCCCTACACTGCCCAAAATGGACGCAAGGTCTACTTGGTGGAAGAAGGGCTGAGGACCGCGGAAGAGATGTTCCAGACAGCTGTTTCCAACAACACCTTCAAAACCTGGATGTTGCGCATTGGTCTCATGGTCCTGCTGTTTTTGGGCTTCAAGGCGCTGTTCGGGGTGGTGGACGTGATTGCCAGCATTCTGCCTATTCTGGGATGGATCACGGCCTCTGTTACCTCGTTGATCAGCGTCGCTCTTACGCTGGTTGTCGGTGGCACCACGATAGCGATTGCCTGGGTCTATTTCCGGCCTGTTCTGGCGCTCCTCATCATTGCTGTCGCTTTCGCCGGAGCTGCCGCCAGCGCCTATTGGCTGCGTAAATCAGCGCCCGAGACACCCTGAATTTCCAACCTATTCCGCGTGACAGGACACAATATGAAACAGATATACCTTTCGATTGGGCTGATGTTTGGCGCAGGCGCGCTTCAAGCCGGGCAATTCTGCGAACTTGACGGCACCGAAATGTTCACCTGCACGCTGAAGAGCGGGACGCGCGGCGTCGAGGTCTGCAATGCGGTCTGGGCAGATGGCGCCAAGGCGGCCTACGGGTTCTTCAAATCCAACGGGGCGGTGGAAAAAGAGATCCTGCAGGACATGGCCACGATCACCGCGTCGCCCTGGAATGGCATGGGGAATTTCATGAGCGAGTCCGTGACCTTTGATGGTGGCGGCGGCTACGCCTATGAGGTCTGGTGGGGCAGCGAACGCGCGGCAGATGCCACCGAAATGGGCGGAGTCAATGTTTTGAAAGACGGCGCGCTGATCGCTGATATTCCCTGTGACGCGGGCAGCGTAAACAGCGACCTGTCTTCGCTCATCGAACTGATCGAAGCGGCGCAGTAAGGGCTGTTGTGATGCTGCCAAGAACTCTGTCAGCGGCTGTCATGATGATGATGGCGACCGGGTGGTCCGGCACAGCCAACGCGCAACCTGTTTGCGGTGGCGAGGTGCTGTTTCAATGTGCAACGGACGACGCCGACGTTCGCGAGCAGATTACCGTCTGCGCAAAGGATCACAGCTATATGCTGACACGTCACGCGTTGGCGTCGGGCGAAATGTACTATGACACGCCGCTGATCGCCGATGCGAATACAACATGGTTCAGCTGGTCCGAGGACGATCAAGTACGGCTGGAAATCGGGTTCTGGAGCACCGATCTGGCAGAGCCCGTGACCCTGCATGCGGCGCTGCCATGGGACGACATGGAGGAATCGCTTGCAGCGACCGGCGAGTACAGCATGTGGCTGCAATCGCCGCATTGGCGCGCGCAAGTCGATCAGACACTATGCACGCCGGAAACGATCTATGCCGACCCCGAGGTACTGTGGGGCGCTCAGGATACCCGCGGCCCGATTGCCGCGTTCTTTTCCCAGGATGAGATCATCCCGCGCGTAAATACGGTTGGGGTGGCACGGGTGGCTGACACATCTGGCCACCCCGAGGGCCTGCCAGTCTATGCCGCGGCACGCCCCTCGGCCGCGACCCCGATCTGGTGGATGCTACAACCGGGTGACACCGTTGATGTCATTGATCGTGAAAATGATTTCGTCGCCGTTGCCATCCCAACACTGGGCCTGACGGGGTGCTTCTTGCGGCCCGAAGCCCTTGGCCAGCCCTACACGGGGCCCTGCGCCACGGGGTGGGTCGATAGCGCCCATCTTCAGCCAATACAATAACACCGCAGGCATGTGGCGCCTGGTTCCACTTGGCCCAAGCCGGGCACACGCCCCGCATTTGTTTAAGGAGACGACGATGAAAGCACTGGTTCTAACTGCAGCCCTGACCTGCACTGCGGGCACTGCAAGTGCCTTGTGTGAGGACGCGTGGTATTTGCGGAATATGGCCTTCGACAGAGCAGGTTATTGCTTTGGCTCTGCCCTGGGTAAGTCGGTTTTTAGTGCAGAGTGTTCGACGAAATCTCCCAGCCTGAATGACTGGGATCAGCGAATGGTCAGCGCACATAAACAACTGGAAGCCAGCTATAGCTGTAAGGTTGCTACCAAAGGTCGCCATTTGGCCTCTTCGTTGATCGGAAAGCTGGATGATGTCGACCTCTTGCCGACGCTGTCACAATTTGAATCCTCCTGTGTTGGGTACACTGGCGCACCGGTTACCCTGACCAGCGGGATTGGCATACGTGACAGTTATCCTATCGGCACCATAGAGGGCGGCGCGACGGTGTACTTCCGTTTTGAACCTTGGGGCGGGTTTGAGTTCGTTGAGACGAAGACGGGGGCGGGCTGGATTCCCGAAGGATCGGTCAGCCCCGATGACTGCACTGCTTTTGCAGGGTGAGCGGGCTCATGCGTTCGAAGTTGCTTTGTCTCTTAGCCTTTGCGCCTGTCGTTGGTCATGCGGAGTGCCTGCCGCCTGAAACCCAGGCCCTATCATGCGCCTTGCCGAGTGGAGGGCGTCTGGAACTTTGCTGGACGCCGCAAGACGCCCGATTGGCTTTTGAAAAAGAGCCGGGCCTTCCCACCGAAGTCAGCGTTCCTTTAGGGGATGTGACAGGTCTCACCGCGAATGACTGGGCGTCCTCCACACTGCGCGGCGTGGGGGCGAGCTATGAAGTTTACGTATCTGGACAGATTGCAGGCATGAACCTGATCCGGGACGGCGGTGGAGCCTCTTCATATACTTGTGCAACCGGCACAGTGAATGGATCGCTTGCGGAGCTGAACGAAGCGGCACTTTACGCCCCAGCCTCAAAGGAGAACTAAACGTGCGGTCGTTTTTGACAAAATTCGGGGTCAGTCTGCTGTGCTCGGCGGGCATGGCACAGGCCTTTTGCGACGACATTCTGGCGACACAGGTGCTCTGTCTTACTGAGGAGGCAGATGAAATCAAAGTCTGCAGCAGTCAGCACCCTGAAACAGGAGATCCGGTTTTGGAACTCCACGTGACGCCTCAGATTTCGGATGGTCCGATCTATCAACTCGCCGCCGATGTACCTTTCGGCATGGCGCCGGGTACGGGTGGGTTCCCGTGGGATGTGCATGAGTTTTCTTTCCTGCATGAGGGCGGGCGCGCTGTACTCAGTGTGAAAACACCCATGGATACTGACGACACCTCTGATGCGGAGATTTGGCTGGATCTGTTTGGACGCGGAACCGCCCCTGATCGCAGCCTCTCTTGCATGCAACCGGCCCTGAGTGCGGAAATCGACAACCTCTTGGCGTTGCGTCGCGTCTCAATGAATACCATGCGGACGGGGCCAAGCGCCGACAGCGCTCCGTTCTACCAGCCGAGCAAGCCCATCACCGGAGCCACGCCTCATGGCAGCTACGACTGTCGAGAGGTCGCCGGGGTGTTGAGCAATGAAGGCACCGAAAACGGACAGATCGCGCTCTATGCGGCACCATCGGAGGAGGCCGCGATCCTTGGCTATGCTTTTCCCTCCGACCTCGGCTCCGCTTTTGAATGCGTCTCTGAGGACGGCTATTCTGGCATAATCTGGATAGATCCCAACAAAGGCGACGGTGCCGGTGGCTATATGGCCCAGCTCGATTATGAGGAACGTCTGGCTGCGTGCTCCATGACGCCCGATGATTGGCCGCCGAACATGGCTTACTGGGGCAATTGCTCCAGCGCGTGGGTGAAACAAGGCAATATTGCCGGGTTTGGGGGCTAACGCAAATGAAGCGCTACTTAATCGCGGCGAGTTTCGCCGCCTGTGCAGCTCCGGCATTTGCCGACTGTGGGGCCGGCGGGGCCCAGGTTTTCTATTGTGACACGGAGAATGCCTCTCGCGTCCAGGTGTGCCTGCAGAATGACACCGTTCAGTTCCGCGGCGGTCCTGACCTGTCTGACCCTGTCTATGACCTGTCCATGCCCGTGCGGTTCATGCCCTACCTTTCAACTGGTCTCGCGCAATCCGAAGAAGATTTCAGCTACATCCGTTTTTATGAAGGAAAACGGGTTTTCACTGTGGGCGTAGATCGGGATCTGGAATTCGCCTCCGTGTCTCTGGGACTGGCGCATGATTTCCTGCCTGCGAACGAGGAGGCCTGTAACCCGGATTCTATTGTCGATAACTTCCACATGCTTGACCAGTTTGCCCATACTACGGGCCGGGTCGCTCCGGTTGTATCCGTTCCCGAGGTGTCACCGGACTGCGGGCCGATCCATGCACTGCGGCCTGCGGAGTGGATGGAGGACAAGGATGTCAGTCCGATCCACCTCGGGCCTGAGGAGGTCACAACCGAGGTCATCCCGGTGGATCAGAAAGTGCGCGTCTGTGGCGCTCCGGTTGAGGGCTGGCAGGGGATACGGTTTCAGTCATATGGGTTTGAGTGCGATTTGAACGCACCGGATGCAATCGGCGCCGTGTGTAGCTCCGGCTATGTGCGCCTGTCTCAACTTGCAGAGAGCTCTGGCCCGGTGTCAGAGCTTTCCCGCCCACAGGCGCTTGCCTGTCAGGCTGGTGGCTTTCGGTTTGTGATGGCGCGCGCCGATAACGGGGCCGTCACAATCGAAAACGAGCAGCTGCGTATGACCCTGTCACCGGGATCGGGGCCGCAGACCACCACCGACACCGGGTCTGAGCAGGTCATGCGCTTGAACGACAAGCTAACCCTTTCGGTCTCTTATGACACGCTTGAACTCAATGTGTCCCACAGCGAGCAGGGCCAGCAATCCGGCATCTGCGTACCTGTGGATCTGAGCGAAGTGTCAAAATGATCTGAGATTTGCCCCTGCTGCGGGTTTACCCATGGCAGGGCCTTGTTTTTCAACCCAGTTTCCAGGAATACCTTGATGATTTTCAATCGGGCTCTTGCGACAACCGTCGCATTGATCTTGTCGCATAGCGCAGCGTCTGCCGCAGATCTGGCAACCATCGGCGGTGCCAATTTTTCCCAATCTTCCGCACAAATCCGCGCAACTTTTGAGGCGGAGGGCTATCGCTGTGAACGTTTGGACGTGATGGACCCTGACGATGGAAAACTCGATGAAAAAGGCTGCGCAGTTTGGAAGGACGAGTTTTCCTTTTCTAGCTCGGATACGCGCGTGATGTGGACGATGCGCTATCAAAAAGACAACGAGATGCGGATCCTCGTCCTTGGTGAGCAGCAAGGCCTGGATCGCGTGTTGATGCTTGGCCAGGCCACGTTTTTCGAAGATGCGGCCATCGAGATGTCCTCCTCGGAATTCCTGGAGGATAGGCTTGCTGTATTGTTCGAGGTCACACCGACATTCGGCACCTTCGATCCCTCTGAGGATGCGTTAGATCTGTGCTTCCTGATGACGGAAGACGCTACTGTCCTGACCCCTGCGGGCTTGCCGAGTTCTGCATTGGAGGAAAACCAGAAGTTTCTTGGCTCTCCAATCAGTCCGGCAGCCATCCTCTGCGAACGTTGGATGAACCACAAACGCGATGCGGTTGTGGACTTTGCCCGATCAGATGCAGGTCCCGCTTATGCGCGTAAGATCGTGTATTACGCCGAGGGCGGCAAACCGCAACAGTACATGGACATGTTGTGGAACGTTCAGGCGACTGTGGACTTGATGTGCCCCCATCGAGTGGTCCAATTTGAATGTTAATGCATCGTCGGTCTTTGGTCTATCGGGACGATGCTTTTGGGCGCTGGGGGCCGGTATCCTA
>NZ_JAKRFC010000023.1:0-38735 GCF_022348205.1 Epibacterium sp. MM17-32 | reverse complement strand
GTTCACATCGAAGATGTCAGGAGTTCAAATCTCTTATCACCCACCATTCTCCTTTTTCTGATAGTGATGGTCGAAGGCCGGGAACGCTGATGCGCGTGTCCTGGTGATGAGATTTGGTGAACCGTCCCTAGAATCACTCTCCCTTAATTGATGTATCCCGGATGGCGCGGCGATGCGTTTCTTCCTGTTGGCATCGCTGGCGTGGGGTGGCACCGGCAGTCGGGCCACGCCTGTCACAGCGGGCTTGATCGCAGAGCGAAACAGCGCGACACTCGTGCACAGGTTGCACGTATTTTTCAGACACACGTCGGCGTGACGTCGCATTGACCCCAGCCATCGGGAGACATCTTTTGGGGAAGAATACATTCACTCTTGAGGATATCGATGCCTATCGGGGCCGGCCTGCGTTCACCGACGAAACCAAGGCGGAGATGGAAGCGCGCTGGAGCCGCCAGTCAAAGATCTATCAGCCGCAATTGGTCGATGTGAACGCTGAGCCGCAATTGCATGTCATCTGTCAGGCCTGCGGATGCCTTGGCCAGGCTGCGACGATGCACATCGGCCATATCACCACCTGGAAGGAGCATGTGAAGGCGGCGATGCGCGCCGAGCAGGCCAACACGATTTCCACCCGCACCCTGATCGCACTGTTCAACGATCCGTCAAACCTGCGCTGGGAGCATGCGGTCTGCAACGAGTCCCACGCCTTTGAGGAAGGCGATCCATTTGCCAAGGGGCTGGACCCGGAGATCAAGCTGGCGATGCTGGCGCGGGTGAAATTCATCCGCGAAGGCGGGTTCGCGCCCGACGCCATCAAACAGATGACGCCGCAAGAGTTCCAGCGCCACGCCAATCGCAAATTTGTCCCCACCGGAGAGGAGGGCGCACCGCAGGCCAGCGAGATGACGACCGGCGCGCAGATCAGCACGGCGGCGCTGCCGCCCCGGATCGACAATGACGAGGACAAGCCCATCGACCTGTCGACGCTCACGCGCAAGAGCCTCGGCTGGTTTGGTGACACGCGCAAGGCGCTGTTTCGCGTCTGGAACGGTCTGGGCTTGGTTGGTGATGTCGGGCAGATCACCTACCTCAGATGCGGATCCTGTCAGCGGTTCACCGAGGGCTCCTCGATGCATATGGGGCACAAGACGGTCTGGAAATTGCATCTGCAAAACAAGGGTGTCACCAATCTCAAGGATGCCAAGATCGCCTATAACGATCTGGATAATCTGCGCTTTGAATGTTCCAAGTGCAACACCAGCCATGACTGGGAAAGCCTGACCGAAGAAGAACAGGACGCGCTTGATAACGCGTTGTACCGGGTTGCGGACCAAAGCGGGATGGCGGACGAGAGCCGGCTGATGCGCACCCTCGTGTTCGGCGAACTCAAGAACCTGCCGGACGATCTTGTGGTCGACGGCGAGCTGATGCGCCGGGTGGCGGCCTTTGCCCGGGCCCAGGGTGCAATGGAGGCGCTTGGCGCCATGGCCGAGGCGCTGGCCGGCGAGCTGGACGCGGAACGCCGGGCGGCGGATTTGAGCGGTCAGGCCGTGATCGATGATGCCATCGCCAGCGAGGCCGAGTCACGCGCACATGAGGCCGAAGAGAACGCCCGGCAGATGCAGGACTACGTGATTGCGGAACGCGCGCGGTTCGAGCAGGAGGCGGCACAGGCCCACGACCGCGCCCAGGCGATGATCCATGAGGCCGAACTGGCCGCGCGTCAGGGTCGGGCGACCCAATCCGACGTCGATCAGGCCTATTACGCGTTTGAGCAGGTCAGGCAGGACTTTGAAGAGCGCAACCTGATGGTGTCCGGCCATGAACATGACACGGCACAGGCTGTTGGGGCGGCGCAGGAGGCCCGACATGTGGCGGAGGGGCTGATCCGCGATGCGCAGCTCTCTCGCGCGCGGTTCGAACAGGCCGACACCGCCCTGAAAACGCTGCGCGCCGAGAATGAACGCCAGCGCGAAGCCCGCGCCGAGGCGATGTATGGGATCGCCCGTCAGGCGGCCGATGACTGGAGTGCGGACGAACAGTATTTCATGCTGCGCGGTGTTCTCGATCCGGCGCAGCTGGACGGGCTGAAGCTGTTGCAGGCCGCGCTGCGCGCCGAAGACGATTATCCCCATGAAAACAGCGCGTTCCGAAAGGACCGGATCCTGAACGAAGTCGAACTTGGGCTGCGCTACAGCAAGCTCGATTACAAATCGCCCGAGTTCAGGGATGCGGACAGCCGCCGGGCGCTGGTTGATCGCGCCTTTGCCTATGCCCATGCACGGGAGGCCGGGCTCCAGCGTTTGCCCGACCCCAAGCTGCGATTGGGCGGGCGGGAGGTGCCGATGGACCTGCTCTATGACAATCTGGTGGTGATCCGGGAAACTGGGCAACCCTCGGATGAGGTCAAACGGATCTTCATGCAGAAGCTGAACGGCGCGTATTGAGGCATGGCAGGGGAAGAGTGAACATGGCACCCAGTTTGGACAGGCTGAACGACACTCAAGCGGACTTCATCCGTCGGTTTGTGCTGTCGGTCCCGGAAGCCACTCGCGCTGACGCGGCCGGTATCGACTCCCCGGAGGGCGGCGTTCCGGGGGCCGACACCATGAGCACGGCGCCGCTGGCGGGGGCGATCAGCCTTGTGGCGCTGCAAAAGGCGCGGTTGGGCTGGGACGGCGAGCGCATGCGCGTGGCGGCGGAGTTGAAAAAGCTGGAAGCGGCGATGGTCGCAGCCTTCAAGGAGGCCGATGATGCACGTGACATGGCGGGCATCGCAACAAAGGTCCACGGGGTGCTGGAGGTGATCGACGCGCGCCTGCTGGACACGCTGGACGACGCACTTATGGCCTCGGACGCGAGCGCGCGCGGGGCGTTGCTGTCGAAATCTGCGGGGCTGGTTGACCAGTATCTGGCCGATCTGGACGGGCATCCGCTGATCCAGCTGGTCGAACACAACCCGTTCCTGCGCGTGAATGTCACCACGGGCCTGCGCCGCGCACTGCGGGGGCTGCGGGCGGAACTGGTTTAACCGGCGACGCGTCAGGAACGATCCCGGCGTCAGGCCGCCACACGCGCAGATCGCAACACCGACATCGGCGCAACACCCGCCGCCAGCGATGGGCTTCTGGTGGGGATTGGTACGACACCTATCGTGCGAGGTGCCGCTCCGGTTCAGGGCAACGGTTCGCTATGCGTGAAACCGCTGTCGGTATTCGCCCGGCGTCAGCCCGACGATCCGATGGAAGACCTTGCGGAACGCGCCGGCGTCGGCATAGCCCACCTCCCAGGAGATACGCTCGACAGGGTGGCGGCTGAATTGCAGCAGCTCCTGCGCCTTGGCCACGCGCAGGCGCTGGGTATACTCCGTGGTCGTCAGGCCGGTGGCCTTGCGGAAACGGCGCAGCAAGGTGCGCTGCTCCAGCCCGGCCTCTGCCGCCAGAGTCGCAAGCCGCGCCTCCTTGCCCTCGTGCCGTTGCAGGAAATGCTGGACCTTGAGGACCGGCGCATCGCCATGGGTCAGCCGCGGGGCGAAGCCGCTGTAATAGCGCTGTTCCCGCCCCGGCGGGTCGACCAGCATCATCCGCGCGGTCTTTGACATGACCAGGGGGCCGAGGAAGCGATCGACCAGCTTGAGCCCGAGATCGGTCCAGGACATCAGCCCACCCGCCGAAATGATGTCACCGCCATCGATGATGAGACGATCGGGATCCAGATCGACCTCTGGAAAGCGGTCGCGGAAGGCATCGGCATAGGCCCAATGCGTGGTGACCGCGCGCTGCCGCAGCAATCCGGTCTCGGCCAAGAGGAACGCCCCACCGCAGACGGAGGCCAGGATCGCACCGTTTGCGTGGTGTCGGCGCAGCCAACTGGCGAGGGGTGCTGCGGTTTCGGCCCTGATCGGCGCGTCGAGCGAGGGCGGCAAAATCAGCACGTGCCAGGGATCACCGGAGGTATCCGGCAGCGCCGGCGCAGTGTCGGCGGCCGTGCTGCTCATCGCCTCGATCATCCGGACCTGAAGCCCCCGCGTGTCTTCCTGTGGTTCCGGGATCATGCGTGCGGCGACCTGAAACAGGTCTGCCAGCCCCATGGCCGCGGAGCGCTGCGCACCAGGGTAGAGAACGATGCCGATCCTCACCTCTCCCATTTGTCGATATCACCCTCTTTAATGTCGATTGCGCCAATGGTGACAGGCCTACGCCGCTGCCAATTTGACGTCAAGAGAGACGCAGGACGGACAAGACCCCGTCGAACGGGGCCTGACCGCCCTCGACATTCAAAGCAGGTCTTGGCCCGGTGGCCCCCCGCCATCGGACCAGATCGCCGCGGCCAACGCGATGCGCCACATCGCCCAAAGACTTGGAGTGAGACCATGAAAATTCACCAGATCCGCAACGCCACCCTGACCGTGACCTTCGGCGGCAAGCGGTTTCTTGTTGATCCCTACCTGGCCGAAAAAGACGCCTATCCCGGCTTTGACGGCACGGTGAACAGCGAGATCCGCCAACCGCGCGTGGCGCTGCGCACGCCGATGGACAGAATTCTCGATTTCGATGCGCTGATCCTGACGCACCTGCATCCCGACCATTTCGACGCGGCCGCCGTGGCGCTGCTGCCGCGGGACAAGCCGGTCTTTGTGCAGAACTACTCGGATGCCGAGCTGATCAAGGCCATGGGCTTTACCGATGTGCGGCCGCTGGGGATCGAAACCCGGTTCGGCGAGATCACGCTGTCGCGCACGCGCGGCCAGCATGGTTCGGACCAGGCCTATGTCTACGGCGCCGAACGTCTGGGCAGCGTCATGGGCGTCGTCTTCCGCGCCGCGGGGGAAAAGACGCTCTATCTCGCGGGGGACACCGTCTGGAACCAGATGGTTGCGACGAACCTGGACATGTTTGCACCCGATGTGATCGTGCTCGCCGCAGGCGATGCGCAGGTGCCGGGGCTGGGGTCGATCATCATGGGGGCGGCCGACGTCAAGACCGTCCATGATGCGGCGCCCACGGCGCAGATCATCGCCAGCCACATGGAAACCGTGAACCATTGCGTGCTATCCCGCGCTGGGTTGCAGGACTTTGCCGTGCGCAACGGCATGACCGAGCGCCTGTGGATCCCGGAAGATGACGAGATACTGGAGTTCTGAACACAGAGCCGTGCCCGTGCAAAACGTGACGATCAGGGGAGGGCAGGGTGCTGGCGGTCCTACTGCAACCGCGCGCCTCTTCCAGCGCCAATGCGGGCAACCTCGGCTTTTTTGCGCCAGGCCCTTGCTGCGCCGGGCGATGTTTTCTAAGCTCAGGCGGAAACGTCACGATCCACAACGGGAGGGCACAAGCTGAACATGCGTATCATCCGCCGACTTCGGCACGGTCCCCGTTTCGCCCTGTGAATTCGTTTGCAGGGCGGGCCTGAGGCATAACATCTCAATCGGTCTGCCCAGAGCCGCACCGCGGCACCTTGATCTATGAGCAGAGATTTCGATGACTGTTATGAATATCAACGCCCTGAGCGTTGTCCTGGGCGCGCCCCTTTTTGAAAACCTGAACCTGACCATCTCCAAAGGCGACCGCATCGGGCTGGTTGCTGCCAATGGCCGCGGGAAAACCTCGCTTCTGGACTGTTTGTCCGGCGGCTCCGAGCCCACAAGCGGCACCATCGTGCGCGCACGCGGGGTGCGGGTCGGATATGTGACGCAATATGTTCCGCAGGAGGCCTATTCCCGGACCCTCTACGACTATGTGTTGGGCGCGCTCCCACCCGAGCAGGCCGATTATGAAAGCTGGCGCGTGGATGTTGTTCTCGGGGATCTCAGCATCCCTTACGAGCTGCAACACCGGCCGTTGAACGAGCTCAGCGGCGGCTGGCAGCGCACGGCGCTCCTTGCGGCGGCCTGGATCACGGAACCCGATGTTCTGTTGCTGGATGAGCCAACCAACCATCTGGACCTGAGGCGTATCGGATTGTTGCAGGACTGGCTTTCGCAGCTGCCGCGGGATGTCTCGGTTGTGATCACCTCGCATGATCGGGCCTTTCTGGACGCCACAACCAACCGAACGCTGTTCCTGCGTGCCGAGCGGTCGCGTGCATTTGCGCTGCCGTTCACCAAGGCCCGCGCCGCGCTCGACGAGGCCGACGCCACGGACCGGCGGCGTTTTGAAAATGATCTGAACAAGGCGCAACAATTGCGCAAGCAGGCCGCAAAGCTGAAGAATATCGGCATCAATTCGGGCTCTGACCTTCTGGTCACCAAGACAAAGCAGCTCAACGCCCGCGCCGACAAGCTTGAGGCCGCTGCCAGCCCCGCCCATCAGGATCGCAGCGCGGGTGACATCAAGCTGGCCAACAGCGGCACCCATGCCAAGGCATTGGTGACGTTGGACGACGTGCCGGTTCAAACGCCAGAACGTCAGCTGCTCTACAGGACCGGGCAGAAGTGGATCCTTCCGGGTGATCGCATCGTGCTTCTCGGGGCCAACGGCACTGGAAAGACGCGGCTGGTCACTCTGATCCAGCAGGCTCTGGCGGGGCAGGAGGGGCCGGTCAAATGCGCGCCGTCGGTTGTGCCGGCCTATTCGGATCAGCATCTGAGCCAGCTGTCAGACCGGGACACGCCCATGACTGCGGTGACCGGACAATTCGACATCGGTGACCAGAGGGCGCGCGGTGTCCTGGCCGGGGCCGGGGTCAACATACAGATGCAGGATACCCGGATTGCAGCCCTGTCTGGCGGGCAGAAGGCGCGGTTGGCGATGTTGATCCTGCGCCTGAAGAACCCGAACTTCTACCTGCTTGATGAACCAACCAATCATCTGGATATCGACGGGCAAGAAGCGCTTGAGGAAGAGCTGATTGCGCACAACGTGTCGTGTCTGCTCGTCAGTCACGACCGCAGTTTCCTGCGCAACGTTGGCAACCGGTTCTGGCTGATCAACGGCAGAAGGCTGGAGGAGGTTGACAGCCCTGACCCCTTCCTGGCGGGGGAAATGAGCGCCCGGTGAATGGCATGGTCCGCATTGAGCGCTGGGCACCCGGCGTTTGCTGCGGCCCTTTGCGCCCGCCCGCAGCGAACGCGCTCGTCATCGGCGCGGGCGTTCCGGACCCGTGTCCGCTGCGGGCGGGCTTGGCTGTCCAAGCCGGTTCCAGAGCTCATCGGCAACAACCCCCACGGCGCGATCCCGGCGCCTCATCTTGAAAATCATGGTCCGGCGCGGCGGGAACCCCTCGACATTCAAGGGCAGCAAAGCGCCGGATCGCCGTTCCGCCTCTGTCATGTGATCGGGCAAACCGCCCCAGCCCAGACCGGCAAGGATCACCTTCTTCTTGGCGGCCAGGTCCGACACGGTCCATTTCAACCCGCCGGGCAGCAGGTCGCGGCTCTGATCGTGGGTCGCGCCACCCGTGCCGGCGGCGACCACCTGGACATGGCTTTGCATTTCGGAGGCGGCCAAGGCGCGGGAACCGGTGGGCAGGCCCAGGCCGGGACTGGCCACGGGCCGGATCGTGACCTCTGCAACCGGTTCGGCCTCAACGTCGTTCAGCGGCACCCCCTCGAGGGAGGCGAGCGCAATATCCGCCTGTCCCTCCATCAACCGGGCAATCGGACCTCCCATCATCTCCATCCGCAGCCGAAGATGGGTGACCGGGTGGCGCCGGCCGGTCTCTGCAAGCGCGGGCAACAGAGGATCGAGGTCCAGTGTCGCGCTGACGGCCAGGGTCAGCTCCGGCTCCTCGCGGGCGCGCAGCTGGGCGGCAGTGGTGCGTAGCCCCTGCATCTGCCGCAGCACCCGGGACGCCTCGCGATAGAAGACCTCACCCGCCGGGGTCAGCACGGGACGGTAGGCGTCGCGGCTGAACAGGTCCAGCTCCAGTTCCGCTTCCAGTTGGCGGATCGAATGGCTGATGGCGGATTGTGACTTGTGCAGCCGGTCCGCCGCGCCCCGAAAGGTGCCGGTCGCGACAATGGCATCCAGGGCAATGAGCTGATCGTGTTTCATAGGCCTCCAACATGATCGAATACTTCGATCATAATGACGAGAACACAATATTATAAATCCATCATGTCAAGGGCTAGTCAGAGGACATCATAACCACAGGAGACTGTCATGAAACTCTACTACAAGCCCGGAGCCTGCCCGCTGGCCAGCCATATCGCCCTGCATGAAACCGGCCGTCAGTTTGAAATCGAAGCGGTCGATACTGCGACGGGCCGGACCGAAAGCGGCGCCGATTATCGCGCGATCAATCCCAAGGGCTATGTTCCGGCCCTGGGGCTGGACGACGGCACTGTCCTGACCGAAGGCGCGGCTGTCTTGCAGTATATCGCAGATACCACCCCGGCCGCAGGGCTGGCGCCGACAGCGGGCACTCTGGCACGGGCGCGGATGCAGGAGCAGCTCAACTGGATCGGAACCGAATTGCACAAGGCCTTTGGTCCGCTGTTCCGTGCGGGCACGTCCGAGGCAGAACAGGACGCGGCGCGGGTCGCGGTTGCGGGCAAGTTCGATTTCATCGAGACCCAGCTGGCGGATGGTCGCGCCTGGCTGGTCGACGACCGGTTCTCGGTGGCAGATGCCTATCTGTTCGTGGTGTCGAACTGGGCCAATTTCACCGGTATCGATCTGGCCCGCTGGCCCAATCTGGCCGCCTTTGTCGGCCGCTGTGCCGCCCGACCGTCCGCGCAGGCGGCGATGCGCGCCGAGGGGCTGATCCAATGACGCCCGCCGCCCACACACAGGTCGGCGCGGTGATGGAGGCCTATTTCGAGGGGCTTCATCAGGCCGACAGCACCCAGCTGCGCAAGGTCTTCCATCCGCATCTGGCCTATGTCTGCGCCACCGAAGGGGATGAGCTCTATCTTGATCTTGAGACCTACATGGCCCGCGTGGACGGGCGCGAGCCCCCGGTGGCACGTGGCGACCCGCGAGAGGAGCAGATCCTGGAGATTGCCTTCGCGAGCAGCCGGCTGGCCCATGTCAGCGCCCGGATGACGATGATGGGCCGCGACTTCCACGACCTCCTGACCCTGGTCCGTTACGGTGCGGAGTGGCGCATTGTCACCAAGGTGTTTTCCTATGTGCCGCGAGAGGATTGAGTGATGCCCTATGTGAACATCAAAGTGACCCGCGAAGGCGGCCCCGACGGCGCCGGTCCCAGCGCCGCGCAGAAAGCGCAGCTGATCAAGGGGGTGACCGACTTGCTGCAGGACATCCTGGGCAAGAGCCCGGCGACAACGTTTGTTGTGATCGACGCGGTTGCGCTGGACGATTGGGGGATCGGCGGCCTGCCGGTGCAGGACTACCGGGCGCAGACCCGGTGAAGCGCGGCTGACAGAGAGGTCTGCGCCAACCGATCCGGCCTGTGGGGGCGATCACTGCGCATCGCCCCCATCTCCGCACGCTCTGACGGTCTCGCCCTGCAGTCGTTGATCAGCGATGTTCCGGGGGCTTGCTGCGAGGAGGGCGGTGGTGTCTGCTGTCCTGCGCCTTTGACCGGCCAACGGACGGAGCTCTTGAAAACCGGAACAGCCTCCTGCACCACATCGAAGACAAATTTGCGGGTTGGGGTGTGGCCAGGATGTCTACAAACACCCTGAGGTTGAACATTTGCAGAGTTTCCTCGATGATGCGCCAAAGGCAATTTTCAAAGACGTTTTGACCACATCCAGACCATTGGTCTTGCAATCGAATCAATTATCCAAGGAGTGCAGCGCATGCCAGCCGCGGGACGAAAAGACGACATCGGATCAGGCCATGATGGCTTCCCGCCAACACCCGCCACCTCCGGGAGCGGTGATGTGGGCATCAACGGCAAACCCGCGCTTCGCGAGGGAGATGCCTTTGAGGCGCATTCCAAGCCGAAGCATCCGCCGCATGGGCGGGCGCTGGCGGCTGGATCTGGCAGCGTGTTTATCAATGGAAAACCGGCGGGCCGTGTCGGCGACGCCATCGACTGCGGCGGGTCCGTCGCCAATGGCTCTGATGATGTGTTTATTGGCGGGTAAATGCGTCACGCCGTGCCCTGCGCCGGGTGAGCGCGACTGACTACTGACGCGACGCTTACGGGCCGGACGCTGCGGTCGGGTGGAGGAGGCCTGTGCCCCCTCCACTTTGACACGCTGTCAGAGCAGCTTCACACCAGCCCGGCCAGCCAGAGGTAGAGCGGCAGGCCGATGGTGATGTTGAAGGGGAACGTCACGCCGAGAGAGAGCGTCAGGTAGATCCCGACCTCGGCCTGGGGCAGGGCGATCTTCATCGCGGCGGGCACGGCGATGTAGGAGGCGGAGGCGGCCAGCACCATCAACAGGAACAGGCTGCCGGTCTGTAGCCCGATCAATGTACCCGCGCCCATGGCAAGCGTCGCGCCGATCATCGGCATCAGCAGGCCAAAGGCGAACAGCCCCGCGCTCAGCAGGTGCCGGTTGCGCAGCAGGCTGCGACCGGCCGACAGACCCATGTCCAGCAGGAACAGGCAGAGGATGCCGGTGAAGGGCGTCACCACGAAGGGGGCGATCATCTCCATCCCCTTGTCCTGCGTCACCGCGCCGATCAGGAACGCCCCGGTCAGCAACACGATGGAGCCGTTGGCGAAGAGTTCACGCATCGGCACATGGGCGGTCTGGGCGTCGCGGCCAAACCGCTGCGCGATCCACAGGGCCGACAGGATCGCGGGCACCTCCATCATCGCGGCCACCGCGACCATATAGCCGTCCGATGTGATCCCGGTGAGGTCCAGCAGGCTTGTGGCGGCGACGAAGGTCACGATCGAGATCGACCCGTAGTGCCCCGCCACGGCGGCGGCATTGAGCGCGTTCAGCCGGGTCATGCCGCGCAGCAGCGCATAGGCGAGGAAGGGGATCGCGAAGGACAGCGCAAGCCCGGCGGCGATGGCGGTAAAGACCTCGGTATCAAGACCGTTTTGCGCCAGGCTGTGGCCCCCTTTGAAGCCGATGGCGAGCAGCAGGTACAGCGACATGAATTTCGCCGCGCCCTCCGGGATCGACAGGTCGCTGCGCACCACGGCGGCCAGCAGCCCAAGGACAAAGAACAGGATCGTCGGCACCATCAGGTTGCCGAGCAGGGTGTCGAGTATTTGCATCGCGGGAGTCTCCGGAACAGGGTTTTGCGCCTGTTGCCAGCTTTCGATCCATAGCTTAAATACAATCTGCTGCTCTGCAAAATAGCTTTGGTGAATACATGCGTCCGACCCTGCGCCAGATGGACTATATCGTCACGGTTCACCAGCTCGCCAGTTTCAGCCTTGCGGCGGACAAGCTGAACGTGAGCCAGCCCAGCCTGTCGAACCAGGTTGCGGCGGTGGAGACCGATCTCGGCGTGCGCCTGTTTGAGCGCAGCCGGGCCGGGGTCCGGACCACCGCGCGCGGGCTGGAGTTCGTCACCCGCGCCCGCCGCATCCTCTCCGAGGTCGAGACGCTGCGCGGGGTGATGCTGTCGGACCTGCCCTTTGGCGGGCGCCTGCGGCTGGGCGTGCTGCCCTCCATTGGCCCCTATCTGTTGCCGCAGGCGATGAAGGCCCTGCACGAGGCGCAGCCCGATCTGCGGGTCATCGTGCGTGAGGAGAATACGCTCAGCCTCGATGAGGGGCTGCGCAACGGGCGCTTTGACGCGATCATCTCCACCCCCGAGGACCACCCCAACACCGTACAGCATCCGCTGTTTGTCGAGCCGCTCTGGGCGGCGGTGGCCGAGGATCATCCGCTGTCTGAACGGGAGGGGATCGGGGCGGCGGATCTTGGCGGGCAGCGGTTGCTGACGCTTGACACCGGGCACCGTCTGGCGCGCATCGTTTACGGCATCGCGGGGCAGAGCGGGGCGATCGTGTCGGACGACTACGAAGGCACGAGCCTCGATTCGATCCTGCTGATGGCGGCCACCGGTGCCGGGATCGGCATCCTCCCGGACCTGTTTGCGCGCCGGCAAGGCATTCACCGCAGCGAGGTGCGCGTGCTGCCCCTGCAGATGGCCGAGGCGGATCGCACCATCAGCCTGCTGTCGCCGATCGACCGGTCGAGCGCGACGACAGAGCATCTCGCCGAGATCCTGCGGACCGCAGCCGAGGCGTATCACCTGAACACATTGCGGCGCTGAGATCTCCGCCGCGCCGTCGTGGGGGGCCTTGGGACCTCAGCGCACGTCGAAGGTGGCGATGGCCAGGGCGGCGCGACCGGAGAGGCTGCCGGGCAGATCGCTGAACACATCGGCGGCCAGGCGGCCGCTGCGATCGCGGATCTGGCGCAGGGGGCTGGGGCTGGCGACCGCAAGCAGCATCTGCGCGGTGTCGCGTTGCGGTCCGGCCCGGGTCACCGGCACGTCAAAGCGGGTGAAATTGCCCGATTGCGACAGGAAGCGTTGCAGGTCCTGAACCACGCCATTGTTGTCCACCAGCAGCAGCGCCACGTATTTGCCGGCGGTGCCACGCAGCACGCCGGTGATCCGTCCACCACTGGCAACACTGCGGCTTTCGAGGCGCAGGCCAAGGCGGGTGGCCGGGTAGTCCCGGTTGCCACGCACATAGTCGACCGCCGGGCATTGGCGCGGATCCAGCAGCGTTCGCGTCTGGCGCAGCGCCGCGTCGGTCTGGGTCAGCACGGTGTCGGAGAAGGTGGCAAAGGCGGTGTCCTGTGCCGCCATCATGTCGAGGCCGACGCCCTCTGCGCCATCGCGCCGGGGCAGGGTGAGCAGGCAGTCCGGGCCGCCGTTGTTGCGGATCTGGCGGATCAGGTCACCGACGGCAAGGTCCTGCGCGCTGGCCACCGGGCGGGCGGGCGCGGCGGATGCGGTCTCGCCTGTCGGGGCCGTCGGGGCGGCGCTGGTTTCGGGCGCGACCAGCGAGACCGGCTGCAAGCCGCCCTGTGGATCGGCGGCGGCGGTCAGAGTGCTGCCGCTGGCGACCGGGGCAACCGGGGTTGCGGAGATCGTCTCGGCGCTGCTGGCGGGCAGGGCCGACAGGGTTTCGGGGATCAGCGGGTTGCTGTCCTCGGGGATCAGCGGTGACAAGGGCGAGTCCTGCGGGACGGGATCTGCGACCACCGGGCTCAGCGTCTCCAGCTCCGGTTCGAGGGTCTCCGCCTCGACCGGCGTGGCGGTCTCGGCCTCGGGCGGGGCGGGGTCCGGGGGGACGACCTCGGGCTCCAGCGTTTCGGGGACAACCGGCTCTGGCGTGTCGGGCTCCGGCTCCGGCGCCAGCACCTCGGGATCCGGGCCGGGGTCGGCGGACAGGCTGTCCTCGGTGGTGTCCACCGGCTCCAGCGGCGGCACTTCGGCGGCGCTCTCCGCCAGGGCTTCGGCCCCGGCCAGACCGTCGCGCAGCTCCAGCCCGGCGAGCGTGTCGGAATCCAGCGGTTGCAGCGTGACCGTGTAGCGCGGCCCGTCCGGCTCGGCGTCGGGCAGGCTCAGAAACGGCTGCACCCCGCCAAGGAGCAGCGCCGCCACCGCGGCATGCGCCAAGAGGGAGCCACCGCTGGCGAAGATCCAGCCCCGGGAGTCGGAACGGCCATAGGGGAGCGTGCTCACGTCTGCGCCTGTTCGTGGATGGTGACCAGGGTGATGTTGAGATCGCCAAACACCGGCTGCGCAAGCAGGTCCAGCAGATCGAGGGCGGGGGCGGTGCGTTCCATCAGCACATAGAGGGTGGTGCCGGCGGGCACGGAAGCGGCGAGCTGATCCAGCGTGGTGACATCGCCATCCAGCCGCAGGCTGCCGTCCGGGCGCACTTCCAGCAGCGGGCTGGGCAGCTGCTCGGGGGCGAGTTCCTCGGTCGCGGGCAAATCGATCTGGATGTCGCGGGTCGACAGCAGCGACCCGCTGGCGAGGAAGAACAGCAGCAGCAACAGCACGACGTTGACGATCGCCAGTGAGGTATCGGTCTGCACCATCTGCGGGCGCGGCGGCAGAAGCGGGGCGCGGCGGGCCATGGTCACAGCCCCCCTGCGCTGATCTGCACAGCGGTGACATCGGCAGCCTGGAGATGCGCCAGAACCGTGGCCACATCCTGCACCCGGGCCGAGGCCCGCACGATCAGGATCACCGAGGCGGGGCCGCCATCGCTGCCGAGGGCGGCGGCGAGATCGGGCAGGGCGGAGAAGTCGAACCTCTGGCCCTGGATGTTCAGCGCATCCGCATCCAGGTTCCACAGCGGCGCGGAGGTCGCCCCTCCGGGCTGCGCCGCAACCGGATCAGCCGCCCCCGCCCCGGTGCCGACGCGCTGGTCCGACACCGGATCGGTGTGTTGCAGCGGCAGCAGCGCATAGGGGGTCAGGCTGGAGGACAGCATGAAGAAGACCAGCAGCTGAAACATCACATCCGCGAGCGAGGTCAGGGTGAAACTGACCCGACGCTTGCGGACGGGAAGGTCGAGCCGGTTCAGATGCATGTCGGGTCAGCCCTGTACGCGCGCGGATTGATCGACCCGGCCGTGGATGGCGGCGGAGATCAGCACCTCGATCAGGTTGCGCTCGCGCTCGATGCGGGAATCCAGCCAGCTGGTCAGGAAGAAGGCCACCAGCGCCACGGCCAGACCGGCGGCGGTGGTGGTCAGCGCGGTCCAGATCCCGCCGGCCAGAGCGGCCGGATCGGCGGCGGCCTGGGATTGCGCCAGGACGGAGAAGGCGTCGATCATGCCGATCACCGTGCCCAAAAGACCCATCATCGGCGCTGCATGCACCGCAATCTCCAGAAGCCGCATGCGATCAGACAGCGTCGACAGTTCGGCAATGGCGGTCTGGCGGCCCAGCTCCTCGGCATAGGCGGTTTCGCCGGGCCGCGCCCGCAACCCGGTAAAGACCGCATGCAGGATGCGCGACAGCACCGATTGCCGGGCGGCTGCCTGCTGCATCGCCGTTTCGGCCTGACCGGACAGCCAGGTGTTGATGATCTGCTCGGCCAGATGCCGCCGCCCTACACCCAGACGCGAGAATTGCAGCAGTTTGAAGAAGAAGACGGACACCACGGTGACCGACATCACCGCCAGGGCGGCAAAGACGGTCAGCGTCAGCGGGTCGAACATATCAGCCCGGAACTGGGTCATGAAGCTACTCCATGGCGCGGCCACTGGAGGCGGCCGGGCATTCAGGAAACAAAGGGAACGGTTCAGATACCGAACTGGATCGGGGTGCGGGAGCTGGCCACCAGCCCGGCCATGCAGAGATCGCTGGCGGTGCCGTCACTGGTGACGCAGGCGGGGGAATCATTGACCACGATGCGCGAGATCGAGCCGCAGCCGGTCTCGGCCAGATCGAATTGCAGGATCTTGGTCTTGCCCTCGGTCAGCGCGCCGAATTCCAGCACCAGAAGCCGTGTCACCACGCCCTCACCGTCAAACAGCGCGATCTGGTAGGAGGCGCGTTCCAGCGCGGTGGTGGATTGGTTGGTCGCCACATAGGTCAGCCGGCAGCTGCCGTTGCCGGTCTCGGTCACCGAATTCAGGTCGAGCTGAAACGCGTCAGCGGCCTCGGTGGCCTCCTGCGCGGCGACGGTGGTTGTGTGCGATGCGATAAATGCGGTGGCCAGCAGGGTGGCCCTGGCCGCGGAAAGAATGCCCATATTGCCCTCAACGAGTCTGTTCGTGAAATCGCGGCCATTTGGGCGACAATACCGCCTACAGGTCAACCGGGAAATTTCGGAAATTGATGCCCGTCAGGGGCGAATCACCGGAAAACGCCGATGAAGAAACTGGGGCTGGGGGTCTCGGCCGGGCGACGCGCCAGTTGAGGCGGCAGCGACACCAGGGCCGGGCTGTGGTCCGACGCCAGCTCCACCCGTTGCGGGGCGACCGGCAGCAGCGGATCCGCCTCGGCAACCACAATGCCCGACGGGCGGGCCTTTGGCCGCGGCGAGGTCGACCAAGAGGGCGCCGGATCAGCGGACCCCGGAGACGCAAGCAGCGGTGCCGCCTGCGCATCAAGATCGATCACCGGGCGCAGCCGTTGTGGCCGGGTGGACTCCTGCTGGCCGGACAGCGCGGCCTGACGGTAGAGCGGCGCGCGCGGCTTTGTCAGGGGCTGCGGCTCCGCTGCGGGCTGTTCCGGCAGGGTGGCGCGCGGTGTCACGCCGGTCGCCTCAGGGGCAGAGGAGCGGGCCGGGGATGAGGCTGGGGCGGCGGTCATCCGAGCGGTAGGCTGCGGCAGGGCGGCGGGCTCGACCAAGGCCTGTGTCGCGATCCCTGCTGGCTCGGACGGGGCAGCCGGAAGCGTCTGCAACGTGCTGAGACGGCTCTGACCGGACATCATTCCGTGCCCATAGGACAGGACAAGCCCGGCAGAGACAGAGAGCGCGGCGATACCAGCGGTGATTGCAATCAAACGAACCATGGCGGAAATGTAGACCTCATTTTCCGGATTGCCAGCCCATTGCGAAACGAACAGTCTGCGGCGGGCGGCACATGTTGCCATAATCTCACGTCCGGGACTGGCCGCCGCGATTATCTTGAGGTCTGATGGTGAAGGAATGCTGAAGATTTTCAATCCTATGGCACTGATGGCCTGCGGTGTCGGCGTAATCCTGCTGGGCACTGGCACCGCGGCGCGGGCGGCGTTTACCTTCTGCAACCAGACGCTGGACGTGGCCAACGTGGCGATCGCCTCATACGAGGATGGCGGCTTTGAAAGCGCCGGCTGGTGGGTGGTGGGCCCCAACCAATGTGCCGAGGTCATCAGCCAGAGGTTGACCTCGCGATTTGTCTATGTGTTTGCCAAGGACGTGTTTGGCCGGGCGCTGCTGGACGGGGCGACTCCGATGTGCGTGGATCAGGGCCGGTTCAGCATTCGCGGCGAGGGGGATTGCCTGACCCGGGGGTTCCTGGACGCGCGGTTTCACGAGGTGGACACGCAGCAATCTGACAGTTGGTCATTTTTTCTGCGTTCTGCGCGTGATTGAGGTGAGGTTCCGGTCGCTTCTGGTGCGCGTGCACGGTATGGTTGCGGCATTGCGCCCGCTGTTCTTCTGTATTCACCGTCGAGGCTGATTTTGACGTTTGCTCCCCGCTGGATTTCTTGGCTGTTTGGCCGTGGCGCCTGTTTGCGTGGCGCGCTGGCGGCCTGTCTCTGTGCCGGTTCCGTGACCGCCCAGGACTGGTCGGCGCTGGTGGTCGGCGATACCGGTGACGGCGCGGGCCGGGCCTTTGCCGATGCCTATTATGCCGCCGAGGCCCTGCGGGGCTGGACGCAGGCGACGCCGGTGCTGTTGCGCAATGCCCGGCTGGATGCGGTCGAGGCGGCGCTGACGGAAATACGGGGACAGCAGCGGCTGGTGATCTATTTTGCCGGGCCGATGTCCGGAACCGCGCCCCGGATCGACGGTGCGGCGGTGCCCCTGACCCCGCGGATGGCACCGCTGGCGGCAGCGGGCTTGCGTGAAGTGCTGGTGCTGGTGGAAAACTGCGCCGGTGCGGGCGCGGCCACCGCATTGCCGGATCTGGAGGTGGCGGCGGAGGTGACGCTGGTGCTTGCCAGCAGTGCCGCGACCGGGGCGGCCTGTCCGCCCACCGGGCAGCGCCTGAGCGATGTGCTGAAGGCGGCGGCGGCCAGTGCTCAGGCCCCGGATCAGAGCCTGCGTCCGTTCCTGCGCCGGGGGCAGCTTGAGGAGCTGAGCGATCTGTCGAGCGCACCTGCATCCTCGGCGACGCCAGCGGCGGAGGCGCCGGTGTCGGCGGTTGCTGATCCTGCACCGGCGCGTCCGCGCGAGCAGGTGACAATCACCGATGTGGTTCGGATCACTCCGGTCGGTACGCCTGTCAGCGCTCCGGCCAGCGTCGCCATCCAGCCCGCTCCGAATGGCGGGGCGGGGGCGGCTACAGCGGCACTGACACCGGTGCGGGCGCCGGCCTCCTCGTCTGCTACGGCTCCGGCGCAGGGGGGCAGTGCTGACGGAACGCCGGTGGTGATCTTCTCTCCGGTGAACCCGTCGCAGCTGGCGGCGGTGCCACAGGCCGACGGCCTGCCCGAGCCCTCGATCATTGTCGGGCTGATCGAAGAAGGTGACGCGAATTTCGCCGCGGCGCTGGACACCGTGGATCTGTCGGGCAGCGAGATCAGCTATGATGACGTGACCGCGCGCAACCAGCTGCGGGGGGCTGATCCGGAGCTTTATGCCTCGCTGCTGGAGGCGGGGGCTTTTGATCCGCCGGGGCCGGTGTTGGTGCAGGCCTTGCAGCAGGAGCTGGCGCGCATGGGCTGCTACACCAGCCGGATCGACGGCGCCTGGGGGCCGGGGTCGCAGGGAGCGGTGCGGCGCTACTATGCCGAGGTCGGCAGCCCGGTGCTGTCTCTGGCGGCCGAGATCCCGCTGTTCCGGGATATTGTCAGCCGGGCGGATGTCACCTGTGCAGCCCCGGTGGCGGCGGCGCGGCCGCGCAGCAGTACGCCCACAGCGACGCGGCAGCCGGCGGCATCCTCTGGCACATCGGCGCCCGCCAATACGCCGGCACAGACGCAGATTGCCCCGGGGGCCGCCCTGGGTGGGGTGTTCCGCTAGAGGGGACGTCGGGTGAATTTTACCATTGATCCGGCGTTTCAACGCTCGACCGCGCAGGCCCGCAAGCGACGGCGGCGCCGCCTGCTGCTGCGGGGGCTGGGGGCAGGCGTTGCCCTGGCGGCGCTGGCCACGGTTGGAGTGTGGCTCTGGGGGCGGCAGGACGCACGCGGTGCGGGAGAGCTGGCGATGGTGCCGACCGAGGTTCCGGATCCGTCGGCAACCGAGACCCGCAGCCGGGCGATGCTGAACCTGCGTCGGGCGCCGATGCTGCTGCATCTGGAGGCGGGCGCGGCGCGCGGGGTGCGCCAGGTGCCGCTGCCCGCCGGTGGCCTGCCCGGGCGGGCCGCAGCCGGGCAGGAGGCACAGGTGACGGTGGTGCAGGACAGCCTGCTGGCGCCGGGGCGCAACCTGGTGCTGCAACTGCCGTCCGGGCGCGACGATTTTGCGCTGTTTCAGGCCCAGCGGCGCCGGGCGCTGGATCAAGCCACAAGCGCCGCCGCTCAGGGCCGTGGCGGCCTGTCGCAGGCGCGCGACAGCAGCGTCGCCCTTGCCCGCCGCGCCGACCGCCGCGCGCCGCTTGCCGAAGAAAAGATCATCGTGCTCAACGCCGAACAACCCTTGCAGGAGGTGCTGGTCGACAGTGGCTTTGCGGCGGGGCAGGCGGCGCGGGTGGCGGCGGCCGCCGTCCGCGAGGTCGGGGCACCGGAGGCGGCGCTGCCCGCGGGCAGCGTGGTGGCGCTGCGCTGGCGCTCCCGCCCCGAGGCGGCAGCGCAGCGCCAGTTGTTGCAGATGTCGCTCTACGGGCCCGAGCGCTACCTTGCCAGCCTGGCGCAGACCGGGCCGGGACGGTTCGCCCGCGCCGCCGACCCCTGGGCGGAGCAGGATCTGCTCGGCCGCTCGGCCCGCGCCGCCAGTCCCGAGCCCGCCGGGCGCAGCGTGCGCCTGATGGATGCGCTCTATTCCACCGCCCTGCGCAACGGGGTGGCGACCGGCGTGGCGGGGGAGTTGATCGTGATGATGTCACGCCAGTTCGACCTGGAGCGCCTGGCCGAGCGCGACGATCAGGCGGTGGTGCTGCTGGCGCCGGGCGGTGGCGCCGGGGCGGGCGGGCGCGCCGGGCAGATCCTCTATGTCGGCATCGAAGGGCCCGCCGGGCAGATGCGCTGCTACGTGATCCCGCTGCCGGGACCGGACGGCGGCTTTGGCTGCTACGACGGGGCCGCGGGCACGTCGGCGGCGGCGGGAGGTGTGCGGCTGGGGGCCGGGTTGGTGATCCCGGTGACCGGGGTCAAGACCAGCGGTTTCAGCATGCGGATGCACCCGATCCGCAACAAGATGCTGCCGCATAATGGTGTTGACTGGGCGGCGCCGGAGGGCACCCCGGTCTATGCCGCGCGTGCCGGAAAGATCCGCCTCGCCGGAGACAGCGGCAGCTATGGCACCCTTGTCGCCATCGACCACGGCGACGGGCTGGAAACGCGCTACGCCCATCTGCAGCGATTGGCGGATGGTATGGCACCGGGGATGCAGGTGGCGGCGGGCGACCAGATCGGCTTTGTCGGCTCCACCGGGCGCTCCACCGGGCCGCATCTGCATTTCGAGCTGTGGGTGGACGGGCGCCCCACCGATCCGGCGCGGTTTGGCAGCACCGCCGTGGCGGCGCTGGTCGACCGGATCATCCAGGTGGAAAGCGGCGGGCGTGCCGATGCGCAGAACCCGCTGTCCTCGGCAACCGGGGCGGGGCAGTTCATCGCCAGCACCTGGATGCGGATGATGCAGAGCTATCGCCCCGATCTGGTGGCGGAGATGTCGCGCGAGGAGCTGCTGGCGCTGCGGCTCGATCCGCGGCTGAGCCGGGAGATGGTGGAGCGGCTGGCCCAGGAGGGCGAAGCCTATCTGCGCGCGCGGGGTCACCAGGTCACCGCGGGGCGGCTGTATCTGGCGCATTTCCTCGGCGCGGAGGGCGCGCATCGGGCGCTGGCGAGCGATCCGGAGCAGAGCGTCGAAGAGGTGCTGGGGGCGCAAGTGGTCAGCGCCAACCCGTTCCTGACCGGCAAGCGGATCGCGGATCTGCTGGCCTGGGCGGATCGCAAGATGCGCCACAAGGGCCGGCAGCGGACCGCGCCGGTGCCGCCAGAGATCCGCACCTATATGGCAAAGGTGGATGCGATGCTTGCCGCGTTGTAGTCGGCCCTGCGCTCCCTCAGCGGCCCGACGCCAGCCTTAGCCCTGATCGGTGCAACCGGCCACAGGCGGGGCGGTGAGTTCCTGCAACGAAAACAGGCGCAGGGGCGGGGTGAAGTCGCGGCCCGTGGTCGTCGCCTGTTGCGACAGCACCAGATAGCCCGCAGCAGGCAGCAACAGCGCCAGCGCGACAATGCCAGCCAGAAGGGCGCTGTGGTGACGCTCCGGCAGCCGGGCCAGGGCCGGGAATAGCGGCAGCACTGCCAGAGCGAGAAACCACAGGGCGCTGGTGTCAAAGATCACCACCGCCGCGCAGTCGCGCAGGGCGGAGCGGGCGCTGGCAATGTCCCAGACGCCCCAACCTGCCATCGCCAGGCCAAAGAGGGCAAAGCCCGCGAGCACCGCCAGCGCCAGCCCCCGTGGCATCAGCGCGGCCCGATGTGGCCGAGGGCCTGATTGACCAGATGCTCCTCCCAGGCGCGGATCTGCCGCGCCAGCACCCGCAGCGGGTTTTCAAATGAATCGACCGTGTCCTCGATCGCCCGGACCAGGGTTTCGGTGAGGCCGAATTTGCGATCCACCCGATCCAGGAGGATCGACACGCCGATGCCGACGATGATCGCGGCCACCACCGGCCCGGCGGCGATGGTGGTGAGCGCCCCGACCGCAGCCCCGGCGAGGAAGCCCGCACCGGCGGCCACGGCGAATTTGCCCACATCGGCGGCGATGGTGCCCAGAAGCTGCGTCAGGCGCGGATCATTGTCCGACAGCACATGTTCGACCACGCGCAGCGCCGCAAAGGCCACCACCGCGATGCCGGTCATTCGCGCCGCGCCCTGGCCCAGGCTCTTGGCGCCGAGGACCAGCTTTGCCACCTTGGGGTTGCTGGCCAGATAGCGGGTGCCGCGCAGCACCGCGCGCTGGCCGGGATAGCCCTTGATGATGACGTAATCCTTGCCGTTGACGTGTTTGATATAGGCCCGCCCGCTGAGCCCGAGGGTGCGCACCAGCTTGGCCGCGCCCGCCGCATCGATCCCAGCGGTGGCGGCGGTCACCAGGTCGATGCCGCTGGCCTCGGCCATCTCGTTGTTGATCTCGACCACATAGAGCAGCGTTTCATCGAGGGTGATGTTGCGGCGGTCGGTGCGGATGGTGCAGCTGCCGGTTTCAAGTGTTTCGGGCATGGGAACTCTCGCAAATCTGAAAAAGGGTGAAGGTACAGGTGAAGGTATAAAGGGGTGAAAAATCAGCTCAGGGCATAGTGGAAGCCATCCGCATCGGCCGTCACCGTGACGCGGTGGATCTCGCCTCCGGTGCTGAGGGTCTTCAGCAGCTTGCGGCTCAGCTCCGGCAGGATGGAATTGGAGATGATATTGTCGATCATCCGCCCGCCGCTGTCGGGGTCGCGGCAGAGGCTGGTGATATGCTCGATCACATCGTCGCCATAGACCAGTTCGGTGCCATGCGCGCCCCTGAGGCGTTTTTCCACTGCCGAGAGTTTCAGACGGGCAATCCCGCCGAGGACGTCCGGGCTGAGCGGCAGGTAGGGAATGGTGACGATGCGGCCCAGCAAGGCGGGGGGGAAGACCTCCAGCAGGCTGGGTTTCAGCGCCACGTCGAGGTCCTCCAGATCAAGCTCTGCGGCGCTGCCGTCGGGGCCGACACGGTCCATGATGACCTCGGTGCCCACATTCGAGGTAAGCAGGATCAACGTGTTCTTGAAGTCGATCATGCGGCCATTGCCGTCTTCCATGACGCCTTTGTCAAAGACCTGGAAGAAGATCTCATGCACATCCGGGTGCGCTTTTTCGATCTCGTCGAGCAGGACCACGGAGTAGGGTTTGCGGCGCACGGCCTCGGTCAGGCGTCCGCCTTCGCCATAGCCGACATAGCCCGGAGGCGCGCCTTTCAGGAGCGAGACGGTATGGGCCTCCTGGAATTCGCTCATATTGATGGTGATGACGTTCTGCTCGCCCCCATAAAGTGCCTCTGCCAGCGCCAGCGCGGTTTCGGTCTTACCGACACCGGAGGGGCCGCAGAGCATGAAGACGCCGATGGGCTTGTTGGGGTTGCCAAGGCCCGCGCGGCTGATCTCGATGCGTTTGGCGATGGATTTGAGGCCGTGATCCTGACCGATGACGCGGGCGCGCAGATCGTCGGAGAGGTTCAGCACCGCGTCGAGTTCATCCTGCATCATCCGACCCGCAGGGATGCCGGTCCAGTCCGAGATCACGGCGGCGACGGCCTGTTCGTCCACATGGGCAAAGACCATGCGGTCGTCCGGGTTGGTCTCCTCTAGCGCGGTCATTTGCGCCTGCATCTCGCGGCGCAAGGCATCCGGGTCGATGTCGGGCGTCGCGTCAGAGGCTGTTGCGTCCGGGGCGTCCACCTCCGGTGGCCCGGCGTCTTCGGTCTCGCTGCGGGCCGCGTCCTGTGCGCCGGGCGTTTCAGAGGTCTGTGCTTTGAGGCGCTGGCGCAGGTCGAGCACCTGATCGACGATCTCCTTTTCGCGGGCGTAGCCGGTATCAAGCGCGGCCAGCCGGTCCGTCAGTTCAGTGATCTCGGTCTTGATCTCGGCGATGCGGTCGTCGTGGCTCTCGCCCAGATCGCGGGCCTCTGTCTTGCCGGCAAGCTCGGCCTCCAGCGCGTCGATCCGGGCGCGGGTGGCGGTGATGCGGGCGGGCAGGGCGGACTGGCTGAGCGCCACCCGGGCGCAGGCGGTATCCAGAAGCGAGACCGCCTTGTCCGGCAGTTGCCGGGCCGGGATGTAGCGGTGCGAGAGCGTGACCGCACTGACGATGGCGGCGTCCGAAATCCGCACCTTGTGGTGGTCCTGCATCGGGCCAAGGATACCGCGCAGCATGTCACAGCAGACTTCGATTGAGGGTTCATCCACATTCACCGGCTGGAACCGCCGGGTCAGGGCCGGGTCTTTCTCGATGTGCTGGCGATACTCGCTCCAGGTGGTCGCGGCGATGGTGCGCAGGGTGCCGCGGGCCAGCGCCGGTTTCAACAGGTTGGCGGCGTCCCCGGTGCCGGCCTGACCACCCGCACCGATCAGCGTATGGGCCTCGTCGATAAAGAGGATGATCGGTTCGGGTGAGGATTGGACCTCGTCGATGACCGATTTCAGGCGCTGTTCGAACTCACCCTTGATCGAGGCACCAGCCTGCATTGACTGGATGTCCAGCTCAAACAGGCGCGTGCCCTTGAGTTTGGGCGGCACATCCCCGGCGGCGAGCAACTGGGCAAAGCCCTCGACCACGGCGGTTTTGCCGACACCGGCCTCACCCGTCAGGATCGGGTTGTTCTGGCGTCGGCGCAGCAGCACGTCGATGAGCTGGCGGATCTCGTCGTTGCGGCCCTTGATCGGGTCCATCTCGCCCGCTGCGGCGGTCATGTCCTTGGCAAAGCGGCCAAGCGCGGTGGCGCCGCCCTTGCCCTCGGCGGTTGCGCCGCTGCCCTCGGCTGTCGAGAGGTTGGCGCCATCCATCGGGCGCATCGTGTCCTCTTCGCTGCCCGCCCAGAGGCTGCGGCTGTCCTGACCCAGTTGTTCGGCGGAAATCTGTTCAAACACAGCGGAGTAGCGCAGCAATTGCCGACGCAGGGAGGGGTCGTTGAGCAGCGCGGTCAGAACGTGGCCGGTGCGGATCTGCGCCTCGCCAAAAAACAGCGTCGCATAGGTCCAGGCGTGGTTCAGCGCATCGGCCAGATGATCGCTGATGCCCGGTGTTTCCGTCACATTTTTGTCGAGACGGTCCATCGCGCCCGACAGGTCCTTGAGCACCCGACCGCGATCGAGGTTCAGCTGGCGCAAAGTGACGGAGATGTCGGCATTCTGGTTGGAGACCGAATGAAACAGCCAGTGGCAGAGATCGACGTAGCGGTTGCGGGCGCCGCGGGCCTCGCGCATGCCGTGGAGGAAGGCGTCATAGCCCGCGCGGTTCATCTTGCCGGCGTATTTTTCAATGCTGATTTCGGTCATAAAGTCAGGGCCTCAATAGGTCCGCAGGGCCGTCAGGCCGCGGTGGTCTTCAATTCGGGGGTGTCAAACGGGTCCGGCAGCAGCGGGTAGCGGCTGACTTGCAGGTGATCGCCGTGGGTCGGCAGGGCGCTGGCCCCGGCGGGGGCGTCGGTCGCGGCAACGGGGCCGATACAGGCGAGCCAGCCGACCTGCGTGCTCTCGCCCAGCACGGCGGTGGAGATCTGCGGGCGCGGCAGCCAGAGGGCGGTTTCGATGTCGAAGGTCTGGCCCAGATACCAGAACACGATGTCCTGCAGGGCCGCATGATCGGCGCCACCGGGCAGGAAGCGCTGGTACTGGGACAGTTCCCGCAGCATCACATGAATGCGGATCTTGGCGCTGAGCGATTGCACATGGCCGCCAAGCACGGCGTTTTCGCCCAGGGTGCAGCCCTGCGCACCAAGCAGGCAGAGGGCGTCGGGCTCCAGCGCCAGCCAGCTGGGCACATGTTCCTCGATCGAGAACCGGGCGCGGCCCTGGAAATGCAACTCCAGCATCTGGCGCAGACGCACCGGGCTCTTGACCCGGCCGGCGGCCAGCGGGGCCAGGTGCAGGCGGGTCATGTCGGCGGGGCGGGACCCGGCGCGGGCGGCAGGCGTGCCGCAGCCAAGGAGGGACAGGATATAGGCCTGAAAGCGATCGCTGTCGGCGTGGTCGAACTGGCTGATGGCGCGGGCGTCGGACCAAGCGCGAAAGAACAGTTCCTGAAACCGCGCGGTGAAGATGTCGCAGAAGGCGACAAAGCTCTCGTCCCCGGCGGCAAACCACGACTCGACCTCTTCGGTCCAGTTCAGCGGCAGCGCGCCAAAGGCGCCAAACAGCCCCATGAACTGCGCCCGCAGCCGGGCCGTGCTCTGGCTGAGGTCAACGCGGGCCACGTCACGGGTGGGAAAAGCCAGCGCCGGATCCTGGCCCAGATGCACGATCGCATCGCGCAGCCGCTTGTTCTGGCCGATCGCGGGCTTGTGCCCGGCGCGGCGTTCCAGCTCACGCAGGAGCGTGAACAGGCCGACGCCGCTGGCCGCCTGTTCCTCTTGCGCGCGGCGGTCCAGCGTGTCGCTGGCGCGCGGCGCGGCGGGCAGGGGGAGGGCATCACCGGTCATAGCAGCGGTCCCGAACCTGACCGCGGCGCAAAGCGGGTGATCTCGCCCCGTTGCAGGCTGTGGATCACCGTCTGGGTGAAGCTGTTGACCGCCGCATATTCGGCAAAGAAATGATCCAGCACCGCCCCCAGCGGCAGGATGCCGGTGCTTTCGAATTCGGTTTCGTCAAACGTCACCCGCACCAGCAGCCCGCGTGCGGTGTGATAGCCGTCGGGGGCGGCGATGGTGCGGGTCACCGGGGTGCAGTCGAGCCCGCGCACGCCGCTGATCTGCGCCTCGCTGACACTGTCGGAAAGATCGGCAAACAGCGACAGCATCTCCCGCAGGGAGGCGGCGGACATGCCGCCGTCGGCGCTTTGCAGGCCGGTGGTGCCGAGCGACAGATAGGACAGCAGCCGCCAATAGGTGTCCCCCGCCGTGGTGCGGTGATTGGCGGTGGTCTCGCGATCCGCGAGGCTGTCGCGCGGTGGCGTCGGCCCGGCGAGGCACTTCAGCGCCACGGTCTGATCCTCGCAGAGATGAAAGCTCTCGGCGCTGTCGGCGATCGGCAGGTATTCCGGCAGATGGCGGTTGGAGCACAAGAGCTTGACCTGCAACCGGTTGGCGGTCTCCTGGCCGGGGGGCTCGTAGAGGCTGATGAGGGTCTCGGTGCCGCGGTAGAGGTTGCGGGGAATGCCGTTGCGCTGTTCGGCCAGCGTCCGGCGGCGCGGTTTGCGCCGGGTGGTGTAATAGAGCGTCTGGCGCGGGCTGCGGCCCTCGGGGGGCAGCGCATAGAGCGGGTGCACCTCGGATTTGCTCTGCCGTTCGGTGTAATGGGCCCAGACCTCGGTCACGTGGTGCACCTCGTAATGGGTGATCGGCGAGGAATTGGGCGTGATGGTGTATTCGTGGCGCTTGCGGTCCAGATGCAGATGGCTGGACATTTCCTCGAACAGGTTGACGGCGGGGGCGGCGTTCAGGGCCAGGTCCTGCGGGTCGAGGCTGGTGGCCAGGCGCTGGCGGGCGCTGGAGAATTCGAACACCAGCTGCACGGTGTTGCTGCGCACATGTGGCAGGATGTCCCCAAGGCCGGTCAGCCGCATCCCGAGGAACTTGCGCGGGAACACGAAGAATTCGCGCAGCCGGGCAAAGCCGTCGAAGAGCCGGGTCTGATGCGGGAACAGCTGTTCCTCGGCGTCGAACCCGATGCGGTGCAGCTGGTGGGGCGCAAGGCGGGCAAAGACCGGATCGCCCTGCGCATTGAGCCAGCGCAGCGACACCCGGGTGCAGTCGCAGAACACCTGTTCATAGAGCGCGGCAGCCTCGTCCATCGGGGCGGTGAAATGCAGGGTCAGCGCATCCATCGCCAGGCTGTTCAGCCCGGCGGTGGTGCTGGGTTTGTCGTCGGCGTCCATCAGGGTGATTTCGGTCACCAGACCGGCCTTGGTGCCGGTGGCGATTTCCTGCCCCAGCGCGCCGATCGGGCCGGCGCTGGCATGGTAGGCCGCACGGGTGACTGCGAGCGGCCAGACCGTCAGCGGCGCGGCCAGGGCAAAGCGGCAGGAGACCCTTTGCTGGGCGTCGAGGAAACGCGCATCCATGTATTCCCCGGCGCCGAAGGACAGGCCGTTTTCGATCTCGGGGCTGTCGGCGGGGGCATGGGCGCGCACCAGCATGACACTGGGCGTCGGGGCCAGCGCGTCGGGAAAGACCTGCTCCAGCAATTCGCGGGTAAAGGTCTGGTATTCCTCCGACATCTTGACCTTGACCTGGGCGGAGAGGAAGGCGGAGCCTTCGAGGAGACCGGCAACAGCCGGGTCCATGTTCTCCTCCAGCAGCCCGCCCAGCCGATCGGCAAGGCCCGGGTATTCGCCGGCAAACTCTGCCGCGCGTTCCTTCAGCAGGCCCAGCTCCTGGTTATACGCCTCGCGAAGAGCCCGCCTCATGCGTTCACCCGCAGGTTCGACAGCGACATCTTGCCCGCGCCGAGGTCGATCTCGGCATCGAAATCAAGCGGCACATCCACCGGATCGCCCAGCAGCTCGGCGGTGACAAAAATCGCGAGGTGGTGGGTCTTGCCGCTGCCGGTGTCGCGGATCTGCACATCGAGGGTTTCGGCAATCAGCCGGGGCTCGAAGCGGATCAGCGACTGGCGCAGGGTGTCGACCACGGCGGGGGTGTTCAGCGCCACCTTGCCCAGCCCGCTGAGGTCGCGGAACCCGTAGTTCAGGATCGACCCGGCCACATGCGGGGTCTCGTCCAGCGCGCAGGCGGCTTCGAGGTGGATGGTATTCAGCAGGGCGGCCAGGTCCGCTTCGAGGTGCTGGCGCAGCTGGTGCTCGGACACTCCGAACCGACGCTGTTTGCGCGCCGAGGTCAGCCGGGTGGTGCCGTCATCGGACATTTCGCGGCGGTGGTGGGAATCGCGGTCATGATGAGAGGCCCGGAACACCTGTAGGATGGAGGTCTTGGCCTTGCGACCGGTCTGCCAGGGCTGATCGCCGGCATCAGAGTTCTCCGCTTCGCCGCGCCGCATGTCTGCACCTTCTGCACCGGAACTGGAAAGTCATGTGAAATCACGGCCGTTTCGACAGGGGCGGGCCGTGGCGCCGGGGAGGGAGGGCCATAATGTGGCCCTCCCGGAGATGTGTAGACCGGAACCCGGTGGGCTTACTTGCCCCATTCCTTGTTCTCGGCGATTTCCCAGCCCGCCAGGCTCTCGGGGCCAGCGGCACCGGACTGCTCCTGGAAGGTGTAGGTCACCTGGAAGCGGCGGAAGTTCAGGGTCAGGGTTTCCTGGACGCGGTCCAGGCCATCCTTGCTGCCACCGGTCTGGTAGTTGGTGATCATCACGTCTTCGAAGTCGATTTTCAGGTAATCGACCGGGGCGGTGCCGCCGGATTTGCGCACCACCAGCTGACCGGACTTGATGTGCTCGCCCGAGCAGCAGCGCTTGATCAGGTCATGCGTCGCTTTGTCGACGTATTTGGTGACCTGGATGTCCTGGACGTCGACCTTGCCGCCGCCGCCGCCGCCGCCCATGTGGGTGGTGCCGGATTGGGACATCGACCAGCCCCAGGACAGGATGTCGATCCAGTCTTTGTGTTTGTCATCCTGGCATTCGCCAACGATGCCGTTGTCAAGTTTCAAAAAACAATCAATCGCCATGAAATAACTCCTTAAGGCGTTACACTCCGCTTCCCGTGAGGAAACGAATTACTTTCCAGCGGGAAGTTTCGACACGAGGCTCATGCCGATATCCATGCCTTCCATCTGGAAATGCGGTTTGAGGAAGAACTTGCCCTGGTAGTAGCCGGGGTTCAGTTCGTCCTCGACAACTTCGACCCTGGCGCCGGCCAGGGGCTTCTTGGCCTTCTCGATCTCGCTGGCGCTTTCGGGGTTGCCAGCGACGTATTTGTTGACCCAGGCCTGAAGGTCGCGCTGCAGCTGCGACACATCCGGGCTCTGGCCGATCTTGTCGCGCACCATGGCCTTCAGATAGTGGCTGAAGCGCGAGACCGCGAAGATATAGGGGATGCGCGAGGACATGTTGTCCGACGCGGTGGCCTGGTCATCGACGTAGGTCTTGGGCCGATAGAGGCTCTGGGCACCGATAAAGGCGGCCTTGTCGGTGTGCTGGCGGTGGATCAGACCGATCAGGCCCGCCTTGCTCAGCTCGCCTTCGCGACGGTCGGTGATCGACACTTCGGTCGGGCACTTCAGATCCTTGGCGCCATCGCCGGTGTCGAACACATGGGTCGGCAGGTTTGCCACCTCGCCACCGGAGGTGACGCCGCGGATGCGGACGGTCCAGCCGTGTTCCTTGAACGCGCGGTTGATGTTTGCCGCCATCGCATGGGCGGAGTTCATCCAGGCATATTGCTGGCCGGCGTGGCCGTCGGTTTCCTCTTCGAAGTTGAATTCCTCAACCACCGAATTGGAGTTCTGGCTGTAGGGCTCACGCGACAGCACGCGGGGCAGGGTCAGGGCGACAAAACGGGAATTCTCGCTGTCGCGCAGGCTGTTCCACTGCGCATATTCCGGCGTCTCAAAAATCTCCGACAGGTCCGGCGGGGTGGCGATCTCGTTCCAGTCGTCGAGCCCCAGCAGGTTGGGCGAGGCGCCGGAAATGAAGGGCGCCAGCGCCGCTTCGGAGATCTTGCCGATGGAATTCAGCAGGTTCACATCCGGCGAGGAGTGGTCGAAATGGTAATCCCCGACGAGGCAGCCGAAGGGCTTGCCGCCGAGCGTGCCGAGGTTCTGTTCGTAGACGATGTTGAACAGCGGCGACTTGTCCCATTTGGCCCCGGGGAACCGGCGCATCATGCCCTGAAGCTCCTGCTTGGAGACGTTCAGCACCTTGACCCGCAGCGTGGCGTCGGTTTCGGCGTTGTTGAGCGTATAGGCAAGGCCGCGCCAGCTGGCTTCGAAGCGCTGGAATTCCTCGTTGTGCAGGATGGCATTCATCTGGTCGGACAGTTTCTTGTCCAGCTTGGCCAGCATCGCATCCACGGTGTCGATCACGTCCTCGGAGACCACGGACTGATCGTCCAGCGCCTCGCGCACCAGTGCCACCACGGCATTGTCCACCTCTTGCGCGGCGATGTCGCTGCGCGGTTTGATGGTCTGTTTCAGGATGTCGGAGAATTCCGACAGTTCGTCCAGTTCTGCGGCGGCTTCGCCACCCTGTACCTGTGCTTCGTTGTCCATGTGTCTTCCCTGTCCCCGTCCAAGGTCAAAGTGGCGCTCAGGCGTCCTCGCCGTCGGTTTCGTCCTGCGCTGCACGTTCCGCCAGCGCTGCCATCAGCTCCGGGTCATCCAGCAGTTTTCTGAGGTGATCCTGCGCCTTGGGCTTTGACGCCATGTAGCGTTGCAGGTTGGCCAGCTGTTCGCGTGCCTCCAGCAGCTTTTTCAGCGCCGGAACCTGCCGGGCGATCGCCGCCGGTTCCAGGTCACCCATGCTTTCGAATTTCAGATCGACGCCGAGGCGCTCCTTGCCGTCGCCGCCGCCAAGCCGGTTTTCGGCCATGAACGTCATGCCCGGTTGGATCGCGGCCATGTAGTCATCCATCGTGTCCTTGGTGACATCGGCAAAGCTGCGCTCTTCGACCGGCTCCTTTTCAACGCCGGGATTGTTGCCGGACAGATCCGACATCACCCCCATGACAAAGGGGAGTTCGACCATCTGTTCGCTGTCGAAGGGATCCTCGTACTGGATCTGCACCCGCGGCGGGCGGTTGCGTTTGATGAAGCTGGAACCTGAATCTGAGGCCATGAATGCTACTCCGGTTGCGTGCGGCTCAAAATGGGCCTGTCGGTTGTTGATGCCCCGGGGGCGAAATCGGGTGCACCCCGAATGAACTGATGTGAAAGCTCTATCTTAAGCTGTATTCTGCTGAGGTATAAGTTCCTCAATCAGAGATTGAAAGTCCTTATCGAGGTAGCTTTGCGCGCGCTGCAACAGCACCGGCACCGGGCTGGAGCGTTCGGTCTGTCTGAAATAGGCTTCGACCGCCTGCAGCGCCTGCGCCGCCTGGGGGGCGGTGGTGATTTTCGGGTCGGGGCCGGGATCCTGCGGCAGCGCCGGCGGCGCGCCGCTATCCTCGGGCAGGGCATTGCTGAGTTCGGCAAGCCGTTCGGCGCCGAGCAGAAAGCCGGTGGGCGCGCCGAAATCCACCACGGCGCTCTCGGCCTGGCTGGGCAGCAGGGCGCGCAGCGCCTCGATCAGCGGTTTGCCGATCAGCAGGCGGGCCTGGGTGACCAGCAGCAGCGCCGCCGATGACGGCTCTTCCTTGCGGTAGTAGTGTTCGCAGGCTTCCAGCACGCGGCGGGCATGCAGCTGGCTGAGAATCGTGATCGCATGGGCCGCGCCGCGTGCCGTCGTGGCGGCGGCGGGCGCCTGTGGGGCGGCCAGCGAGGGCGGTGCCTGCAGGTCCGGTTTTGGTGCCGGGTCCTGGGGCTTTGGCGGCTCCGGGGCGACCTCTGCCGCCAGATCGGGCCGGGCGGTGGTCAGCGTGTCGACAATGTCGTCCAGCACGCTCTGCACCTGGTCGAGTGCTGGCTGAAAGGGCTTGTCTGGATGGCTGGAACAGGCGGTCTGGATGCGCTGGACCGCAGCGGACATGGCGGCGAAATCCGCCAGCGCCTCTTCGACCTTCTTGCCATTGGCCGGGGTGCTGAGCGCATCCAGCAGCGGTTTCAGTTCCAGCTCGGCCTCATGTTGCAGCGGCGCGCTGTCGCCCCGGGCCACGCGCAGCTTGCGCAGGGTGACCTCGGTGGTGCCCGACAGCCCCATGAACATCAGCGGCTGCACCATGGTGACGGTCTGGTTGAGGTCATTGATCGCCTCGCGCCGATCAGAGACCCCCTCGGCCAGCGTCGGATGCACCGCGTCGGGATGCTGTTCCAGCAGCTCTGCCATGTCGTCGATAGTGGCGCGCAGCGCCGCGCGCTGACCGGCCAGCGCATCCCATTGCGCCTGCAACACAAGCAGGCGCAGGTCGCGGCTGCGGGCGAGCAGGGCGTCGATCTCGCGGCGCTCGGCGCGGTGGTCCACGTCCTTGGGATCAAACAGCCGGTCCGGGGTGCGGCCCTTGTTGTCCGGACGTTCGATACCGGGTTGCATGTAGAACCCGGGCAAGCGGCCAAGCGCCCCGAAATAATACTCCTCATAGGCCGGATCGAAGCTGGCGTTCAGATCCGGGCCGCAGGGATGATCGTCAGACAGGGGGGCGGTGCGTGCGCTGGAGCGCATCAAACAATCCTATTTATTATTCAACTTAAGGGGTCGGCTCGCAAAAATCGTTTTTGAAAGTAATCAACTCTGAATTGTCGTCAAGGGTGAGGGTTCAGTCAAAATTCCCATATTGACCCGCAGCCTCGGAATAGGCCTGTGCAAAGGCCTTGAGAAACACATCGAGCATGCCGTGGTCGGCTTCGGCGGCCTTCTTGTCCCAGCGCGCGACATACTGATCCCAGAGCTTGCCCCGGCGCGCACCGCTCAGCAGGGCGCGGCCGTCTTCGGATGATTCGATCTCCTCGGGCGACAACCCGTCCAGAACCGCGGCGAGGGCCGGTTGCAGGGCGGCAAACACCGCCTGTTGGTGGCCACGCAGGTCGGCCAGCGCGGTGGCAAAGCTTTCGGGGCCTTCCATGAAGCCCTCGCGCGGGGTCAGGAACATTGCCTCCAGCGCCTGCGGCGTGTCGGGCAGGAATTTCATCGGGTTGTTGCCGTGGGCGTTGCGCATGGTGCGGGCACCGCCCTTGGTGAACTGTTTGACGCTGGCCCGGTCCTGCAACATCCGCATGATTTCCTGCGAGGCCGCCGCGACCGCCTGACCCAGCGCATGGGCCAGATGTTCGGGATCGGTGGAGTCGGCAAGGCTGGGATCCAGACCGGCCCCCTGGCAAAAGGCGCGCAACACATCCGACTGCGCCGCTGCGGGCGCTGCGGCCGGGGTCGCGGGGCGCGGCGGCGCGGGGGAGGCGGCAGGCGGGTCCAGCGGGGCCGCCTGCGGTGGCGGCGGCGACGCCGGCGAGGGCATCGGCACAGGTGCGATCGGCGGCTGTCCCGCCGGAGGCAGGTCGGTTGCCGGGGGCTGCGCCTGATACGCCGCCGGGGACGGCGGCTGCGCCACCGCCGGAGAGGCTGCTGGCGGCACCTGTGGCGGCGGGCTCTGCGGTGAGGGCGCAGCCTGCGGAGGGGCAGGCTGCTGCGGTGGGATCTGCGGTGTCAGTTGCAGGAACTCCTGCGCCACATCGTCAAAGGCCCGCGCATTGGCCGGGGGCTGCGGCAGCGGGTTCACCGGGTCCTGCGGGTGCAGGCCCAGATCCCAGGGGTCAGCCTCGTCATAGTTGGGTTGCGGCGTCTGCGGACCAGGCGCCATCGCAGCCTGCGGCGCGCCGGCTGCCGCGGTCTCGACAGAGATGATATAGTGCCCGACGATCAGCCGCTCGCCACCTTTCAATTGCAGCGGTCCCTGAATGCGGTGTTTCTGCCCCTGCAGGAAGGTTCCATTGGTGGAGGCATCGCTGAGCCAGTAGGCGCCATTGTGGTAGTTGATGTCGAAGTGGTGCCCCGACACATGCCGGGACGGATCCGGCAGCACCCAGTCCATCGCGCGATTGCGCCCGACGCTGGCGTTCTGCCCGTCCAGGGTCAGCCAGGCGGGGCTGCCATCTTGCAGCAGTTCCAGGTTTTCCAGTCTCAGGGTCAGGGTCAGGGTCATCTTCGGCGCAGTTCTTGATTCATGTGAAGGGGCGTACCCGGGGGTCCTGAACACAGTGTAGCAGTTTAAAAGGATCGAAATAGGGGGGCTGCAAGATCAATGAAACGCGCCAGATGGATGGGCCGCTCCATGAGCGGTGCACCGCTGAGGCAGGACAACACCGCCGAGTTGATCGCCCGTGGCGCGCGATGGTCGGGAACCTGGGCCGGGTCATTGGGCGCGATCGGCCCGCCCGACCAGGTCACCGCCAGCCCGAGGAACACGGCGGGGCTGCGCACCGGAGCAAACAACGCCGCCCGCGCGGCGCGAAAGCGGTTTTCGTTGTCGGGGTAGGTGGTCCAGGTCGCCACCAGTTCCATGATCCGGCGATCCTCCGCCCCCAGTTCCTGTGTCGCCATGCGCAGGCACTCATAGCCCCACCAGATCGCCATCTTGGGTTTGGCGGCAAAGGCGGAGAAGGTCACCGCATCCTCCGGGGTGGTGGAGGCCCGCAGGCGCATCAGGAACGCCAGACCGTCTTCCTCCGGGCGCGGACGATTCTGCGTCAGTTGCGCCAGTTGCGGCATGCCCTGGAACAGCTCTTGCGGCGTGTCAAAGCGCAGCGCCGACAGCGGCGGCTGGGTCTTGTCCGGGTCGTCTTCGGCAAGGCGCGTGTCGGCGGGCGGTGTTATGCTGTTGGGGTCGGGGATCACTTGGGGTGGTCATCCAGAACTGGGTGTCGTGACGACATGTTGAAATAGGGTGGGCAGTCGAAAAAACGGGTATACAAACGGAACGCAAATAGATCTCTCGCCCCGGTGTATAGTCATGTTCTGGTTGTGGCAAGACACGCAAGAGTTGGCGCGGGTGCCCCGGGGGCAGGGCCGGTGTGATTGAGCGCGCTTTCACGAGGCTGCGGCGATGTCGCAGGTGTTTCCGTGGCCTGGGCGTTCCGGTTGCCCTGCATCGCCAGTTTGCGCGCTGCCTTTCGAAAACCGAATTGGAATCATGCACGGCATGCGAGACGCGGTATGGGGCGCAGGGGCTGACCCCGGGGGCAATCAGCGGTTGCAGCGCGATACGGATGCGCCCTCGCTGCGCAGCGTGTTGGCTGCGGTGTGTTGGGCGCTGAGTGTTGGTCTTCGGGCGCGATCCACGTGGCGTGGCGGTGCATCGAACACGGCTCATTAAACTGGCGACGGCGCTGCGCAAGGGTAAAGAAACCATTAAGTTTCACCGCAACTTTGTTGACATTTGCCCTTAACTTGCTTTTTTGCTCGCCATTAGAGAGGCGATCCGTCGCCACTCATCTTTACGTAGCATTTGTAACATCTGGTATTTTCATTAATGCGCATCCTTCTGCTTGGAACCACTGCCATCTACGCCGGCCTGACTGCTGGTCCGTCCTTCTCTCAGGTCTGGACCAACGACAGCGGATCCTTCAACTGGGGTGAGGCCGGCAACTGGGACAGCGGCACGGTGCCCGACAGTGATGCGGCGGCGGTGGAATTCTCCGGTGCGGATGCAGATGCCACGGTGCAGCTGAGCGATGGCGTGGGCGGCACCACCTACACGGCCAACACCTTGGATATCCAGGCCGCGACGCAGCTGGCCGGTGGGACGTTGATCCTTGACGGCATCGGGGCGGCCCTGTCCTACAGTGGCGATCTGGTCGGAGACGTGCTGGCCGACAGCCTGTCCTTGCAGCTCAACGCCAGTGCGGCCTTTACGCTGCTGGCCAATTTCACCTCCGCCGCAGAGATTTCCGCCACCGACGACGTGACCCTGGACGTGTCCGCCGACACCGGCACCGATGCGACCTTCTCCGGCGTGTTGGAGGATGGCAGTGGCACCCTGTCGCTGGAGGTCTCCGGCCCGGGCACGGTGGCCCTGGAGGCGGACAATACCTACACCGGGTCGACATCGGTGACGGACGGGACGCTCGACGTCAGCGGCAGCCTGGCCTCCACGGAGGTCTCCGTCGGCGGCTCCGGCCGGTTGGAGACGGACGGCGGCGCCCTGGCCGCGGGGACGGATCTCGACAATGACGGCACCGTGGTGCTGGGGGGCAGCGAAACCATCCAGAGCCTCAACGGGACCGGTGACCTTGAGGTGACGACTGGAAGCCTGAGCCTGACCAGTGGCACCTCCGATGTCGACGGGGTCGTTTCCGGCAACGGTGGCCTGACGGTGGCGGGCGGTGATGTGACCCTGAGCGGTAACAATACCTACACCGGCGCCACCGATGTCACGTCGGGAACCCGACCAGCGGCGAGGCCGGGTCGGTGGACAACAGCGGCGATGTGACCGTCTCGGGCGGCACTGTTGCGGATCTGGACAACCTGTCGGGCGGTGAAGTGACGGTCTCTGGCGGTGATGTCACCGACCTGGACAACCTCTCGGGGGGCGCAGTCACGGTGTCGGGCGGCACGGTGGCGGATCTGGACAATGCTGCGGGCGGCGATGTGACGGTGCAGTCGGGCGGCGCGGTGACGGCGCTGTCGAATGCCGGCACGGGATCGAACGCCGGCACGGTGGGAACGCTGACGCAGACGGCGGGCAGCTTCACCAACAGCGGTGATGTGACCGGCGCCACCACGGTCACGGGCGGCACGCTGAGCAATGACGCCAGCGGCGACCTGCAGGGCGCGGTGAGCGTGACCGAGGACGGCAGTCTGAGCAACAGCGGCAGCATCAGCGGCAGCACCACGATCACCGGCGGCACCAATGGCGCCACGGTGGTCAACAGCGGCGGCAGCTTTGGCGATGATGTGATCCTGTCGGATGGCACCGCGCGGCTGGAGCTGGCATCGGACACCACGGTGGACGGCGATGTGCAGAACGCGGGCACCATCGTTGCCACCTCGGGCGGGGCGGTGGCGCTGGGGCTGACCGGCGGCCACGAACTGACCAACAGCGGCACGCTGGATGGCAGCAGCGGCGGTCTGACGGTGACGGCGGACGAGATCACGCTGACGGGCAGTTCCTCGGTGACGGCCGGGGTGACGCTGGTGGGCGATGTGACCAACGAGGGCGACCTGACGCTGGACACGGATCTGAGCGGCAGCCTGACGGCGGCGGCGGGCTCGGTGGCGACGATCAGCGGCAATGTGGTGGCGAATGGCAATGCGGTGACCGTGGACGACGGCGGCGCGGTGACGGTCTCTGCCGGGGTGAGCCTGACGGATGTGGGCACGCTGACCAATGCGGGCGAGGTGGAGATCGGCGCGGGCGGCACGCTGGCGGCCTCGGCGATCGACAACCAGGCGGATGGTGAGCTGACGTTGGGGGCCAACGCGACCCTGAGCGGCACCGGCAACACGCTGACCAACAGCGGGCTGATCACCGTGGGCGACGGCGGCGTGGTGCAGGACGCGGGCGATATCACCAATGCGGCGGGGGGCGAGATCAGCTTTACCGGCTCCGGGGTGCTGAATGCGGATACCAACGATGACGGCGACGGGCTGAGCAACGCCGGCACCATCTCGACGGCGGCGGGCGGCAGCGACACGCTGACCCTGGGCAATGGCAGCGGCGACAGTTTTGACAATGTGGCGGGCGGCCTGTTCGAGATCGGCGCCGATGACACGGTCTCGGGCAGCGGCACGGAGCTTGTGAACGCGGGCAGCCTGGGGTCTGCGGCGGAGATCACGCTGGGGGCGGGGTCGGTGCTGAACGTGGCGCGTCTGAGCAATGACGCCTATGGCGAGATCCGCAATGCGGGCACCATCGAGACCAGCCATGGCACGCTGAGCAATGCGGCAGATGCGGTGCTGGAGAACCTCTCGGGCGGGGTGATCGTGGATGACGTGGAAAGCTCTGGCAGCTTTACCAACGCGGGCACGGTCAGCGGCACGACGGCGGTGCAGGCGGGCACCACGACCAACACCGGCACGCTGACGGGTGATGTGACGGTGGCCTCGGGCGCCACGCTGACGACCAGCGGCACGGCGGGGGCGGTGGACAACAGCGGCGATGTGACCGTCTCGGGCGGCACTGTTGCGGATCTGGACAACCTGCCGGGTGGCGACGTCACGGTGTCCGGCGGCACGGTGGCCGATCTGGACAATGCTGCGGGCGGCACTGTGACGGTGCAGTCGGGCGGCGCGGTGACGGCGCTGTCGACGGCGGGCACGGGGTCGAACGCCGGTACGGTGGGGACGCTGACGCAGACGGCGGGCAGCTTCACCAACAGCGGCGATGTGACCGGCACCACCACGGTCTCGGGCGGCACGCTGACCAATGACGGCGACGGCGACTTGCAGGGCGACGTGACGGTGGCCTCGGGCGCGGCGCTTGCGACCAGCGGCGAGGCCGGCTCGGTGGACAACAGCGGCGATGTGACCGTCTCGGACGGCACCGTTGCGGATCTGGACAACCTGTCGGGCGGAGACGTCACGGTGTCCGGCGGCACGGTGGCCGATCTGGACAATGCTGCGGGCGGCACTGTGACGGTGCAGTCGGGCGGCGCGGTGACGGCGTTGTCGACGGCGGGCACGGGCTCGAACGCCGGCACGGTGGGGACGCTGACGCAGACGGCGGGCAGCTTCACCAACAGCGGTGATGTGACCGGCACCACCACGGTCTCCGGCGGCACGCTGACCAATGACGGCGACGGCGACTTGCAGGGCGACGTGACGGTGGCCTCCGGCGGCGCACTGGCGACCAGCGGCGAGGCCGGGTCGGTGGACAACAGCGGCGATGTGACCGTCTCGGGCGGCACTGTTGCGGATCTGGACAACCTGTCGGGCGG
>NZ_JAKRFC010000022.1:0-43136 GCF_022348205.1 Epibacterium sp. MM17-32 | reverse complement strand
GCGCGGCGGCCGGGGTTTGTAAACCGGCAGATGCCACCCGAAGGCCAAGGATCCGGCGCGGGTTGCCCAGGTCACCGCAGCGCATCCGATCAGGGCCGAGCCTGGCGCCAGCCCCAGCCAGATCAGCGTCACCGCCACAATCGCCCCGGCCATGGCGCAGGAGATGTAGAGCTCTCCCTGTTTCAAAACCAGTGGAAGCTCGTTGCAGACCACATCGCGCAACAGTCCGCCGAGGCTGCCGGTTGCCATGCCCATCAACACCACGATCACCGGACCATGGCCCAGCTCCATCGCTGCCCCGGTGCCGGCCGGCACCGCGATCGCCAGGGCAAAGGTGTCGAGCCAGATCACCCAGCGCAGGCGGCTTTCAACCAGGTGGGCGGTGAAGAACACCAGAACGGCAACGCCGGAGGCCAGCAGGATGGGCATCGGATCGCCGACCCAGAAGACCGGATGCCGATCAAGCAGCACATCGCGCACGGTGCCGCCACCCACGGCGGTCAGGCAGGCGATGAAGGCAAAGCCGACGATGTCCAGTTGCGCACGGCTGGCAACCATCGCCCCGGAGGCCGCGAACACAATGACCGATGCGTAATCGAGAAGGGTCAGAAAGCTCATGCGGTGATCCCCTGTGTGACGGTGTGGCGCGAATGCCCCAGCAGGCTGCGTTGCGGTCGATCACAGAGCAGGCTCTGGCCCGCGCAGCGTGATCGCTATCCCGCAGGCGCCTTGCCGGAGGATTTGAACGGCGCCATGCCCGCGCGGGCCAGTTCATCCGCACGTTCGTTTTCCGGGTGGCCCGCATGGCCCTTGACCCATTCCCAGGTCACATCATGGCGCGCCTGTGCCGCATCGAGGCGCTGCCACAGTTCCACGTTCTTCACCGGCTTTTTGGCCGCCGTTTTCCAGCCGTTCTTCTTCCAGCCGAAGATCCAGCCGGTGACGCCGTTCTTAACATAGGCCGAGTCGGTCACCACGGTGATCTTTGACGGCCGGGCGAGGCTTTCCAGCGCATGGATCGCGGCCAGCAGCTCCATCCGGTTGTTGGTGGTTTCTTTCTCGCCGCCCTTCAGCTCGCGTTCCTTGACGACGGTCTCGCCGTCCATGGCACGCAGCAGGGCGCCCCAGCCGCCGGGGCCGGGATTTCCGGAGCAGGCTCCGTCGGTGTAGGCAAATAAATCAGGCATGGGCGGTCAGTACGACAAAGGTCTCCTCGGCGCCAGCCAATCCTTGGCCATTTCCGCGCGACACGTTGACGATGGTAAAGCCGAAGAACTCCAGAATATCCCGCAGTTCCTCCTCACGATAATAGGCGTAGAACCGCCCCAGGTCATCACGACCTTCGCCTTCGCCCAGCTTCATGCCAAGGGCCAGGCGGCCGCCGGGCTTGAGGGCACGGCGCAGGCGCATCAGGTGGGTGGGGAAATCGTCCCGCGGGGCATGCAGAAGGCTGAAGAAGGCCCAGATGCCATCGAACACACCTTCGACGGCGATGTCCTCGAACTCGGCCACGCTGACCTCGACCCCGTAGGTGGCGAGCGCATAGGCTGCCATCTCGGGCGAGGCATCCACCGCCGCCACCCGATAGCCATCATCGCGAAACCGCGCCGCCCAATGGCCCGGGCCGCAGCCCAGATCCAGGACAGTGCCGCCCGCGGGCAGCCCGGCGACAAAGGTGCCGTAATCCTGTTCGTGGTCGGTGTCCTTGGCGCGGGCAAATCCCTTGGCATAGTCTTCGGCGGCCTTTGCATAGACGGCCATGGTTTCTTCATCGCTCATAGGAACACTCCGACGGACAGGGACAGGACGACAATGGCGGTCAGGAGCACACGCAACCGCATCCACCAGCCCGGCGTCAGCCGCCAGAGGCTGAACATCATGTCGAGCAGCAGCAGGCCGAGAAACCCCCAGATCAGGTTCATGCCCGCACTGACCGGCCCGCCGCCGGTCATGAAAAACGCCCAGAGCGCCGGGATCACCGACAGGGCGTAGCAGGCCGCCGATTGCAGGCGACCCGAGGCGCGGGTGGCATAGCCCCAGAGCACGCCGGACATGAAGCTGAGGATGACCGAGCCATAGAACAGCTGCACATAGGGGCCGACAAACCGCGGGCCGAGGGCGCTGCTGCCCCAACTTTGCAGGGAGGGGACCAGCAGCGTCAACGCGCCCCAGACAAAGGGGATCACCCCGGCCAGCCCAAGGACCAGCGGTGCGGTTGGAATGCCGCGCAGCATCAGGCGCGCTCCATCGCCAGGCGTATGGCCAGAGCGCCAAAAATGGCGGCAAAGCTGCGGTTCAGCCATTTGACCACCCGGTCCGAGCCAAGGATCAGGCTGCGGGCCTGGGCGGCGAACAGGCCATAGAGGACAAACACCGCAAAGGTCATCGCCATGAACACCGCGCCGAGGCTGACCATTTCCTGGGTTGTGCTGGCTGCATTGCCGCTCAGGAACGGCGGCATCAAGGCCAGAAAAAAGACCGAGAGCTTCGGGTTCAGGATGTTGATGAGCGCGCCGCGCTGGGCGATCTTGATCCCCGGCTGCGGGTCGGGCTTGGCGGCGGAAACCGACAGCGCGCCATCGGATTTCAGCATTTGCCAAGCGAGATACAGGAGGTAGAGCACGCCCGCGATCTTCACGCCCTGAAACAGAAGTGCCGAGGAATGCAGCACCGCCGCCAGTCCAAGCGTGGCCGCCGCCAGGTGGGGCAGGATGCCGATGGTGCATCCAAAGGCGGCCCAGATCGCCGCCCGTCGCCCGCGACCAAGGCCAAGCGCCAGCGTGTAGATGACACCGGTGCCCGGTGCGAGAACGACAACAAAGGCCGTCAGCAGGAATTGCAGGGAAATCAATGAACCGGTTCCTTATGATGCGAATGAGGCGGCAAGAACAAATGCCTCCTCAAGGTAGTCGCAGCGCCCCGGATCGCAAGCCTTTGCGACGATTGCGGTCGTGCAGAGCCGGATCACACAGCCTGATCACACAGTGGGATCAGGCGGTGCGCAGGGCGCGTGGGACCTTGAATTCCACGTTTTCCACCGCCGTTTCCACCAGTTCCACGGTGACCTCATAGCGGCTGCGGAAGGCGTCGATGACCTCGTTGACCAGCAACTCCGGTGCCGAAGCCCCGGCGGTGATGGCAATGGAGCGAATGCCGTCGAGCGCGCGCCAGTCGATGTTTTCAGCGCGTTGTACCAACTGCGCATAGGTGCAGCCGGCCTTCGCCCCCACTTCGACCAGGCGCCGGGAATTGGAGGAGTTCGGCGCCCCCACCACCAGGAGGGCGTCGGATTTCGGCGCCACCGCCTTCACCGCCTCCTGACGGTTGGTGGTGGCGTAGCAGATGTCTTCTTTGTGCGGGCCGATGATGGCGGGAAACCGCTCCTGCAGGGCGGCGACGATGTCCTTGGTGTCATCGACCGACAGGGTGGTCTGGGTGACAAAGGCGAGACGCTCCGGATCGCGGACCGCCACCCGGGCCACATCCTCGACGGTCTCGACGAGCAGAACTTCGCCCTCGGGCAGCTGGCCCATGGTGCCGATGGTTTCCGGGTGGCCCTTGTGACCGATCATGATCATCTGCAAGCCCGCCTCGGCATGGCGCTGCGCCTCGATATGGACCTTGGAGACCAGCGGGCAGGTGGCATCGACAAAAACCATCTCGCGGGCCTGCGCGGCAGCGGGCACCGATTTCGGCACCCCATGTGCGGAAAAGATCACCGGCCGGTCATCGGGGCACTCTTCCAGTTCCTCGACAAACACCGCGCCCTTGGCCCGCAGTTCGTCGACGACGAATTTGTTGTGCACGATCTCGTGGCGCACAAAAACCGGCGCGCCCCATTTCTCCAGCGCCATCTCCACGATCTTGATGGCCCGGTCAACGCCGGCGCAAAACCCGCGCGGCGCGGCAAGATAGAGGGTCAGGGGTGGTTTCTCGGTCATGGATCGACGTTCCCGGGGCAGGCGGAGGACAGGCAGGATGTGCCCCAGAGGTAAGGCCTGTGGCCTGCGAGGTCCAGTGCCGGCGGCACCGCAAGCGCCCAAAAGAAAACACCCGGCGGTTGGGGCCGGGTGCTTTCCATGTGAGTGGTTGTATCGGGCTCAGCTGCCTGTCGAGGCAGAGCGTGTCTCGCTCGGAACTTCGCGCGGTGGTCGGCCGATGACTTCGCGCAGCTCTTCAAGCTCGATGAAATTGTCGGCCTGACGGCGCAACTCGTCGGAGATCATTGGCGGCTGGCTGCGGATCGTCGAGACGACCGAAACCCGGACGCCCTGACGTTGCAGGCTGGCAATCAGAGGGCGGAAGTCCCCGTCGCCGGAAAACAGTACGATATGATCGACGCGCGGTGCCAGTTCCATGGCATCGACGGTCAGTTCAATATCCATGTTGCCTTTGACTTTGCGACGGCCCATGCTGTCGGTGTATTCCTTGGCGGGTTTGGTCACCATGGTGAACCCGTTGTAATGGAGCCAGTCCACAAGCGGGCGAATCGGTGAATACTCGTCGTTTTCCAGCAACGCGGTGTAGTAGAAGGCCCGAACAAGCTTGCCGCGCCGCATGAATTCCTGGCGCAGAAGCTTGTAGTCGATGTCAAATCCCAATGCCTTGGCAGAGGCATATAAATTCGAGCCATCTATGAACAGCGCGAGCCGTTCGTCCTTGTAAAACATTTTAAATGTGTCCTTCTGGTGTCGCAGGGACCGGATGTCCGTGAGTGAGTGAAATAAATGCCGATCCTGCGGGTGGACTTAATTTAGGTTATTTGGCACTCCCCGCAAGTGTTAGCTCTTATGGAATTGGGGTCAAGCATGGCCGAAATCCGGTCGTCATTTCTGGTTGCACTCGGCAGCAACCTGCAGAACGCGGGCACCACACCGCTGGAGACTGTACAGGCTTGCCTGGCGGAATTCGCCCCGGCAGGGCTGCAAGTTATTGCAATTTCGAACTTCTATCGCACCCCGTGTTTCCCGGCCGGGGCGGGGCCCGACTATGTCAACGCGGCGGTTGAACTCCGTGCCAACCTCTCACCGGCGGAGGTTCTGTCGCGATTGCACAAAATTGAGGCACAGTTTCAACGCACCCGGACACAGAGATGGGGCATGCGGACCCTGGACCTGGACCTGCTGGCGGCAGAGCAACGGATTCTGCCGGATGTGCAGACCTACGAGACCTGGCGGACCTTGCCAGCAGAGCGTCAGCGCCAGGAGGCTCCGGATCAGCTGGTCCTGCCGCATCCGCGGATACAGGACCGCGCCTTTGTGCTGGTACCGCTGGCGGATGTGGCGCGCGACTGGGTGCATCCGATCCTGAACCGCAGCGTCGGGCAGATGCTGGCGGACTGTGATGCGGCGGATCTGGCCGAGGTACAGGCGCTCTAGCGGGCAATCACGCGAGGTTTTCCTGCAATTGTGAACTCTGTCGACTTGTCAAGTCCGGTGATTCATCATAGAAGCACGTCTTCTGGACCCAGAACTGTATTGGAGAGTCGCCCATGGCCCGCGTGACGGTCGAAGACTGCGTTGACAAGGTTCCCAACCGATTTGAGCTGGTGATGCTGGCCGCGCATCGTGCGCGTGAGATCTCTGCCGGTGCCGAACTCACTGTGGACCGCGACAACGACAAGAACCCGGTCGTCTCCCTGCGCGAGATTGCCGAGGAAACCCAGAGCGCCGACGCCCTGCGCGAACGCCTGATCGAGAGCAACCAGTCTCAGATCGAGGTGGACGAGCCGGAAGAGGATTCCATGGCGCTTCTGATGGGTGGCGAAGCCGACAAGCCGCAAGAAGACGACATGAGCGAAGAAAAGCTCCTTCGGGCTCTGATGGAGGCTCAGGGTCAAGGCTGATCCGGGCTGCATGAAGCGAGAGGTTGCGGACCGGCAATGACATCTGCTGATGATCTGATTTCCCTGGTCCGCGACTACAACCCGAAGGCAAATGAACAACGCCTGCGTGATGCCTATGCCTTTGGCGAGGACATGCACGAGGGGCAGTTCCGGCATTCGGGAGAACCCTATTTTACGCATCCCGTAGCGGTGGCCGCGATCCTGACGGAACAGCGGCTGGATGATGCGACCATTATCACCGCGCTGCTTCACGATACCATCGAAGATACCAAGGCCTCTTATGAAGAGGTCTCCTCGCGCTTTGGCGAGGAGGTGGCGATGCTGGTGGATGGGGTCACCAAGCTGACCAACCTGCAACTGTCCTCGCGCGAAACCAAACAGGCGGAAAACTTCCGCAAGCTGTTTATGGCGATGTCGAAGGACCTGCGGGTCATTCTGGTGAAGCTTGCCGACCGTCTGCACAATATGCGCACCATCCGCGCTATGCGGCCCGAGAAACAGGCCCAGAAGGCGCGCGAGACGATGGACATCTACGCGCCGCTGGCGGGCCGCATGGGCATGCAGTGGATGCGTGAGGAGCTTGAAGACCTCGCCTTCAAGGTGTTGAACCCCGAAGGACGCCAGTCGATCATCCGCCGCTTTGTCACCCTGCAACGGGAGACCGGCGATGTGATCCACCGGATCACCGGCGACATGCGCGGCGAGCTGGAAAAGGCCGGCATCGAGGCGGAGGTCTTTGGCCGCGCCAAGAAACCCTATTCGATCTGGCGCAAGATGCAGGAAAAGGACCAGGGCTTTTCCCGCCTCTCCGACATCTATGGGTTCCGGGTCATTACCCGATCCGAAGAGGACTGCTATCGCACCCTTGGCACCATCCACCAGCGCTGGCGCGCGGTGCCGGGGCGGTTCAAGGACTACATCAGCCAGCCGAAATCCAACGGCTATCGCTCGATCCACACCACGGTGTCGGGGCGCGACGGCAAGCGGGTGGAGGTGCAGATCCGCACTCGTCAGATGCATGACGTTGCTGAATCCGGTGTGGCCGCGCATTGGTCCTATCGCGACGGCGTGCGTACCGAGAACCCCTTTGCCGTTGATCCGGCCAAGTGGATCGCCTCGCTGACCGAGCAATTCGATGGCGAGGACGATCACGACGAATTCCTCGAAGCGGTCAAGCTCGAGATGTATTCGGACCAGGTGTTCTGCTTCACGCCCAAGGGCGACGTGATCAAGCTGCCCAAGGGCGCGACACCGATCGATTTTGCCTATGCCATCCACACCCGCATCGGCCATGCCTGCGTGGGCGCCAAGGTCGATGGCATCCGCGTGCCGCTGTGGACGCGACTGCGCAACGGGCAGTCGGTCGAGGTCATCACCGCCGAAGGTCAGACACCACAGGTCAGCTGGCTGGAAATCGCCACCACCGGCAAGGCCCGCACCGCCATTCGCCGGGCCCTGCGCGAGGCGGACCGCGAACGCTTTGTGAAGCTCGGGCATGAACTGGCCCGTTCCGCCTTTGAGCATGTGAACAAGAAAGCCACCGACAAGGCGCTGGAAACCGCCGCCCGCGCCCTGCGGGTGAGCGATGTGACCGAACTGCTGGCCCGCCTTGGTGCGGCAGTGATCACCGCCCATGATGTGGTACAGTCGGTCTATCCCGAACTCACCGACAAGGAAGGCGAGGAGGTCTCCCCCCGCCGCGCGGTCATCGGGCTGGAGCCGGGACAGAAGTTCGAGCGTGCCTCCTGCTGCGAGCCGCTGCCGGGCGAGCGGATCATCGGGATCACCTCGCGCGGGCATGGTGTGGTGGTGCATACGGCAGATTGTGACCGCCTCGGAGAATTCGAGGACCAGATGGAGCGCTGGGTCGATGTGCATTGGCATTCCGGCACCCATCCGGCGGTCTACAGCACCACGCTGGAACTGACGATCGGCAACGATGCCGGTGTCCTGGGCCGCATCTGCACGCTGATCGGTGAAAAAAAGGCCAATATCTCCAATCTTGAATTCGTTGACCGGAAACCCGACTTTTACCGCTTGATGATCAATGTGGAATTGCGTGATGTGGAACAGTTGCACTCGTTGATATTGACATTGGAAGCTGAAAGCGACGTCGCTGCGGTCGCGCGCTACCGGGAACAGCCTGGAACGCAACACCGTCCGATCTAGCCTCTTTGGCAGCAAGCACAGGGACGATCCTTTGGTATTCAGGCGCCGAGACAGACGCCCGCCGCTGAGGGCGGTTGCGGAGTTTCTCTGGCCCCGTGGGGGCTGGGGCCGGGCGTTCCTGTATGTCAAACACCGGATTCGCCGGCTGCCAGACAGCCCTGAACGCATCGCGCGCGGGATCTGGGCGGGGCTTTTCACCACGTTCACGCCGTTTTACGGGGTCCACTTCATTGTCGCCGCGGTGCTGTCGCGGTTGATGAACGGCAACCTGCTGGCCGCGCTTTCGGCAACCTTTTTTGGCAATCCGCTGACTTATGTGCCGATCGGGGTGATTTCGCTCCAGACCGGCCACTGGGTGTTGGGCAGCCAGCCGGTTGCCGAGGTGGATGCCACGCTCACCGACAAGTTCCTCGCCGCCGGGTCGGACCTTTGGTACAACGTCTATGCCATTGCCACCGGCATGCCGACGGATTGGTCGGGGTTGGAGATTTTCTACGACGAGGTCTTTTATCCCTATATGATCGGCGGGGTCATCCCGGGGATCATCGTGGGCACCATCGGCTATATTCTGTCGGTGCCGGTCATTCGCACCTATCAGCATCGCCGCCGCCGCAAGATCAAGGCGAAGTTCGAGGCGATCAAGAAACGCGCCGAACTGGAAGCGGTCAACAGCCCGCATGCCCCCAGCGGGACCAAGCCGCCCGGCCGCACGTCGCGTGTTCTGCGTCCGGACTAAAGGGGCGCATTGCTCAAGTTCGACCTGCGTGCCTCTTCGGGACGGCTGCGTGGCCCGCGCGACGGGTCAGCGGGGGTGACGGAGAATTGTATCACTTGCCGCCTTGCGCCTTGCCTCTGCGCCGCGGCCCGCTAGGCTCGCGCTCAAAGACAGCAACGACAAAGAGCTTCTCTCATGTCCAAGACTTCCCTGCGCCTCGGCGTCAATATCGATCACGTGGCCACGGTGCGCAATGCGCGCGGTGGTGCCTACCCGGATCCGATCCGTGCCGCCAAGCTGGCAGAAGAGGCGGGTGCGGACGGGATTACCGCGCATCTGCGCGAAGATCGCCGCCACATCACCGATGCGGACATCGATGGTCTGATGGAGGCGCTCTCGGTTCCGCTGAATTTTGAAATGGCGGCGACCGACGAGATGCAGAAGATCGCGCTGCGTCACAAACCGCATGCCGTCTGCATCGTGCCGGAAAAGCGCGAGGAGCGCACCACCGAAGGCGGGCTTGAGGTGGCGCGCGAGGAAAACAGGCTGGCGCATTTCATTGCTCCGCTGCGCGATGCGGGGTGTCGCGTGTCGATCTTTATCGCTGCGGACCGCAAACAGATCGAGGCTGCCCATCGCATCGGCGCAGAGGTGATCGAGCTGCACACCGGCGCCTATTGCGACCATCACGCCGAGGGCAATCTGGCTGCCCGCGATGCGGAGCTGGAAGCGCTGCGGGAGATGGCCAGCTTTGCCCATTCCCTCGGTCTCGAGGTGCACGCGGGGCATGGTCTGACCTATGAGACCGTGCAGCCGGTGGCGGCTTTCCCGGAGGTGATGGAGTTGAACATCGGGCATTTCCTGATCGGCGAGGCGATCTTTCGCGGCCTCACCCCGGCCGTGCAGGAGATGCGCCGCCTGATGGATCTGGCCCGGGAGGGCGTTGCGCAATGAAGCTGGGTCGGTTTGCCGTCGTCTATCTGGCGACCATTGTCGGAATGCTGGTGATCGTCCTTCTGGTGCAGGCGATCGCCCGGTTCGATATCAGCAATTCTGGCATGGCCATTATCCCGGCGATGGTGGCGGCGCTTGTCGAAGGGCAGTCGTTCGCGCGCGCCGAAAACCGCCTGCCCGAAAGCCCGGAAATGTGGCGCTTTGCGCGCCGGGCCTCGGTCATTGTTCTGGGCCTCACCATGATGTCGGCTGCGGTCTTCAGCATCGCGGTGCCGGAGATCGCCTATATGCTGCGCCAGCCGAACGGGGCGTTGCTGCTGCTGCTGGCGATCCTGTTTCAGACGCTGGTGTCGTTCTTCCTGATGCGTCTGTTCCTGGCGAGTGGCGCAAAATCTGCGCTTAAGGCCGCAAGCCGGAAGGGTGACCGGAGCTAGATAAGGAAGGGGCGAAAACGCAAATGATCCTCGAGACACCCGCAGCGTCCTTTGGCCTGATCGCGCTGGCGTTCCTTGTGGTCACGGCCTCGCCAGGCCCGGCCAATCTGGCCTGCGCGGCGGTGGCGATGTCCGAGGGGCGCAGGGCGGGACTGCGCATGGCGCTTGGACTGGCGTTGGGGCTGTCTGCCTGGGGGCTGGCGGCGGTGGCGGGACTTGGGACCCTGCTGAGCCGGTTCGAAGGCGCGCTGGTGGTGCTGAAACTGTTCGGTGCGGCGTATCTGCTGTGGTTGGCGATGGATGCAGCCCGATCCGCGACACGGGTCACGCCACCGGTTCTGCCTGTCTCGGGGCGCAGCCGGTTTCGCCGCGGGCTGATCTTGAACCTCTCCAATCCCAAAGCGGTGTTTGCCTGGATGGCGGCGCTTTCGATGGGGCTCGAAGCGGAGGACGGTCTGGGGCCGATGTTGTTGGCGGCGCTGCTCTGCATGGGTCTCGGAGTGGTCAACTACCTGCTCTGGGCGGTCGTGTTTTCCACCAGACCCGCCATGCGCGCCTATGATCGGATGCGCGGCTGGATCGAGTGGGCGGTGGCGGGGCTGTTTGCTATCGCCGGGCTGGGCCTGTTGCGCGCGATCCTGGATCGCTGAAACCGCTGCAAAGGAGCGTAAGGATGGAGACGTCACATTTTCTGTTGCCGCTTGCGACTGTGGTCCTGGGTTGGGTGCTGGCAGGCGGCAGCCCCGGACCGGCGACGCTGACCATTTCCGGCACTGCCATGGCGCAGGGGCGGCGGGCTGCCGTGGTGCTGGCGCTGGGGGTGCTGAGCGGGTCGGCACTCTGGGGGCTGGTTGCGGCGCTTGGCTTTGCGGCGATCATGCGGGCCAATGTCTGGATGTTTGAGGTCATCCGCTACGCGGGGGCGGTCTATCTGTTCTATCTGGCGGTAAAGTCGCTGCGTGCGGCCTGGCGGGGGCAGGCACGGCGAGCGCCTCCGGCGGCGGATGGGGTGCTCTTTGTCAAGGGGCTGCTGCTGCATCTGACCAATCCGAAGGCAGTTCTCGCCTGGGGCGCGATCTATGCCATTGCACTTGCGCCCGGGGCGCCGGCGGCGGCGGTCTGGCAGCTTTATGGCCTGCTGATCTGTGTCTCCGCGATGGTGTTTGTCGGCTATGCGCTGCTGTTTTCGGTTGCCGTGATCGGTCGTGCCTATGCCCGCACGCGTCGTGGGTTTGAATTGGCCTTCGGGCTCCTGTTTGGTGCCGCGAGCCTCAAGATCCTGACGTTACGGTTGGCTTGGTGATGTTTCACAGGAGGCGCGCATGATTTTGGGGATTGGCACGGATCTGGCCAATATCGACCGTATCCAGCGGACGCTGGACCGGTTTGGCGACCGGTTTCGCAATCGTGTCTTTACCGATGTGGAGCAGGCCAAATCGGAACGCCGTCGCGATGTGGCTGGCACCTATGCCAAACGCTGGGCCGCCAAGGAGGCCTGTTCCAAGGCGCTGGGAACCGGGCTGCGGATGGGAATTGCCTGGAAGGACATGGCGGTGTCGAACCTGCGCAGCGGCCAGCCGGTGATGCAGTTGAGCGGCTGGGCGGAAGCGCGGCTGGCCGAGATCACACCGCCGGGCCATGAAGCGGTCATCCATGTGACGCTGACCGACGACCATCCCTGGGCCCAGGCGATCGTGCTGATCGAAGCGCGCCCAGTGGCGGCCGGGTCGACGCAATCTCCGGATCACCTTTAACCCCAGATGCATTACGCCACCGGTGCAGGGAGGGGTTGCGCTGCGCCACGCGCATCGCGCAGGGGGCGGGCGCCGCACCTGCGGTGCGGCGCCCGCCGGATCAAGACCAACCGGCCTGCCCAAGCACCCCGCCTGTCGACGTTGCCGGTGGCCGCAACCGGATCGATGCCCGGAGAGACCGCGGCTTCGCGGAGCCCATGATGTCCGCCAGCGGCATCAGCCTCGCGTTGCGACGCCGCGTCCCTTGCTGCGCCACATCATGCCCGTGCCAACGCCACCGCTTGACTTGCGGCGGGCAGCCCCGCATGTACGCCCGGACCCGCCCACAAACGACCGGAGAGCCTGATGGCGTCGAAAACCACTGCTGGGAATTCAATCGTCGAGACGATCAAGACCATTGTCTATGCGCTGCTGATTGCCGGTGTCTTCCGCACCCTGTTCTTTCAACCTTTCTGGATCCCGTCCGGCTCGATGAAGGAAACGCTGCTGGTCGGCGATTTTCTCTTCGTCAACAAGATGGCCTATGGATACTCCTACGCGTCCTGCCCCTCGATCCGCCTCGGGGCGATCGGGGTCAATATCGATGCCAAGGACATCTGCGGCTTCCTTGATGGCGACAACAGCCGGATCCTCGGCGGCACGCCGGAGCGGGGCGATGTGGTCGTCTTTCGCCACCCCGTGAATGGCACCGACTACATCAAGCGCCTGGTCGGGCTGCCGGGAGACAAGCTGCAAATGAAAGACGGGGTGCTGCACATCAATGGCACCGCCGTCGGGCTGATGGATGATGGCGTGTTCGAAGAAACCATGGAACGCCAGGGGCCGCAGGGGACCTTTCCCCGCTGCGAAAACGATCCGGTCGGGCAGGGCGGCACCTGCGAGAAATCACGCCGGATCGAGACCCTGCCGGGTGGCACGTCCCATGCCGTGATCAATATCGGCATGCAGGGCAGTGACAATACCGGCATCTATCACGTCCCCGATGGCCATTACTTCTTCATGGGGGACAATCGGGACAACTCTGCCGACAGTCGCGTGCCGCAGGCCGTGGGCGGGGTCGGCTATGTGCCCTATGAAAACCTGATCGGGCGCGCCGACCGGATCATGTTCTCTTCTGCCGGTCGGTCGATGTTGTTCTTCTGGACCTGGCGCGGGGACCGCTTCTTCAAAGGGATCTACTGATCTTTCCCGTCCTGTCGTTCCTGGCGAGAGCCGCAGGCATCCCCGCCTGCGGCTCTTTGCGTTGCGGGGCGCTCCGGGTTGGTGGCGCGGGCGTGACCGGGGTGATTTTACCGCAAACGCAAGGCAGGATCCCGCGCGGGGTGCTTTCCTCTTTCGCGGTGGTGGGATATGGAACAAATCCACCGGGGCCATCGCGCCCCACCGTTGTTCGAGGACCACACGTGAAGCTTTCCCGCGATATGCTCGCTTTTCAGGACCGGCTTGGCTACCGTTTTGCCAGCCCGGAGCTGCTGTTGCGCGCGCTGACGCATCCCTCCGTGTCGTCGCCCACCCGACAGGACAACCAGCGTCTGGAATTCCTCGGCGACCGGGTATTGGGGCTGGTGATGGCGACCGCGTTGCTGGAGCATGACAAACAGGCCACCGAAGGCCAGCTGGCCCCGCGGTTCAACGCGCTGGTGCGCAAGGAAACCTGCGCCGACGTCGCCCGTCAGATCGATATCGGTGCGGTGCTGAAATTGGGCCGTTCAGAGATGCTCTCGGGCGGGCGGCGCAAGCAGGCGCTGCTGGGGGACGCGATGGAGGCGGTGATCGCCGCGATCTACAAGGACGCGGGCTTCGAGGCGGCGCAGAGTGTTATCCTGCGTCTCTGGGGCAAGCGGATCGGCACAGTCGAGGATGACGCGCGCGACCCCAAGACCGCGCTCCAGGAATTTGTCCAGGCCCGCCGCCAGCCGCCTCCGGCCTATGTGCTGGTTGCCCGGACAGGCCCCGATCACGAACCCGTCTTTACGATCGCCGCCCGGCTCGAGGATGGCACCGAAGAACAGGCCACCGCAGGATCCAAACGCCTTGCGGAACAGGCTGCCGCAAAGGCCCTGCTGGCCAAACTGGAGCAAGAGACATGACCACACGCGCAGGCTTCATCGCCCTCATCGGCGAGCCCAACGCCGGCAAATCCACGCTCCTGAACCGCATGGTGGGGGCAAAGGTGTCCATCGTGACCCACAAGGTGCAGACCACCCGCGCCCGCATCCGCGGCGTGGCCATGGAAGGCGACAGCCAGCTGGTGTTTGTCGACACTCCCGGTCTGTTCCAGCCGCGCCGCCGGCTTGACCGCGCCATGGTCGCGGCCGCCTGGGGCGGGGCCGCGGATGCGGATGTGATCGTGCTGCTCATCGAGGCTCATCGCGGTGTCACCGAAGGCGTCGAGCGTATCATCGAAAACCTCGGCGAAGTCGCACAAGGCCGCCGCGTGGCCCTGGCGATCAACAAGATTGATCGGGTGCAGTCAGATGTGCTCCTCGGCCTCACCAAGGACCTGAACGACCGGTTCCCCTTTGCCGAGACATTCATGATCTCGGCGGAAAAGGGCTACGGCACCGACGATCTGCGCAGCTGGCTGGCAGCGGAACTTCCCGAAAGCCCCTGGCTCTATCCCGAGGATCAGATCGCCGATCTGCCTCTGCGGATGATCGCGGCGGAAATGACCCGGGAAAAGCTGACCCTGCGCCTGCATCAGGAACTGCCCTATCAGCTCACCGTCGAGACCGAGAAATGGGAAGAGCGCAAGGATGGTTCCGCCCGCATCGATCAGGTGGTCTATGTGGTGCGCGACGGTCACAAGGGCATCGTTCTGGGCAAACGGGGTGAGACGATCAAGGCGGTGGGCCAAGCCGCGCGCGCCGAATTGGAAGAGTTTCTGGATCGCAAGATCCACCTCTTCTTGCAGGTCAAGGTGCGCCCGAACTGGCTCGAGGAATCCGAGCGCTATTCGGAAATGGGGCTGGAATTCAAGGACGGCAACTGACGCCGCCCCGACCTCCGACATAACGCCACCGCAGCCCGGGGCGATCACGAGAGCGTCTTCATCTTCTCGAAAATATCCCCGCCGGAGGCTCCGCCGCTGCGTCCGGCGCGCCTTCTGCGGCACTTGCGCCGCGCCGTCATCTTTCCCTAAATACTCCCGCCGGAGGCGCCCATGGGATGCCCCGCAGGCCGCCATTGCAGCAGGAGCGCCCATGTCCCGCCTTACCGCCCGTTTCTGGGTTGATGCCTACCTGGCCCGCTTGCGGTTTCAGCACATCCCCGCCTTTGTCACCGCCCATGGTGATGACACTGCCGGTGCGGTGCTGGTCAAGCTCAATACGCTCGACGGGCAGGCCCGGGTCTATCAGCGTTCGTTTGACCTGATGACCGGAGACCGCAAATGGGTCGAATTGACCGCAGGCGCGGATGCCGAGGCCGAGGCCTCCATCGCCCGGCAGCGCCAGTTCGACAGCGACCTCTGGGTGATCGAGGTCGAAGACCGCGCAGGGCGCCACCTGCTGGATGAGCCGGGGCTGGACTAGGCGATGGACTGGCGCGATCACGGCATTCTGCTGACGGTGCGCCGGCATGGCGAATCCTCCGCCCTGATCGAGGTCTTTACCGAACATCACGGGCGGCATGCAGGGCTTGTGCGGGGCGGCGCCAGCCGCAAGATGGCCCCGCATCTGCAACCGGGGGCACAACTGGATCTCGGTTGGTCGGCGCGGCTCGAAGATCACCTCGGCACCTACAAGGCCGAACCCCTGCGCAGCCGCGCGGCGCTGGCGATGTCGGGGCGACTGGCACTGGCCGGGCTCAATGCGGTCTGCGCGCTGCTGGCCTTTGCGCTGCCGGATCGCGAGCCACATCCCGATCTCTACCGGCGCAGCGAGGCGCTGCTGGAACTGCTCGACAATGCCGACCTCTGGCCACTGGGTTATCTGCGCTGGGAACTGGGTCTGCTCGAGGAGCTGGGCTATGGCCTTGATCTGACCGCCTGCGCGGTGACCGGCGCGACCGAGGGGCTGGCGTATGTCTCCCCCAAGACTGGCCGCGCCGTGTCTGCCGCCGGGGCGGGGGACTGGGCCGACCGGCTGCTGCCGCTGCCGCCGGTGATGCTGGAGCAGGGCGCGGCGGCGGATAGCGAGATCGTGACCGCGCTCGGCACCACCGGTTACTTTCTTGAGACTAAACTGGCCCCGGCGCTGGGGAACCGCCCCCTGCCGCAGGCGCGGGGGCGGTTCCTTGACGCTCTGGCCCGGCGCGTCTAGCGAAGCCTCGGGCCACCTGACGCTCAGTCGGTGGTGTTGCGCCAGACCGAGAACAACACCATCGTATCGTTGTTATCCGCATCCGAGCCGCCGTCGTTGGAGGCCAGCATGGTCGCCAGCCCGTTTGCGGCCACATCCATCTGCTGGGTGGCCACCACGATGGGCGACCGCTGCCAGACATCGTTGTCGTAGTATTGCACATTGCCGAAATAGGTCAGCTGTTCCGGCACCCCTTCGGTGGTGGAAATAGTGACGTGGTCCAGCGCATATTGCGATCCCGCTGCGCCGCCTGCGCTGTCTTTTTGCACGTAGTTCAGCCCGTCACCGAACAACGACAGCCGCTGAGTATAGCCCGAGGTCTGCGTGCCCTGGATGAAGACCGCCAGGTGACCGCCGCTGGTGCCGCTCTGGAACGGTTCCAGGTCGATCGGCACCGGCGCGAAGAGGGTGACATCATCCTCCGCACCGCAGGCGGCGATTTCCGCCTGATCGCCGATTTGCAGATCGCTCTGGATGCACCACTGGTTCGACGCCAGCGTCAGCGCCCCCTGTCCCGTCCAGGTGAAAAGCTGGTTGGTATCGGTGCTGCCGACACAGTTCCAGACCTGCACCTTGGTGCCCTTGCCGGGATGCGCGGTATCCACGTCGAGACACTGATCCTGCTGCCCGGGCGTGCCGAAGACGATGCGCTGCGGCGTGGCGGTGTTCTCGGACACATGCCAGCGCGGCGCGTCGCTGTCGCAGGCGACGCCGACAACGTCGGTACCGGCCACGGGTGGCTGGGTCTTGACGCCGAGGCAGACCCGGCTGTCGTCGTCGGGGGCATTGATCACCATGACGCCGGTCGGTGAGGTGCTGTCCTGCGCCATGACCGATGTCGCAGGAAGGGAGAACGCGACAACACAGAGGAAGCGGCAGAGCCGGGGGATGGGATGGAAAAGATCAAACACGAACCAATACTCCTTTTATGGTTGCACGATTAGGCAGATAAACAATCTAAGGAGTCTTTAATGGGGGTCGTGAACAACCTGAGGTGGTTTATAGGCGCGAAGCGGACGAAGAGGTAACCCTCTCCACTACGCGGGCCAATGCGCGGGTTTTTGCCGTCAGGGACCGCCCTCGGGACAATCGCGCCAGCCGCGATGCGGAAACCGTCACAGTGTTGATACCTCGGGCAAAGATAGTGCCGGCGATTCACAATGGGACCGCCGCTGCCCGCGGTCTTTCCCAGCACACGCCACCAAGGTGGTTATCAGCAAGGAAGGAATGAACATGGTTGATAAGACGCTCCTCGATCTCTCCTGGGACGATTTTGACGAACACCGCGATCCGCGCCCGGCGTCGAATGAGTTTGATGCCGTGGTCGAACGTGCGGTGTCGCGTCGCGGGTTCCTTGGCGGTGCGCTGGCCTTTGGGTCCGGTGCGGCGGTCTTCGGCACCGGGCTGATGTCCTCCACCACCGCATCGCGCGCGGAGGGACATGCAAAATTTGCGTTCAAACCGATCGACATCGCCACCGACCACGCGGTTCACGTGCCCGAAGGCTATAAATCCCAGGTTCTGGTGCGCTGGGGGGATGCGCTCTGGTCTGACGCCGATGGTGCCTATTCTGCCGAAACCGGCGTGTCGCCCGAGATGTCCGACAAGGTCTTTGGTGAGAACACCGACGGCATGGAACTGTTCGAGGTCGACGGGCGTGAGATCATCACCGTCAACTCCGAGTATGTGAACCCCAAGATCAACTTGCCCGCCGCCTCCGAAGGTGTGCCGCAGACCGCCGAAGAGGTTATGCTGCTGAAGAACCTGCAGGGTGTCACCGTCATGGAGATTGCCAAGGGCGACAGCGGCTATCAGGTGGTCAAGGACAGCCCCTACAACCGCCGCATCACCCATGAAACCGAAATGACCCTTGCCGGTCCCCTGGCTGGGCACGATCTGGTCAAGACGAATGCCGATCCCGAGGGCCGCACCGTCAAGGGCACCATGAACAACTGCGGTTCGGGCAAGACCCTCTGGGGCACCTATCTGACCTGCGAGGAAAACTTCAACGGCTACTTCGGCGCCACCGGCGAGATGCCCGAGGGCCAAGGCTACATCCGCTACGGCATCGGGGGTGAGGGGCGCTACGCCTACGAGAAATTCGACGCGCGTTATGACCTGTCGAAAGAGCCGAACGAGCCGCACCGCCACGGGTTCGTAACCGAAATCAACCCCGCCGACGCGACCTCCACGCCTGTCAAGCGCACCGCTCTGGGTCGCTTCAAGCATGAGAATGCGGAAATGGTCCACGCCGCCGATGGGCGCATCGTGGTCTATATGGGCGATGATGAACGGGGCGAATATCTCTACAAATACGTGTCCACCAACACCTGGGCCGAAGGCGAGCCGACCGACGGTCTGCTGGACGACGGTCAGCTTTATGTGGCGAAGTTCAACGACGATCAGACCGGCGAATGGCTGGCCCTGACGCCGGAGGCCACCGGCATGGAGGCGGCAGAGATCCTCTGCTTCACCCGCATGGCGGCATCGGCGGTGGGCGGCACCACCATGGACCGTCCGGAATGGGTCGCCTGCAACCCGCTCAAGGCCGAAGGCTATTGCGCGCTGACCAACAACAAGAATCGCGGCGTGAAGCCGAATGCCGGCGGCGATGACACCTCCGTCAACGGTCCGAACCCGCGCGAGACCAACAACTTTGGTCAGATCGTGCGCTGGACCCCGGCCGAGGACAACCACGCCGTCGCGGGGTTTACCTGGGATCTCTACGTGATGGCGGGCAATCCGAAGGTCTATGACAACATCTATGCGGGGTCTGCCAACATCAACGAAGGCAATATGTTCAACTCGCCCGATGGCATGGCCTTTTCTTCGGACGGCATGCTCTGGATCCAGACCGATGGCGATGACGACAACGAAGGCGAGTTCGAGGGCCAGGGCAACAACCAGATGCTGGTCGGCGATCCGGAATCGGGCGAGATTGCCCGCTTCATGACGGTGCCCAACGGCGCCGAAGTCACCGGCCTGTGCTGGTCGCTCGACAAGACAGTCGCCTTTGTCGGCGTCCAGCATCCCGGTGGTGCCTGGCCCGATGGCGAAGGAAAACCGCGGTCGTCCATCGTTGCCGTCTGGCGCGAAGACGGTGCCATGATCGGCTAAGCTTCGGCGCGTGCCAACCAAACAGAGCCCTCTCCGGATGGAGGGGGCTTTTGCTTTGACGCCGTTGCAGCGGGTGTCCGTGGGACGGTTCTCTGACTTTGTTCAATAATGTCTGAGTGATATGTCATGCCTTCTGATCCGAAGTTTTAACTGAGAAACAATCGGGCAGACGGGCTGATGTCATCTTGGGCCTATCCTGGAACCTGGCCGGTAATCATGTCCCGTACGCGCAGCGCATAGCGGTCGGTCATGCCGGAGACAAAATCCGTCAGCGCATGAGCTGCCGTGTGGTCGTCCACCACCCCGCGCAGGTCGAGATCCACCGCCCGCACCAACTGCGCCCAGTAGCTGTGCTGCGCGAGCAACCGGTCGGAGTCCCAGTTGCAGGCGTTCAACGCTTCGAACAGCGCGTGGAACTCGTCGAGGATGGTGAAGATGACCTGACGCCCGACAATCTCCAGCTCGGTCTTGCGCCGGGCGGTAAAGATCCGGGCGTTGGAAATCTGCTTCAGCCGGTCAAAGGCCTGCGCTTTGGACGAAACCTCCATCAATCCATCATTGAACGTGCCCGCCATGATGGCGTCATAGTTCTCAAGGAACGCCTGCACCGCGCTGTCAATCGACGCCCCGATGGCCATGGCCCTCAGCATGCCGACCCTGTCGTGACGGGTCATCATCGCGTCGTCCTCGCGATTGGGCTTGCCGGTGATCTCTTCGAGGATGCCGGACACGGTCTCATTGTCCAGATCACCAACAGTTGCCGCATCTTCGAGGTCGAGAATGCGATAGCAAATGTCATCCGCCGCTTCGACCAGGAAGGCCAGCGGGTGCCGGCGCCACCAACGCTGGCCCTGCGGGGTGCGCTCCTCGGGCAGGCCAAGCGCCGTGGCGGCCTCTGCAAAGAGCTCTTCCTCAGCTGCAAAACAGCCGAATTTCTTGAGGCCGACATATGCGGTTCCTGCCTCCATCGCCTCGCGGGCGGCGTGGCGTGTGGTGGGGTATTTCGCAAAGGCGCCCAGCGTTGCGTAGGAGAGCCGCATACCGCCTGCGCGCCGGGCCATTTCCAGGCGTGCAACGATGCGGAACCCCTGGGCATTTCCCTCGAAGGCTTCGAACTCGCCGCGATGCCGGGCAGGGATACCCGCCGCGATGCCTGTGCCCTGACCTCCATTCGCGGCGAACTGGCGGCTGAACCAGTCACCGATGCTGGCCTCGCCGGAGTGGCCGAAGGGGGGATTGCCGATGTCATGGACCAGACAGGCCGCCTGCACCGTCCCGGCCATCACGTGTTGGAGCCCCTCGGCCAGAAGCCCCTCCTTGACCAGCGCCTGCCCGACCTGGATGCCAAGCGACCGCCCCACCGAAGAGGTCTCCATCGAGTGGATCATCCGGTGGTGGACATGGTCGTGGTCATAGAGGGGGTGCACCTGGGTTTTCTGCGCCAGCCGCCGGAAGGGTTCCGAAAACAGGATGCGGTCATAATCCTGCAAATAGGCAGGACGATCAGGCGCATCGGGGAAATCCGGTCGACACAGGCGTCCCGGGTTCAGCAGTTGCGTCCAGTCCATGGGGCTCTCCTGTGCCAGTCCGTCGGGTGGTGCCTAGAAAGCCTGTCGGGGGTCGAAATGCAACCGGTCTATAGCAGGACACCCAACGGGAATGGAGCAGGCAATTGGGGAGCGGGGGGCGCTCCCGCCCATCTGCACCACCCGCCCCTGGCGGCTGATACAGAACGGTTGGGCCGGGCGGGGGCCGCGCCGAAGGCGCGGCCCCCGCCCCCGCGCGATGCGCTTGGCGCAGCGCAAAACCTCTGACCGTTCGCCCGATCTTGATGTGTGGGAGGACTAGGGAGCCGGTGGCTCCAATCCGCTGTCTTCGAGCTTGTGGTCCGGTTCCACATGGATCGTGACATGCACGCCGGGCAGGGCGGCTTCGATCTCCGCCTCCAGCCGATCACAGATCACATGGCTTTCGGCGACGGACATGTCACCGTCGACGACCATGTGGAATTCCACGAACATCGCCTTGCCCGCCCGCCGGGTCTTGATGTCGTGGATCTGGAGCGCGCCGCCGCCGGAGCCCAGGATGACCGCTTGAATCTTTTCCTGTTCCTCGGCGCTTGCGGCTTTGTCCATCAATCCGTCGACCGACTCCGAGACGACATGCAGGCCTTCGCGCAGGATGTTTATGGCCACCAGCAGCGCGATCACCGGGTCCAGCATATGCCACCCCGTCAGCAGCACCAGAACCAACCCGCAAATGACCCCGAAGGAGGTCCAGACATCCCCCATGAGATGCCGTCCTCCGGCTTTGAAGGCGGGCGAGTTCAGGCGCGTCCCGCTGCGCAGCAGGACTTGCGCCCAGATCAGGTTCACCCCCAGGGCAAGGCAGTTTACGGTCAGCGCAAGCGGTGTTAGCGCCGCTTTGGTGATGCCAAACAGCGCCCCGTAGGCCTCGTGCAGGATCAGGGCGGCGGCCAGGATGATCATGATGCCTTCGATCACCGCGGAAAAATACTCTGCCTTGTGGTGGCCAAAGGGGTGTCCGGCATCCGCGGGACGTTCGGCATAGCGGATGGCAAACCAGGCCAGGACCGCCGCCGATACGTTGACGAGGCTTTCCATCGCGTCGGAGAACAGGGCCACCGATCCGCTCAGTCCCCAGGCCCCGAGTTTCAGGGCGAGTACCATCACGGAAACAAGAATGGTGCCACCTGCAACCTGGCGGACCGTGAGGCGGGTCTCCAAACCAAAGCACATCCGCTCAGCCCACCCAGGCGCGACGCAAGAGGTTGAGGCCGGCGATCAGCAGGACAAACAGCGTTGCCCGGCGAAAGGTGCTCTGCTCGATGCGATCCTGCAACCGGCCGCCGATCCACATCCCCAGTACCGCAGGCAGGATCATCAGAACCGAGAACGGCAAGGTTTCACGGCGCATCACGCCTGAGCCGATATGGGCAAAGAACAGCACCACCGCCCCAAGGCCGTAGATTACGCCCTGTATGCGCATCTGCTCCTTCTTTTCAGTGCCAAGCGCAGTCAGATAGGCCACCGTGGGCGGCCCCCAGATACCGGAGAACCCGCCGATGAACCCGGCAAAGGCACCAATGCCAATTTCCATGCGGCGCGAGGCCTTATGCAGCACCAGCTGTCTGCCCATCAGCTGCGTCAGCGCAAAGAACGTGATCGGCGCCCCGATGATCAACAACATCACCTGAGCAGGCAGGATCCGCACCATCTGCGCGCTCAGCAGCAGGAACAGCCCGCCTACCAGCAAAAAGGCGCGAAAACGCTTCATCGACTCCCAGGCGGCGCCCGGCCCCTGTTTGAGCGCCTGAAACCCGTTGGTCACCAGTGTGGGCAGAATCAGCCCTGCCAGCGCCAGATCCGGTGCCATGATCGAGCTGAGACCCGACACCATGATCATCGGCATGGCAAAACCCACGAGGCCCTTGATGGTGCCGGCAAGCAGCGCCACGACAAAGGCGAGGACAAACCCGGCAGGGGCAAGAAAGGGAAAGAACTCCGTCATGACCTGCGTTTAGCACAACCAGCACGTGCTGCACGCGCAAAACGACAAGGTAACAATAGAACATTATTCCGGCCATTCAGGATTTAATGTTGCGCTGCACCTGCGAAATAGCCTATCACCAGTGCAGCTTTGAGGAGGACGCTCATGCCCCATGATGGACAATTGGATGGACAGGATATGACCCCCGCGACGCCGCTGCTGCCAGACCTTCTGTCGCTGACCGAGGGCGCTCTGGCGCCGCTGGATGCGCTGCTGGAGATCGCAACATCGCGGGTGCGTGAGACCGTCAGCGATGGCGGGCGCGTGTCGGGCGCTCTGGTCGAGCAGAATCAATACGCTGCCCATGGGCTCGCGTGGCTGGCCACCTATGTCTACGCCCTGCGTCAAATGCACGGCTGGGCCGAGGCACTCTCGGGCGCGGGCAGGTTTGGCGAGATGGAGCAGTTGATCCACCAGATCGCCTTTGGAGAATATCTCTGGCAGATCTACGGCGGCATTCAGATGAATCAGGGCGAGGTTCTGCGCCTGCAGGATCTGGGGCTCAGCCAGGATGACCAGCGCGCGATGATGGCACCGGCGGTGATGACGCTGACGCAGTCCGGCAACACCCAGGCGGCGCGGGTGCGGCTGGTGGAACTGATGGAGCAGCAATCAGGCAGCACCATGTTCGGCACCTCCGGTCTGGACGAGGAGCTGGAGATGATCCGCGACCAGTTCCGCCGCTACGCGCAGGAGAAGGTCGAGCCCTTTGCCCATGACTGGCACCTCGAGGACGAGTTGATCCCGATCGAGGTGATTGAGGAGCTGGCGGAGATGGGCGTCTTTGGCCTGACCATCCCGGAGGAGTTTGGCGGCTTTGGCCTGTCCAAGGCCTCGATGTGCGTGGTCTCCGAGGAGCTGTCGCGTGGCTATATCGGGGTGGGCAGCCTTGGTACGCGGTCCGAGATTGCCGCGGAGTTGATCCTCGCCGGGGGCACCGACGCCCAGAAGGCGAACTGGCTGCCCAAGATCGCCAGCGCGGAGATCCTGCCGACCGCTGTTTTCACCGAGCCGAACACGGGGTCTGACCTCGGATCTCTGCGCACCCGTGCAGTCAAGGATGACAATGGCGATTACACGATCACCGGCAACAAGACCTGGATCACCCACGCGGCGCGAACCCATGTGATGACGCTTCTGGCGCGCACCGATCCGGAGACCACCGACCATCGCGGCCTGTCGATGTTCCTGGCGGAGAAGGTGCCGGGCACGGATGAGAACCCGTTCCCGACCGAGGGCATGACCGGTGGTGAGATCGAGGTCTTGGGTTATCGCGGCATGAAGGAATACGAACTGGCCTTTGATGGCTTCCACGTGAAGGGCGAGAACCTTTTGGGCGGCGAGGAAGGCAAGGGCTTCAAACAGTTGATGGAGACCTTTGAGTCCGCCCGCATCCAGACCGCGGCGCGGGCCATCGGGGTGGCGCAATCAGCGCTGGATATTTCCATGCAATACGCGCAGGACCGCAAGCAATTCGGCAAGGCGCTGATCAACTTCCCCCGGGTGTCGTCGAAACTGGCGATGATGGCGGTCGAGATCATGGTGGCGCGGCAGCTCACGTATTTCTCGGCATGGGAAAAAGATAACGGCCACCGCTGCGATCTGGAGGCCGGAATGGCGAAACTGCTGGGTGCACGGGTGGCCTGGGCGGCGGCGGACAACGGGTTGCAGATCCATGGCGGCAACGGCTTTGCGCTGGAATACAAGATTTCCCGCGTGCTGTGTGATGCGCGCATTCTGAATATCTTTGAAGGTGCGGCAGAGATCCAGGCGCAGGTGATCGCGCGGCGACTGCTGGCCTAGAAGACGCGAATAGCACTGCGCTCGACCACGGGTGGGCTCGCCCCCCTCCCGTGGGGACGTCGAGCATTTTCGTCAAATTGCCCGGCGCATCTGGAGAGATTTGTGATATCGCTCCGGTATGATGCGCTTCCTTTTCCTCTGCCTGCTCTTCCTGAGTGCCTGCGGCGATAGCCCCGTTGGGCGCGAGGCCCGCATTCTTGCCATGGGCGATTCCATGATGGCGTGGAACAGCCTTGGCGGACAGTCGATCCCGGATGTTGTCGCTGATCAGTTGGGAGAGCCGGTCGTTGATCGTTCCGTGTCGGGCGCGCGGATGATCTATCGCCTGCCGATCAGCGGTGCCGCGGGCCTGTCGATCCCGAAGCAATATCGCGCAGGCCCTTGGGACTGGGTGATCCTGAATGGTGGCGGCAACGATCTGTGGTTGGGATGTGGCTGCGGTCAGTGCGACCGAAAGATGGATAGGCTGATTTCCGAAGATGCCGAGACAGGGGTTTTTCCCGACCTTGTCACCCGCATCCGGCAGGACGGCGCACGTGTGATCCTGCTGGGGTACTTGCGCACGCCGGGCCGGTCATCGCCGATCGAGAACTGCCGTGACGAAGGCGATGAGCTGGATGCCCGTCTATTGAAACTGGCCCAAGCAGACGCCGCTGTGACCTTCCTGCCTGCGGCCGACCTGGTGCCTCATGGCGATCTGAGCTTTCATGCGCTTGACCGCATCCACCCTTCGCCCAAGGCCAGCCGGATCATCGGCGGCAGGGTGGCAGAGGTCATTCGGTTGGCGCCTGCCAGCCACTAACAGATAGAAAAAATCACCGTCTCACCTTTTTTGATGCGCCGGAACGCAAAAGCCCCCGCCGAGGCGAGGGCTTTCTGATTTCACGACAGCGGCGGGATCAGCAGATCGCGGCAGCCTTCACGTCGTCGTCGATGTAGGGCAGGTACTGCTCAAAGTTGTCAGAGAACATTTGCACCAGTTTTTCGGCCTGGGTGTCATAGGCATCCTTGTCATCCCAGGTGCGGCGCGGGTCCAGCAGCACTTCGGCCACGCCCGGCGCAGCCACCGGCACGTCAAAGCCGAAATTCGGATCCTTGCGGAACTCCGCATTGGCGAGGGAGCCATCCAGCGCTGCTGTCAGCAGGGCGCGGGTGGCTTTGATCGGCATCCGCGAGCCGGTGCCATAGGCGCCGCCGGTCCAGCCGGTGTTCACCAGCCAGCATGTCGCACCATGGGCGGCGATCTTCTCGCGCAGCAGGTTGCCATAAACCTCTGGGCGGCGCGGCATGAAGGGCGCACCAAAGCAGGTGGAGAAGGTCGGCTCCGGCTCGGTCACACCACGCTCGGTCCCGGCCACCTTGGAGGTGAAGCCGGACAGGAAGTGATACATCGCCTGTGCAGGTGTCAGCCGCGCGATCGGAGGCAGCACGCCAAAGGCATCACAGGTCAGCATGATGATATTCTTCGGATGGCCGCCACGCGCCGACTCGGAGGCATTGGAGATGTAATGCAGCGGGTAGGCACAGCGCATGTTGGCGGTCAGGCTGTCATCATCGAAGTTGAGATCGAAGGTTTCCGGATCGAAAGTCATGTTCTCGATCACGGTGCCGAATTTCTCGGTGGTGGCGTAGATCTCGGGCTCCGCCTCGGGGTTGAGGTTGATGGTCTTCGCGTAGCAGCCACCCTCGAAGTTGAAGGTGCCGTTGGAGGCCCAGCCATGCTCGTCATCGCCGATCAGCACCCGGTCGGGGTCTGCCGACAGGGTGGTCTTGCCGGTGCCGGAGAGACCGAAGAACACGGCCGTGTCGACCGGGTTGCCCTTGGCATGGTTGGCGGAACAGTGCATCGGCATGATGCCCTTTTCCGGCAGCAGGTAGTTCAGCAGGGTGAACACGGACTTCTTGTTCTCGCCTGCATATTCGGTGCCGCCGATCAGGATCAGCTTGCGGTCGAAGTTCAGCGCGATGACGGTTTCCGATTTGCAGTCGTGCTTTTTCGGGTCCGCCTGAAAGCTGGGGCAGTTGATGATGGTGAAATCAGAGGTGAAATCATCCAGATCCTCGCGGTCGGGACGCCGCAGCAGGTGACGGATGAACAGGTTGTGCCAGGCCAGTTCGGTCACCATGCGCACGTTGATCGCATGCACCGGATCGGCGCCACCGACCAGATCCTGCACGAAGTAGTCGCGCCCCTTCATGTGCTCCAGCATGTCTTCATAGAGTGCGTCGAACCCTGCAGGGCTCATTTCGGCGTTGTTCTCCCACCAGATGGTGTCTGCAACGCTGTCGGTCTTAACGACATGTTTGTCCTTGGGCGAGCGGCCGGTGAACTTGCCGGTGGTCACCAGAAAGGCGCCGCCCTTGCCGAGAGTGCCTTCGCCGCGGCCCAGGGCCGCTTCGACCAACGCAGGCTCCATGAGGTTGTAATAGACATTGCCCAGACCCTCGATCCCTTGATCCTCGAGGCGGAAGTGCGGGTTGACCCGTCCAGATGTCATCTTGTGTCTCTCCTGGGTGTCGGCCTGTTGCGTAGGATTGCGGCCGCATGGAACTTTCGCTGCGCCGAACGGCGCCGAGGCGCAATAATAGCACCTCTTGTCCGGGTCTTAACATGAGGTTTTGCAGGAAGAACAGGACGCTTTGGCGACGTTAGCGCAACCACGCAAACCTTTAGCGCCACCAGAAGTTTCGCATAGTGAACGATACTGTTTCACACGCGTGTCACTGATGTTTCACGACCGCGTCTTTAACGATTGCTAAGACATTTTTGCGTCAATGGGCGCCAAGATTTTGCCTGATTCGTTAATCAGGGATTGATTCGGGGCGTCTTCCACGCGACAAAGGACGCAAAACAAACGAATAATGAGCAGATAAGGGCAAATCCGATGTCAAAGATTGCTTTGGTCGATGACGACAGGAACATCCTGACCTCGGTGTCGATGACACTGGAGGCCGAAGGGTTCGAAGTCGAAACCTATAATGACGGGCAGGCGGCACTCGACGCGTTCAACAAGAAACTGCCGGATATGGCGGTTCTGGACATCAAGATGCCCCGCATGGATGGCATGGACCTGTTGCAGCGTCTGCGCCAGAAAAGCCAGATGCCGGTGATCTTCCTGACCTCGAAGGATGACGAGATCGACGAGGTTCTGGGCCTGCGTATGGGGGCGGATGACTACGTCAAGAAACCCTTTTCGCAACGGCTTCTGGTGGAACGCATCCGGGCGCTGCTGCGCCGCCAGGAGGCCGTCGCCACTGACGAGGTCGGCACGGCGCCGGAGACCAAGGTGATGGAGCGCGGCCACCTGCGGATGGACCCGCTGCGCCACGCGGTGAGCTGGAAAGGCCAGGATGTGTCCCTGACCGTGACCGAGTTCCTGCTGTTGCAAGCGCTGGCGCAACGTCCCGGATTTGTCAAAAGCCGCGATCAGCTGATGGATGTGGCCTATGATGATCAGGTCTATGTGGACGACCGCACCATCGACAGCCATATCAAGCGGCTGCGCAAGAAGATGCGCAGCGCCGATGCGGATTTCGCGGCGATCGAGACCCTCTATGGGATCGGCTACCGCTATAACGAAGAGTAAGGTCCCGGTGGTCGGGAGCTTTGGCGGAGATAGGCGCGCATGCGCGACTCGAGCGTGACTGACAATGACCGGCTTTCGGGCCGGGACCGACGCCGCGATGGTGATGTGGTACTGGGCGATGACTGGGTCGCCCCGGAGCAGACGGTCGGACGGGAGATGCAGGCGCGCCGGGCCCGCAGAGGGCTGTTTTCCCTGCGCAGTTCGCCGCTGACCCGCAAGATCATCACCTTCAACCTGATTGCCCTGATCATTCTTGTATCCGGCATCCTGTACCTGAATTCCTCCCGTCAGAGCCTGGTGTACCAACGTCTCGGCACGCTGGTGTCGGAGGCGATGCTGGCGTCGGATGTGCTGGAAGCGGAACTGCCCGCCGAAAGTGCCGTCAGCCTTGCGGCAGGCGAGGGCATTGATGTCTCCGGGGCGCTGCAAAGCCTGTCGTTGCGCGGCGGGGTCGAGGTCTTTGTCTATGACGCCGACCTGACGCTGGTGGGGCGACAGCAGGGGGTGATGCGCGCCGATGCGCTGAACCGGCTGAATGAAAACGACGAAGGGCGCACGCTGATCACCGATTCGCTGACCGCGATCTGGACGGCGCTGGGCGGCGGCAACCGCGCGGCGACCCCTCCGGATGTGATCGAGATACCCGAAGCACAATTGGCGGATCTGACCCAGCGCGCCCTGGCGGAGGGCACGCAGGTCAGCGCGGTGCCGGATACGGCGGGGGGCACTGTCTATGCGGCGGCGACTCCGATCCTGCATCTGGGCAACACCGCGGGTGTTCTGGTCATGACCTCGGCCACCGGCGAAATCGACCGGCTGGTCCGCAGCGAGCGTGAACGGGTCTTGCAGATGTTCGTGGTGGCGCTGCTGGTCTCCGTCGGCCTGAGCCTGGTGCTGGCCTCCACGATCGCCAACCCGCTGGCCGATCTGGCAGAGGCGGCAGAGCTGGGCAAGGATCGTGACAGCGACAAGGTCAAACCGGGACGCATCCGCATTCCGGACCTCTCCGCCCGCCCCGATGAAATCGGCCGATTGAGCCGGGCGCTGCGCGGAATGGTAAAAGCGCTCTATAATCGTATCGATAGTAACGAACAATTTGCAGCTGATGTGGCACATGAGATCAAGAACCCTCTGGCCAGTTTGCAGTCTGCTGTTGGCACGCTGCGCATGGTTCATCGGGAGGACCAGCGGGAGAAGCTGATGGAAGTGATTGAACATGATGTGCGTCGTCTCGACCGGTTGGTGAGTGACATCTCCAACGCGTCGCGGCTGGATGCTGAACTGGTGAAGGAGGACGAGGAAGATTTCGACCTGCTGACCATGCTCGGCAATCTGAACCAGTATCTGGGTGAGGATGCGCGCGGCAAGGGCATCGATTATATCACCGAGCTGCCGAATGAGCCGATTCTCATTCGTGGGCTGGAGGCGCGGCTGGCGCAGGTCTTTGTGAATCTGATCACCAACGCGATCTCTTTCTGCGAAGAGGGCGACGCAATCCGGGTCTGGGCGCGGCGCCGCGACAATCGCGTGCTGGTGGTGGTCGAGGACACCGGCCCCGGCATTCCCGAACAGGCGCTGTCCAAGATCTTTAAACGCTTCTACTCGCAGCGTCCGGACGAGCATTTCGGCAACAACTCGGGTCTTGGCCTGGCGATCTCCAAGCAGATCGTCGAGGCTCATGGCGGCGTGATCTGGGCCGAGAACATCCGCCCGACCGAAGCGGACCTGACCTCGGAACCCCTCGGCGCGCGTTTCGTGGTCGGCCTGCCGGTCTGACCCGGTGGCCCTGCGCGCCACTGATGCAACAACACTGCACGCCAGTTGCGTCGCGCTCGATGGGCGCGGCGTTCTGATATGTGGCGCGTCCGGAGGTGGCAAATCGACGCTGGCGCTGGAATTGATGTCGCGGGGCGCGGCGCTTGTCGCGGATGATCGCACCGAGGTGAGCCGACGCCAAACGCAGCTGTTCGCCCGCGCACCGGAGGTGATTTCAGGCCTGATCGAGGCGCGTGGTGTTGGTCTCTTGAAGGCGGCAGCCGTGGCGGAGGTACAACTTCACCTCATTGTCGACATGGATGAACTTGAAACGCAGCGGCTCCCACGCCACGTAACCAGACAGATCCTGGGGGTGACGCTGCCCCTGTTGAAGCGCGTGGATGCGCGCCATTTTCCAGCGGCGCTGATCCAATATCTGAAAGGCGGAGCCATTGACCCCGACGGAGATCGAGACCGGCCCTGACACGGCCCCTGCCGACGCCTCGCCGCGCCCACCTCTGGTGCTGGTGACCGGCCCCTCGGGGGCCGGGCGGACCACGGCGATCAACGTGCTGGAGGATCTGGATTTCGAGGCGATCGACAATTTGCCGCTGCGGCTGGTGCCGGGGCTGGTGGATGCCGGCGGTGCAGATCGGCCTTTGGTGCTGGGGCTTGATCCACGCAACCGTGATTTCTCGACCGAGGCGCTGGTCGACCTGATCGACCGGCTGAAGGCGCGCCGCAGTTTCGAAACCACGGTGTTCTACCTGGATGCAAAGCCCGAGGTGTTGCTGCGGCGTTTCTCCGAAACGCGACGCCGGCACCCGTTGTCGCCCGCCGAAAGCCCGGAGCTGGGCGTCGCGCGAGAGCTGGACCTGATGCGCCCGATCCGGGATCGCGCGGACATGCTGGTGGACACGTCGGAGCTGAACGTGCACCAGCTGCGCGCGGAGGTGGAGCAGCTCTTTGCGCCGAAGGGGCGCATGCTGGCCGTGGCGTTGCACAGTTTTTCCTACAAACGGGGGATCCCCCGCAGCGTCGATATGGTGTTCGATTGCCGGTTTCTCGCCAACCCGTATTGGGACCCTGCGCTGCGCGACTATGACGGGCGGGACCAGGTGGTACAGGATCACGTGCGCGCGGATGCACGGTTCCAGGGCTTCTTTGACCGGGTCCTCGATCTGACGCTGAGTTTGCTCCCTGCCTACCGCGAGGAGGGGAAGTCGCATTTTTCCATTGCCTTTGGCTGCACAGGTGGGCAACACCGTTCCGTCACATTGGCGGAAACACTGGCAAAGGCCCTTGCGCGCGAGGGGCAGCAGGTGTCAATTAGGCACCGCGAGCTGCCTGGCCAGCAATTGAAGTGAGAGAGCCGCTTGATCGGGATCGTGATCGTCGCACACGGAGGTTTGGCCAAGGAATACCTGGCCGCCGTTGAACATGTCGTTGGGCGCCAGCCTGCGCTGATGGCGATTGCCATCGGCCCTGAAGACGACCGCGATGCCAAGCAGGACGAGATCTGTTCGGCAGCGAACTCCGTCGACATCGGCGACGGCGTGGTCGTGGTGACGGATCTGTTTGGGGGCAGCCCCTCGAACCTCAGCCTGCGCGCCTGTGCACCGGCCAATCGCCGGATTCTCTACGGCGCCAATCTCCCCATGCTGATCAAACTGGCAAAGTCCCGCCATCTGCCGGTGGCGGATGCGGTGCGTCACGCGATGGAAGCGGGGCGCAAGTATATCAATTCCCAAAATGTGAACCCCGAAGGGGGAGCGGCAGAATAAATGGCTCGAAAAACACTCAAAATCATAAATGAAAAGGGCCTGCACGCCCGCGCCTCGGCCAAGCTGGTGGAGGTTGTCGAGGGCTTTGACGCATCTGCCGAAGTGGTCAAGGACGGCATGTCCGCCTCCGGCGACAGTATCATGGGGCTTTTGATGTTGGCAGCGTCCAAGGGAACGACTATTGACGTCGAAACCTCGGGACCGGACGCGGATGCGTTGGCCTCTGCCGTCGAAGCCTTGGTGGCTGACAAGTTCGGCGAAGGCTACTAGTCTGTCGGAACGGTCCAGAAAGACGGGACGGGTGAAAGTGGCTGACACCGCGCATAACAACAACTCCGGCCTTGCGCCGCAGGACACTCAGGCCCCCAAGGGCACATCCACGGGCGAGATCTATGATCGGCGCACCCTGACCTATGCCAATTCCTTCGATGATCGCTGGACGTCACTGGCGATCCGCACGCTGGAGTGGTTCACGGGCAAATTCACCATCCTGCGCATGGTGTCGAAATTCGAAAAGCGCAATGCCGACTACCGCGGCAACAAGTTCTGGCGCGGGGCGCTGGATGTCATGGGCATCAAGCTGCAAACGCCCGAGGAGCAGATCCAGCGTATCCCCGAGGAGGGGCCGGTGGTGGTCGTGGCCAACCATCCGCACGGCATGGTGGACGGCATGATCTTTGCCGACCTGATTGGTCGGAGGCGTCTGGACTATCGCATCCTGACACGGTCGGTCCTGACCGGGCTGGACGAGGCCGCAACGTCTTTCATGATCCCGGTGCCCTTCCCGCATGATCCGGATGCGCAGCGCAAGATGGTGGAAATGCGCGCCAAGGCGATGGCCCATCTGAAGGAGGGCGGCGTCGTGGCGCTGTTCCCGTCCGGCGTGGTGATGTCCTCTGACAGCTGGTGGGGTCCGGCGGTGGAGCGGGAGTGGAATGTGTTCACCGCACAGCTGATCCGCCGGTCCGGCGCCAAGGTGGTGCCGATGTTCTTCCCCGGGCGAAACTCGCGCGCCTATCAGATCGCCTGCCAGGTCTCGCCGATACTGCGGCAGGGATTGCTGCTGCATGAGATCGTGCGGTCTTGCAACAAACCCCAGGCCCCTGTGGTGGGGGAGGCGCTGACGGAGGCGCAGATGGAGCGTCTGCACAGCGATCCGCGCGGTTTCATGGCCTGGCTGCGGGAGCACACGCTCAGCCTGGGCCAGAAAGACTGAGGTTAAAGGGCTTCTGAGTCACCAAAGCAGCAGCCCCGAAGCCCTCGTCCCCTGATCCCGGCCTGGCAAAACCGCCCCCATTCCGCAAGAAAAATAGCGGTTTCCACGCCTTAGGGGCGCGGAGCCTCCGCGATTTGTCTGGCGGCCCGGGCGCGGCCTTGCCCGTTGGAGCTCAGGCGACGAGGGCTCCGAAGCAGCAGCAAGAGCAGGGTTTCAGCGCGTCGGGACGGGTGTTTCGCCGCGGTAGTCGTAGAAGCCGCGCTGCGTCTTGCGGCCAAGCCAGCCGGCCTCGACATATTTGGTGAGCAGCGGGCAGGGGCGGTATTTGGTATCGGCGAGCCCGTCGTGCAATACGTTCATGATCGCCAGGCAGGTGTCGAGGCCGATGAAGTCGGCCAGTTCCAGCGGGCCCATCGGGTGGTTGGCGCCCAGCTTCATCGATTCGTCGATCGAGCGCACGGAGCCCACGCCCTCATAGAGCGTATAGACCGCCTCGTTGATCATCGGCATCAGGATGCGGTTGACAATGAAGGCGGGGAAGTCCTCGGCGCTGGCAGCCGTCTTGCCGAGCTTTTCGACCACGGCCTGGCAGGTCTGAAAGGTTTCCTCATCGGTGGCGATGCCGCGGATGAGTTCCACCAGTTGCATCACCGGCACCGGGTTCATGAAGTGGAACCCCATGAAGCGCTCCGGACGGTCGGTGCGGCTGGCAAGGCGGGTGATCGAGATCGAAGAGGTGTTCGAGGTGAGAATCGTATGCGGTTGTAGATGCGGCAGGAGATCTTCGAAAATCGCTTGCTTGACGGCCTCGCGCTCCGTTGCCGCCTCGATCACCAGATCGGTCTGGCCCAGGTCCGCCAGGGTCAGTGTGGTGGAGATCCGCTCCATCGCGGCGGTGACATCGGCATCCGAGATCTTGCCCCGGCTGGCCTGGCGGGCAAGGTTTTTCTGGATCAGGGACAGGGCGCTGTCCAGCGCTTGCTGGCTTATGTCGTTGAGAACAACATGAAATCCGGAGAGCGCCATGACATGGGCAATGCCGTTGCCCATTTGACCCGCACCGATAACCCCGACTGTTTTAACGTCCATGATGGATGGCCTTTCCTTGTGCCTGCCCAGTGCCTGCGGCCGGATACTAATGGTTTCGCGCCCGCAGAAACAAGGCTGATCGACGCCGTTTTCAGCAAATTCGCCGATTAGCGGTTTGGAAAGATTCGGGCTGCAATATGGCTCTTGGGTGAAAAAGTGGTGGAAGAAATGAGCTATGAACTCAAAAGCGCGGATGCGCTTGTGAGCGAGCTGTGCAGCTACGGCGAGTCACGGCTTCGGGTCCGGGGCCCAGAGCGCGATCTGCGCGATCCTTATATCAGCTTTCTCGGCGGGACCGAGGTTTTTGGCCGGTTTATCGAACGCCCCTTTCCGCAAGGTGTCGAAGGGCAGGTCGGGCTGGCCTGCGTCAACCTCGGGTGTGTGAACGCAGGGGTGGATGCCTTTCTGCATGACGACAGCCTGATGGAAATTGCCGCCGGCGGACAATTGACGATTCTGCAGGTGATGGGGGCGCAGAACCTCAGCAACAGTTTCTACAAGGTGCACCCGCGCCGCAATGACCGGTTCCTGCGACCCTATGATGCGCTTGTGCATCTGTTTCCCGAAGTGGACTTCACCGACTACCATTTCAACAAGCACATGCTGACCTCATTGCGGGCCATCTCTGAGGATCGCTTTGCGCGTGTCTGTGCAGATCTGCAGGAGACCTGGCTGACCCGCATGGGGCGGCTGATCGGCATGCTGAACGGTGACGTTGTGCTGTTGTGGTTGCGCTATGACATGGGCGCGGCAGAGACGCTGGGCCCGTCGCCGACGCTGGTGGAGCCCTCGATGCTTGATGTCCTGCGGCCCAGTGTTGCGGATGTGATCGAACTGGATGTGGCCACGGCCGAACAGGCGCAGGATATTCCCGGGATGATCTTTGGCGCGATGGATCTGCCTGCGGCACGACTGATGCTGGGGCCAAAGGAGCATGACCGGATTGCCGATGCGGTGGCCTCGCGGTTGCTGCGGGTTCTGGCCGCGGCCTGATGCGCAGCCCGCCGTTCGCCGGAGGGGCGGGCACGTGCTATGTCAGCGCAAAAGAAAAGAGCCCACGCAATGCGTGGGCTCCTGTCATTTCTGATCGGGGCTGGCTCAGCCGAGCTTTTCGGTCAGCGCCGGAACCGCCTCGAAGAGATCCGCAACCAGACCGTAATCGGCAACCTGGAAGATCGGGGCCTCTTCGTCCTTGTTGATCGCGACGATGATCTTGGAGTCCTTCATGCCCGCGAGGTGCTGGATCGCGCCAGAGATGCCAACCGCGATATAGAGCTCGGGGGCGACGACCTTGCCGGTCTGACCCACCTGCCAGTCGTTCGGCGCAAAGCCCGAATCGACCGCCGCACGGGAGGCACCAACCGCCGCGCCCAGCTTGTCGGCCAGGGCTTCGATGATCTTGAAGTCTTCCTCGGAGCCGACGCCGCGACCACCGGAGACAACCACGCCTGCAGAGGTGAGTTCGGGGCGATCGCTCTCTGCGACCTTGTCCTCGACCCAGGACGACAGACCGGGGTTTTCTGCTGCGGAGATGGTGTCCACCGAGGCGGAACCACCTTCGCCGGCTGCGTCGAATGTCGAGGTCCGGAAGGAGATGACCTTCTTCGCGTCGGAGGATTTCACAACCTGGATCGCGTTGCCCGCATAGATCGGACGTTCGAAGGTGTCGGCGTCCACCACGGCGGTCACGTCGGAGATCACCATGACGTCAAGCAGGGCTGCCACGCGGGGCAGAATGTTCTTGGCGTCGGTGGTCGCAGGCGCAACGATGTGGCTGTAGTCGGAGGCCAGACCGGCGATCAGCGCGGCGGTTGGTTCCGCCAGGCGGTGGCCGAGGCTTTCGTCTTCGGCAACCAGAACCTTGGCGACGCCGTCGATCTTGGCCGCGGCTTCACCGGCAGCAGCCGCTGCGGCGCCTGCCGCCAGAACGGTGACATCGCCCAGGGATTTTGCGGCGGAAACGGCCTTGGCGGTTGCGTCAAGGGACAGTTCGCCACCGGTGACTTCGGCAAGGAGAAGAACAGCCATTACACAGCTCCCGCTTCTTTGAGTTTCTCAACCAGCTCATCGACGGAGCCCACCATGATGCCAGCGGAGCGGGCTTCGGGTTCCTTGGTCTCCACCACGGTCAGGCGCGGGGTGACGTCGACGCCGTAATCGGCGGCGGTTTTCTCGTCGAGCGGCTTTTTCTTTGCCTTCATGATGTTCGGCAGCGAGGCATAGCGCGGCTCATTGAGGCGCAGGTCCACGGTGACGATCGTCGGCATCTTGACGGAGATGGTCTGCAGACCGCCATCCACTTCGCGGGTCACCTTGGCGTCGTCGCCCTCGATGTCCACGGCGGAGGCAAACGTCGCCTGCGACCAGCCCAGCAGTGCGGAGAGCATCTGGCCGGTGGCGTTCATGTCGTTGTCGATCGCCTGCTTGCCGGCGAGCACGAGGCCCGGCTGCTCTTCCTCGACAACTTTGGCGAGGATCTTGGCGACGGCGAGCGGCTCGATGTCCTGGTGAACGTCATCTGCGGCCACCACGAGGATCGCACGGTCAGCACCCATGGCCAGCGCGGTGCGCAGGGTTTCCTGCGCCTGCTTGACGCCAATGGAGACGGCGACGACCTCATCGGCCTTGCCCGCTTCCTTGAGGCGGATCGCCTCTTCCACGGCGATTTCGTCGAAGGGGTTCATCGACATCTTGACGTTGGCGAGGTCGACACCGCTGCCGTCCGCTTTGACGCGGACTTTCACGTTGTAGTCGATCACGCGTTTGACAGGTACGAGTACCTTCATTGGGCGTTTCTCCTTAACAATCGGGGTTCGCTTGCGCGGCCCCATGAGTGCTCTCGGGGTGTTGATACCGGCTAGACGGGCGTGGCAACAGGGTAAAATCGTCACGTTTTGGCCCGCGGACGTCGCGTTCGCCAAAAGAACGTTTAATTTCGTTGCGGAAATTTGGCGGACGAAACCTGTGGTGAGGCACAAAGAAAGACCCCCGCGCCGGGTGACGCGGGGGATGTTTGCGTAAACATGCGCGAATCAGGGTTGCGGTGGACGCCACGCGGCTCAGCGGTTGGCGCCGGGGACCCAGAGCACGTCCTGTGCACCGTTGTCATTGGCGACGCGAGAGGCCACGAAAAACCAGTCCGACAGGCGGTTGAGGTAGATCAGGACCGAGGGATTGACGTCCTCGTCGGTGGCGAGGTCAGTTGCCAACCGTTCCGCGCGGCGCGCTACGGTGCGGCAGACATGAAGATGTGCCGATAGGGCGCTGCCGCCCGGCAAAACAAAGCTGCGCAAGGGGGCTAGCGCCTTGTTCATCACGTCGATTTCGGCCTCGAGCCGGTCCACCTGGGCTTGCACCATGCGCAGAGGGGGATACTCGGCCTCGGCGTCCAGATGCATGTCCGGGCGGCACAGGTCGGCGCCTAGGTCAAAGAGGTCATTCTGGATCCGCGCCAGCGCCGCGTCCATCTCGCCCTCGGCAACCAGGCGCGCCACGCCCAGCTGGGCGTTCAACTCGTCCGAGGTGCCATAAGCGGTGACGCGGGCAGAGTGTTTGGCGACGCGATCACCGTTGCCGAGCGCGGTATCGCCCTTGTCCCCGGTGCGGGTGTAGATCTTGTTCAGGACCACCATGGGTCAGTTCCCTCCTGCGCTGAGAGCGACGAAGCCCAGCAGCAGAACCACTGCCAGGAATTGAAAGAAGATGCGCAGACGCATCATCTTGTTGGCATTCTTGCGGTTGAAGTCGCCTCCGATTCCAAAGCCGCCAATCCCGATCGCCAGGACAATGACCACGGCCGCCATTGCCAGTATGCCCAGGATGTAAAGTGGTGTGCCCATTGTTGATCTGATCCTTTGTTGTCCGGTGGCGCGCGGCGTCGGGGCCGGGCCGCTCGACAGGTGATGCGACTATCTAAAGCGCAGGAGAATGCGGTCAATCGCCCGTGTCGAGAGAAACCGTCGCAGGGTGCCGGCGATGTAGGTGGGAGTGGTCACGTAATAGCGCGGACGCGGGCGACGGGCCTCCAGCGCATGGGCCAGTTTTTGCGATACCGCCGCAGGTGGCAGTTCAAAGGTATCGGGACCGCTGGAATGATACAGCCGCTTCAGCAGCGTCGCCTCGTAGCGGGCGCGGATGGGGGAGGCCTTCCAGTCGATGTGTTTCTCGAAATGCGGGATCGAGTTCTGTCGGATGTGCGATGTCACCGGGCCGGGTTCAATCAGCACGACGTGAATGCCGGTGTCGGCCAATTCCAGCCGCAAGGTGTCCGTCAGCCCTTCGAGCGCGAATTTGGTGGCCGCATAGGCGCCGCGCCAGGGGTAGCTGACCAGCCCCAGCACGGAAGAATTCTGAACGATCCGGCCATGTCCCTGTGCCCGCATCACCGGAATCACCTGCCGGGTCAGCTCATGCCAGCCAAAGAAGTTGGTCTCGAAGATCTCGCGCAGACCGTCTGTGGGCAGATCCTCGACCGCACCGGGCAGGCCATGAGCGCCATTGTTGAACAGCGCGTCCAGGGTGCCGCCGGTTGCGTCCAGCACTTCGGCCAGGCCGCTGCGGATACTGTCGGGGTCGGTGTAGTCGATGCGGGGACTGTCAAAGCCTTCGCCGCGCAACCGGTCACAGTCGCTGGCCTGCCGGCAGGAGGCAAAGACGTGCCAGCCGCGTGCCCGCATATCGTGGGCGGCGGCATAGCCAATGCCGGTCGAACAGCCTGTGATCAGCAGTGTCTTGGTCATTTCGGGCTCCGGAAGTAGGGTCCGGGGCCGAGTTATGACCCTTTCGCGCTCAGCAGGGAAGCGGCAATCCAGCCCACCTGACCGGTTTTGGGGGTTTCGAGCAATGCCCAGCCCGAGGGGTCGTCGTTCAGAACCCGCACCTGATCGCCAGCCAGGAGCTGCACCAGCACCGGAAAGCGGGTGCCCGGGCCAAGCCGGACATTGGCCCGCGATGCCCGCACGCGGCGTATGTCTCCGACCGGCTCCGGGGCGGCAACGGTGGCGACGGGCTGCGGGGTGGCTGCGGTGATCGACGCCAATCCCCCTTCGAGCGAACCGATCTGCAACCCGGTGGCCGGCAGGCTGAGCGAGACCCGCTGCGGTTCGGGCGTGCTGTGCTGGGTGGTGTTCAGCCCCGTGCCGCGCGGGGTGCCGGGCGCGGGGGTGTCGCGGTTGCCGGATGCAGTCTTGATCGCCGCAGGTGGCGGTCCCTGATAAGGTGTCAGCACCGGCGCACCGAGGCGGATTTCAGCCGGGCTGCTGACAATGCGATTCCGGTTTCGCTTTGAATCGGCGAGGGCTTCCTGCCGCTGGATGAGGCTGTCGGGCGGTGCGGGTGGCTCAAAATCGGCACCACCGCTCAATTCGTAGAACGCCAATGCCAACCCGGCAAAGGACACAATCAAAAACCGCGACATGGCGCGTACCCCCTACAAATGATCGCTTCAAACCTCGTGCGGTCCCGGTGTCGACGGCTTCCCCTCGCGCTTGGACAACGTCGGGGACGGCGGCCGGGGTCCCAATGGCAGTTGGGAGAATCGCCCGTGACGCGATCAATACATCACAATCTTAGCATAAAATGAGGGGAGCCGCGGCGGTTTCCTCCCCTTAGGCCGCGCGCAGAGGCCAAAGGCGACGCAACGCGTGTTGAGCGCGCCGGTCGAGGCTTTCATCTGTTGATAACCTGCCAAGGCCGCTTGCCGCTCGACGAGGGGAGCAGTATCACAAGAACATGACCGACCTGGTAGATGATCCGACTCCCCCCGAAATGCCTCAAGAAGGCGAGATTCTGGAACCGTTGCGCCGTGCGATCGGCGAGCGTTACCTGACCTATGCGCTGAGCACGATCATGCACCGGGCGCTGCCCGATGCGCGCGACGGGCTGAAGCCGGTGCATCGGCGCATCCTCTATGCGATGAACCGCCTGCGGCTCAGCTCCAGTGGCGGCTTTCTGAAGTCCGCCAAGATCTCCGGCGACACGATGGGCGATTTCCACCCCCATGGTGATGCGGCGATCTATGACGCGATGGCGCGGCTGGCGCAGGATTTTGCGGTCCGCTACCCGCTGGTCGACGGCCAGGGCAACTTTGGCAATATCGACGGCGACAACCCGGCGGCCTCGCGCTACACCGAGGCGCGCATGACCTTCATCGCCGAGGCGATGCTGGAGGGGTTGAACGAGGACTCGGTCGATTTTCGCGACAACTACGACGGCCGTCTCCAGGAACCCTCGGTTCTGCCGGCGACCTTTCCGAACATCCTTGCGAACGGCGCCAGCGGCATTGCCGTCGGGATGGCGACCAATATTCCGCCGCATAACATCGCCGAGCTGATCGACGCCTGTATCCATCTGATCAAGGCGCCCAACGCGGGCGACGACACGCTGCTGCAATATGTGCCGGGTCCGGATTTCCCGACCGGGGGCACCATCGTGGAGCCCAAGGAAAACATCGCCCAGGCCTATCGCACCGGGCGCGGCTCTTTCCGTCTGCGCGCCACCCACGAGATCGAGGATCTGGGGCGGGGGCAATGGCAGATCGTCATCACCGAGATCCCCTATCAGGTGCAGAAGTCCAAGCTGATCGAGAAGATTGCCGAGGTCATCCAGACCAAGAAGGTGCCGATCCTCGCGGATGTACGCGACGAGAGCGCCGAAGACATCCGCATCATTCTGGAGCCGAAATCCAAGAACGTCGACCCGGAGGTCCTGATGGGGCTGATGTATCGCAACTCCGATCTGGAGGTGCGGTTCTCGCTCAACATGAACGTGTTGATCGACGGGGTCACGCCCAAGGTCTGCTCGATGAAAGAGGTGCTGCGCGCCTTTCTCGACCATCGCCGTGATGTGCTTCAGCGTCGCTCGCGCCACCGGATGGCCAAGATCGACCACCGGCTTGAGGTGCTCGACGGTTTCATCATCGCTTTCTTGAACCTCGACCGGGTGATCGACATCATCCGTTATGACGAGGATCCCAAAGCGGCGCTGATGCGTGAAAACTGGGATCGCGAACATCCCCGCGCCTTTACCGAGGCGGAATATATCACGCCAGCTGCCGGCGACGGCGAACTCTCCGAGGTGCAGGCCGAGGCAATCCTCAACATGCGCCTGCGCAGCTTGCGCAAGCTTGAAGAGATCGAACTCACCCGCGAGCGCGATGCCTTGCGTGAAGAACGCAAGAGCCTTGCGGAGCTTCTGGACAGCGAAGATCTGCAGTGGAAGAAGATCACCGAACAGCTGCGGGAGACCAAGAAACAGTTCGGCAAGGACTATTCGGGCGGCGCGCGGCGCACCCAGTTTGCCGAGGCGGGCGAGGTCGAGGACGTGCCGCTTGAGGCGATGATCGACCGCGAGCCGATCACCGTGGTGTGCTCGCAGATGGGCTGGATTCGCGCGATGACGGGCCATATCGACCTGGGTCGCGAACTGAAGTTCAAGGACGGCGACGGGCCGCGTTTCATCTTTCACGCGGAAACCACCGACCGGCTCCTGGTGTTCGGCTCCAACGGGCGGTTCTACACCCTGTCGGCGGCCAATCTGCCGGGGGGGCGCGGCATGGGGGAGCCTCTGCGCCTGATGGTGGATCTGCCCAACGAGGTCGAAATCGTCGATCTCTTCATCCACAATCCCGAAGGCCGCCTGCTGGTGGCGTCGGACGCGGGCAACGGGTTTGTCTGCGCCGAAAAGGAAATCGTGGCGCAGACCCGAGGTGGCAAACAGGTTCTGAACGTCAAGGACGACGAGCGCGCCAAGATCTGTATCCCGGTCTCGGGCGATCACGTTGCGGTGGTCTCGGAGAATGGCAAATTCCTGGTGTTCTCGATCGAGGAAATGCCGGAGCTCACCCGTGGCAAGGGCGTGCGGCTGCAGAAATACAATATGGCACGCGGGCGTCAGGGGGCGCTGGAACTGGACGGCGGGCTGGCCGATGTCACCACGTTCAACTGGGACGAAGGGCTTCAGTGGGAGATGGGCGGCGGCAAGACCCGTCACGAGACCGACCTCAGCCAATGGCTTGGCAAGCGGGCCGGGGTTGGCAAGCGGCCGCCCTATGGGTTCCCGAAGTCCTACAAGTTCAAATAGCGGCAACAACTTGCCGGAAAACATGTGGCCCCCGCGCAACCGCGCGGGGGTTCGCCGTTGTGCGGGTTTACCGGCAGGGAAGTCCCGGTCTATCACTTGGCGACCCTGATCCGACCGCGAGATAGAGAATGTTGATGATCCGCACCTTTGCGCTTCTGGCCGTCACCGCCCTGCTGGCCGCCTGTACCCCGCCCAGCCCCGATGACGCGTTGCGTGATCTTGGCAGTTTCAAGCTTGGCCATAACATCGTTGTTGCCCCCAAGGTGCAGATGGTGCCCGGGTCCCGCAAGGTGGAGCCGGATGAATGGGTCGATCTGCTGACCAATGAAATGGCGGCGCGCTTTTCGCAATACGAAGGCGACCAGCTCTATCACTTCGGCCTGAGCGTGGAGGGCTATTTTGTCGCGCCGGGCGGCGTGCCGCTGGTGCTGAGCCCGAAATCGGTGCTCGCCGTGAAGGTCACCGTCTGGGATGACGCCGCGAACCAGAAGCTGAACGCCGAGCCGAAGACCTTCACCGTGTTCGAGACCACCTCGGGAGAGAGCTTCCTGGTGGGCTCGGGACATGCCCGCACCCGCGAAGAGCAGATGCTGGGGCTGGCGCGCAACGCGGTCAGGGAAATCGAGGTCTGGATGGCAGAGCAGCACCAGGAAAACGGCTGGTTTGCGCCCGATGCCCCGGAGGCCGCAGAGGCACCGTCGCAGGCGGATGCGACCCCGGCCAGCGAGTAGCGCGTTTGTCAAGAACGAACCGCTTGATTTTTGCGCGTAAACCAAATAAGCCGCGCGCGCAGAGGAAACCGGGTCCGGTCGGACCCCCCAATTTTCAAAAGGGCGCCTAAGGAATGGCAAAGGAAAAGTTTGAGCGTAATAAACCGCACGTCAACATCGGCACCGTTGGCCACGTTGACCACGGTAAAACCACGCTGACCGCAGCAATCACCAAATACTTCGGCGACTTCCGC
>NZ_JAKRFC010000021.1:0-73088 GCF_022348205.1 Epibacterium sp. MM17-32 | reverse complement strand
GGTTTCGAATGGAGCGGGCGAGGCGATTCGAACGCCCGACCCTAACCTTGGCAAGGTTATGCTCTACCCCTGAGCTACGCCCGCGCTGCCATTCGGTGAGACAGGATTTATAAAACCCCGCCGGGGGCTGCAAGGGCAAATCCCATCTGGGCGCGGATTTTTCTCATGTGCAGACGCCGGCGACGGATCTGGGCGCTACGACCGTATCACGGGACAGGAGATCACAGCAGGCACAGCCGGGAGAGATGACATGAGCGTTTGGGATACGGTGCGGACAGGGGCCCTGGCGGGCGCCCTGGTGCTGGCGGGCGTGGCGCAGGAGGCGGGGCAGGGTGCGCCGCAGGCGCGTATCCCCGAGGCGCCGTCGGTGCAGCTCGATCCGCTCGCGCAGGTGCAGCCGGAGGCCACCACAACCGCCCCGGACCTGCGCCTGAGTGGCCGGGTCGGGGCCGGGGTGCAGGGATAACCTGCGCGTCATCCTCTGCTTAGGACGGACACCGGACCCAAGGGGCGATGGCGTGTCGATGCTGTCCCCGGGCGCGGCGCTACTTGACCGGCACCTTGTGTTTCTTCAGGGCCTTGGTCAGTTCCCTGTCGACCAGCGACATCAGCGCCTTGTCCTTTGCGGCGGCCTTGGCGGCCATATCGGTCATCTGGGCCTCGCTTTCCTTGCCGGTGGCGCGCGAAATGATGGCGCCATAGCCGACCTTGAGGCTTTCGTCGCTGACCTTGTTCATCACCTCCGCCCAGAGTTTCGCCTTCAGCGTATTGGGGATGTCGTTTGTCTTGGCGATCTTGGCGAGACGATCCGGGAAAATCTTGCCTTGCAGGACCTCCTTGTTCTTGTAGGCCCATTTCTTCTGGAAACCGCCGAGGTTTTTCACCAGCCCGCCCAGCAGGGCGGAATAGAGGATCGAGGTCACGATCGCCTGGAATTCCTTTTCGGTCGGGGCCTTGCCGCTCTTCATGATGCGGCCCAGTTCCTTGACCGCTTCGCCCAGCACGGTCTTGATCACCTCCTGACCCGAGCCGGCCAGGTAGTTGGCGATGAACTTCTGCATCTGCTTGGTGCTGAGGAAGGCCACCTTGCCGGCCAGTTTCGGCGCCACCCATTTGGCGGCGTCGTCGCAGAACCCCAGCGGGATCTTGCTGCCGATGCCACCGGTCAGCCCGCCGACGGTGCCGTCGATCACGATCGACTGGATCGAGCCCCAGACCGTCACCTTCTGGCCGCTGGCGTGTTTGCCCAGTTCCTGGCTGGCGCTTTGCAACACGCCGACCCCGGCGCCGGAGGCGATCGCCGCGCTGCCCGCGGACATGCCCGCCCCGGTGACCAGCACCGGCGCTGCCAGGGCGCCCACCACCGCAAAACAGGCCGCCGAGGACACCGTCAGCACCGTGGCCGTGGTCTGGGCGGAGCCGGTGAACTCCTTGAGGAACCGCAACAGGTCGGCGTTGAAGGCGCCAATGGCTTTCTCCGCCTCCGGCAGCGCCTCGTTGATCAGTTTCAGATCCTTGGACACCATCGCCCGTTCCAGCTTGCCGCTGGCAGAGATCGACCGCAGGCAGAGCTTGTTCTTCGGCATTTCGACCGACCCGGCCTGCAGGATGATGGCCTGCGCCACCGCATCCAGGACCCCGTCCTTCATCTGCGCCACATCGAGATAGTGCCGGTAGGTTTCCAGCGCGTTGTCGTGGTTGCGCAGCAGCGATTTCATATAGGGGGTCAGGCGCTTGATCACATCGGCCTTGACGCTTTCGAATTCCTTCGGCGTGCAGAGGATCTTCTTGCCGCGGAAGTTCACCTCCACCATCGGCTCCTTGGCGGCCTTGGCCTCTTCGGCGAGCTGCTTCTTGTAGCCCGGCAGCAGCATCTTGAAGGTCCGCCCGCCGGGATCGACCACCTTGTCGGGATGTTTGAACCCGGCCTTCTTCTGAAAGGCGGCGATCGCCTTCAACAGCCCCGCATCCATTTTCTTGGAGGTGCCGAGCGGGCCGATCTTGTTGGCTTCGAGCATCTGGCGCACCAGCAGCACATCGGCGGGCTTGTTCTTGACCTCATCGCCGGAACTATGACGGGGCGACAGGCCCACCGGAGCGGAAAGTTTTGCAGACGACATGAGCCAACCTCGGAAACAGATAGATCAATAATGAATGGCGACAGTTTTGGGGCACGGATCAAAAGGTGCAAGCTTGACAGGCGGGAATTGACGCAGTCCCGGGCAAATTTCCCCGGAGTCGGGTCAGTAATGCTGACCCGTTCGCCCGCGTCGCGATCGCCGGTCCGCCTGGGTCTTGCGGGCAGCGCCGAAATCTGTGACGCAATCGCCGCACTCCTGGGGCTCGCGGGACCGTGATCCCGCGGCGCAGGCAAACTGCGCTACCGCGGTGACTTCAGCCGCCACAGGAGCCCCCGGATGCCCGACCGTTCAGAGCAGATCGCGTTCCACCGCCTTTCCGACATCGCGCCGGAGGAGATCACCGCGCATATGTCCGACCCGCGCCTGCGGGACCATATGCCCCTGCTCGACGGGGTGCGCTGGGATGCCGCCACCACCGAGAAATTCGTCGCCGGCAAAGAGCGCTGTTGGGCGCAGGACGGGCTGGGGCATTGGGCCTTTGTGGTCGGGGGGCGCTATGTGGGCTGGGGTGGCTTTGAGAAAGAAGGCGACGACTGGGATTTTGGCCTCGTGCTGCGCCCGGATGCGTTTGGCCTCGGCCGGCGCATCGCCGACAAGGCACTGCGGTTTGCCCGGAAAGACCCGCGCATTCCCTATGTGACCTTCCTGCTGCCCCCCAGCCGCCGCCACCTCGGCGCGCTGCGGCGCCTGGGCGCGGAGGAGATCGGGATGGTGCCGTATCAGGGGGCGGAGTTTCGCAAATTCAGGCTGCTGACCGGCGCGGATGCCTGACCGGCGCGGATGCCAAAGCGGCCCTCGGACACGCGGCCCCCTGACACGCGGCCTCCTGATACCCCAGATGTAATGACCTGAGACGCGCCCATGAAAAAGCCGCAGCCCCGGTGGGGAGCTGCGGCTCAATCCTGGCATGTGGCGTGGATCACTCCAGCTCGACCAGCAGGTCCTTGGCGTCGATCTGGCCGCCGGGCTGGACGTGCACGGCCTTCACCACCGCGTCGCGCTCGGCATGCAGGCCGGTTTCCATCTTCATCGCCTCGATGGTCAGCAACAGGTCGCCCTCGTGCACCTGCTGGCCCACCTGCACCCCGATCGAGGCCACGACACCGGGCATCGGCGCGCCGACGTGGTTGGCATTGCCGACCTCGGCCTTGGGGCGCTGCGCGGTGGAGGATTTCACCAGACGGTTGGGCACCCGGATGACACGCGGCTGGCCGTTCAGTTCAAAGAACACCTTCACCTCACCCTGTTCATCGGTCTCGCCGATGGCTTGCAGGCGGATTTCCAGCGTCTTGCCGGGATCGATCTCGGCAGTGATCTCGTCCCCCGGCTCCATGCCGTAAAAGAACGTCCGTGTTGGCAGCGCGCGCACCGGACCGTACTGGCGGTGGCGCCCCATGTAATCCAGGAACACCTTGGGATACATCAGATAGCCGTTCAGATCCTCGTCATCGACCTTGAAGCCTTCGAGCTCCTTGGACAATTCCGCGCGGGTGTTCTCAATGTCGACAGGCTCCAGATGCGCGCCGGGGCGTTCCAGATTGGGGGCCTCGCCCTTCAGCACCTTCTTGACGATGCCTTCGGGGAACCCGCCCGGAGGCTGGCCGAGGTTGCCGCGCATCATGTCCACCACCGAGTCGGGGAAGGAGACGTCGGTTTTGGGGTCCTCGACCTGCGCGCGGGTCAGACCCTGAGAAACCATCATCAGCGCCATGTCGCCAACCACCTTGGAGGAGGGCGTCACCTTCACGATGTCACCGAACATCTGGTTCACATCGGCATAGGTCTGGGCGACCTCGTGCCAGCGCTCCTCCAGACCAAGGCTGCGCGCCTGTGCCTTGAGGTTGGTGAACTGGCCGCCGGGCATCTCGTGCAGATAAACCTCGGAAGAGGGCGCCTGCATGCCGGATTCAAAGGCCGCGTAATGGGCGCGCACATCGTCCCAATAGTCCGAGATCTCGCGCACCGCGCCGATGTCGAGACCGGTGTCGCGGTCGGTATGGCGCAGGGCCTCGACCACGGTGCCCAGCGTCGCCTGCGAGGTATTGCCGGAGAAGGCATCCATGGCGCAGTCGACCGCATCGACCCCCGCCTCGGCGGCGGCAAGGATGGTGGCCACGGCGACACCGGCGGTGTCATGGGTGTGGAAGTGGATCGGCAGGCCGACCTCTTCCTTCAGCGCCTTGATCAGCTGACGCGCGGCGACCGGCTTCAGCAGGCCGGCCATGTCCTTGAGGCCCAGCACGTGTGCGCCCGCGGCCTCCAGCTCCTTGGCCATGCCGACGTAGTATTTCACGTCATACTTGGCCCGCGCCGGATCGTTGATGTCGCCGGTGTAGCAGATGGTGCCTTCGCAGATCTTGCCGCTCTCGACCACCGCATCCATGGCGACGCGCATGTTCTCGACCCAGTTGAGGCTGTCAAACACGCGGAAGACGTCGATGCCCTTGGCGGCTTCCTTGACGAAGAACTGCACCACATTGTCGGGATAGTTGGTGTACCCCACGCCGTTGGAGCCGCGCAGCAGCATCTGCGTCATCAGGTTCGGCATCGCGTTGCGCAGGTCGCGCAGACGTTGCCACGGGCATTCCTGCAAGAAGCGATAGGCCACGTCAAACGTCGCCCCGCCCCAGCACTCGACCGAGAACAGCTGGCTGAGGTTCTGCGCATAGGCCGGTGCGACCTTGATCATGTCATGGCTGCGCATGCGGGTGGCCAGCAGGGACTGGTGCCCGTCGCGCATGGTGGTGTCGGTGAGCAGCAGTTGCCGCTGCGCCTTCATCCAGTCCGCGACCGCCTTGGCACCCTTTTGTTCCAACAGGTTACGCGTGCCATAGGGCAGGTTGCCCTTGTCGACCTTGGGCGCGCGGGGCTCCTTCAGGTCGGGGTGCGGCGCGGCGCGGCCTTCGGTTTCCGGGTGACCGTTGACGGAGATATCCGCGATATAGGTCAGCACTTTGGTGCCCCGGTCACGGCGCTTGGCGAACTGGAACAGCTCCGGCGTCTCGTCGATGAACTTGGTGGTGTATTCATTCGACAGGAAGGTCGGATGCTTCAGCAGGTTCTCGACAAAGGCGATGTTGGTGCTGACACCGCGCACGCGGAATTCGCGCAGTGCGCGGTCCATACGGGCGATGGCCTTTTCCGGTGTCGGTGCTTTGGCCGTCACCTTGGTCAACAGGCTATCATAGTAGCGCGTGATGACCCCGCCCGCATAGGCGGTGCCGCCATCCAGACGGATGCCCATGCCGGTGGCCGAGCGATAGGCCGTGATACGGCCATAGTCCGGGATGAAGTTGTTGAGCGGATCCTCGGTGGTCACACGGGTTTGCAGCGCGTGGCCGTTGAGGGTGATATCGCCCTGGCTGGCCTTGCCGGTGGCCTCTGCCAGCGTCTTGCCCTCGGCGATCAGGATCTGCGCCTGCACGATGTCGATGCCGGTGACTTCTTCGGTGACGGTGTGTTCCACCTGCACCCGTGGGTTCACCTCGATGAAGTAGAAGTTGCCCGTCTCCATATCCATCAGGAATTCGACGGTGCCCGCACATTCATAGTTCACATGTTGGCAGATCTTGCGGCCCAGATCGCAGATCTCGGTCCGTTGCGCATCCGTCAGATAGGGCGCGGGCGCGCGTTCCACGACCTTCTGGTTGCGGCGCTGCACGGAGCAGTCGCGCTCAAACAGGTGGTAGATCTCGCCGTGTTTGTCGCCAAGGATCTGCACCTCGACGTGGCGGGCGCGGGTGATCATCTTTTCCAGATACCCTTCGCCATTGCCAAAGGCGGCTTCGGCCTCGCGGCGGCCTTCCAGAACCTTTTCTTCCAGCTCGTCCTCCGAGTGGATCGGGCGCATGCCGCGTCCGCCGCCGCCCCAGCTCGCCTTGAGCATAAGGGGATAGCCGACCTCTGCCGCTTCCTTGCGGATCGCGTCCATGTCATCGCCCAGCACCTCGGTGGCCGGAATGACCGGAACGCCGGCCTCGATCGCCACGCGACGGGCGCTGGCCTTGTCGCCCAGGGCGCGCATGGTCTCGGCCTTGGGGCCGATGAAGGTGATGCCGTTGCGCGCGCAGGCATCCACAAAATCGGGGTTTTCCGACAGCAGGCCATAGCCCGGGTGAATCGCATCGGCGCCGCATTCCTTGGCGACGCGAATGATCTCGTCGATCGACAGGTAGGCGGCAACCGGGCCGAGGCCCTCGCCGATGCGATAGGCTTCGTCCGCCTTAAAGCGGTGCAGGCCCAGTTTGTCCTCCTCCGCATAGACGGCCACGGTACGTTTGCCCATCTCGTTGGCGGCGCGCATCACACGGATGGCGATTTCGCCTCGGTTGGCAATCAGGATCTTGTTGAACTCAGTCATCTCTCCCCCGGGGTCTTGATGGATGGCGAAGTGGTAACGGCTGTATGACACGCAGAACATCCCGGCTTGTGGGTATCTGCGGCATGATCGCGTTCACTTGCGCCCCTTTTTCTTGAATTTCGGCGGATGGGAGTGCCGAAACGCGAAGGTTGCGCCGGAAATTCCGGCGTTCTGCCGCCACGGAAGGCCGTTTGGGAAGGCGGGCTGGCGTTGTTTTACCGATCCCGGGGCGCGGGTGCACGCACTTTTTTGCAGTGCAGCATTTCGCCCCTGTGCTTTGGAGGCGTTAACCACTCTAAAGGATAGTGCTTCTATTCGAGAGGATTTCGGATAAATTTTAATCAACAGCACCGGATCTGCAAAACGCGATCCCCAAAGACCACCGCAAACCAAGGTCACAGCCACACGCACCAAGGAACACCGAGATGCACCGCTTTGTCTATGTCAGCACCGCCAGCCAGGATCTCACCGCGCATCAGATCGCGGATATCGCAGGCACCTGTCATCGCAACAACCGCAAGGCCGGGCTGACCGGCATGCTGCTGGCGCATCAGGGGCGGTTCCTGCACATTCTCGAAGGCGACGAAGCTGCCATCCGCCGCCGCGCCCAGAAAATCCAGGACGATCCGCGCCACCGCGATTTCGAGGTGCTGCAGGCCCGCGAAATTCAGATGCGCGCCTTTACCGACTGGGTCTTTGTGCATGAAACACCCGAGGCGCTGCCGCTACTGGGCGGCGAGAATATCGCGCCGCTGCGTGCCTTGCTGCCGATCAACAGCGCCCTGCGCGGTCGCGATCTGACGGTGCGCCATCTGGTGCGCGACTTCCTGGCCAGCTTCAGACAATTGCTGGCGGCATAAGGTCGGGCGCGTCGGCGCGACACCGATAACAACCAGTCTGACCCGGGGGGGATAGGCGGGGGAGGCGCGGTCCTTGGGCGAGGATCGCGCCTAAACTTTTGGGGGCTCAGTCCAGATGCAGCCGCCTGAGGTCGCGCAGCTCTGCCAGCGTGCCGATGCCCAGCTGTCCCATATTTGCGCTCAGATCCTTGCTCAGGATGTCATGTAAATGCGCCGGTCCCGCGGCCCCCAATGCTGCAAGCGCATAGTGCCACGCCCGCCCCAGCATCACAAAATCCGCCCCCAGCGCCATGGCGCGCAGGATATCCAGCCCGCCCTCGATGCCGCTATCCAGGATCAGCGGCAGGCGGGTGGCGGCGCGCATCTCTTCCAGCACCTCGATCGGGGCAGGGGCCGCATCAAACTGACGGCCCGCGTGGTTGGAGATCCAGATCGCATCCACCCCTGCCGCCTCCAGCCGGGGCGCGTCGCGCGCATCCAGAACGCCCTTGACCACCAGTGGCCCCTCCCAATGATCGCGCAGCCACTGCAGGTAATCCCAATCCGGCGCAGTGCGCAGCAAATAGCCGATATGCGCGGTTGACGACAGCGCCGAGGCCGCGCCCTCGATGTATTTGTCCAGCGTGAGCATATGCGGCATGCCGCCATCGCCGCGATGCTGCCGCGCCATCCCCAGCGCCCATGTGGGGCGCATCGCCACCTGTGCCAGCAGGCGCGGGGTCAGCCGGGGTGGCTGTGTCAGCCCCGACCGCACCTGCCGTTCCCGGCGCGAGGCCACCGGCACATCAACCGTCAGCACCAAGACCTTGAACCCGGCCGCGCCGGCGCGGGCCAGCATGTCCTTGCGGATGCCCTCATCCTTGGGCGGATACATCTGAAACCAGCCCTGTTCCCCCAGATGCGGGGCCAGATCCTCGGGGCTTTGGCTCGCCACTGTCGAGAGCCCATAGGGGATCTGGGTTGCCGCCGCATGACGGGCCAGATGACCTTCGGCGTCGGGCCAGATCAGCCCCGACATCCCCACCGGCGCAATGCCAAAGGGGCGCGGCAGTCTGGTGCCAAACAGCGTGGTGCTCAGGTCCACCTCCTGCGGTCCCCCCAGGATCGCAGGCATCAGCCCGATCCGGTCAAGACAGCGGCGATTGCGTGCCTGCGTGGCTTCTCGCCCGGTGGCACTGTCGAGATACTCCCAGACAAAGCGGGGCAGGCGCGCGCGGGCCCTGGCGCGCAGATCATCCAGGCCGGGGAAACGTTGATCCAAACTCATGCCCGCCATCATTGGCGTTTCGGCGGCCCTGTCCAGCCCCCTCCCGCACCGGCGCGGAGCAGGCTGGCGTCAGGCGGCCAGTTGCGGCGTGAACCGCGGCAGCAGATCCCGCAACCCACGCCGCTGTGGCTGGGGCCGCAGCGCATAGAGAGAGCCGAGCGCCTGCCGGGCATCCTCCGGCAGCTGATCCGGCAGCAGCAGGGCCATGGGCGTCTCCGGATAACAGCGCAGGCCCGCGGTTGTATCACTGATCACGGTGATGTCGTGATGACGGGCATCCGTCCGGATCGCGGCAAAGCGGGCGGCGACGGCCGCCTCCGGACCTTCGAGGATTTGCAGGAACGCACCATCGGAAAACACCAGCGCGCCGGTCAGCCCGCAGGCGGCATTCTTGCGCCGCGACTTCTCGACGATGGCGGCGGTCTTTTCCTCCGTCATCGAGGTCAGGGCGTGGCTCAGGTACATCAATCGGCGCATGGTGGCTCTACTCTTTCCGCATCCGGCGCGGTGTCCGGAGTTCTACAGAGCGCGCGGCGCAGATGCGAGGTCCCATCGGCGCAGCACCGCCCGCATTCGACCAGCGCCCCTATCCCTTTGGCGCGCGCAGCCGCCACTTTATTCCCGTGGGCGTCGCTGCTATGCGGATTGCCAGGGCAAACGGAAGGCACCGGTGTGAACGGAGCATGAACACCTCTTTCCGATGTCGCCGAAACACGCTAGGATCGCCGCATGAGCACATTTGACGAAATGGACGCCTTTGAGGGCGCATCGCTGTCCGCCCGCGCCATGGCTGCGCGCCCCACACCCTATATGGATGGCCTCAACGCGGCCCAACGCGAGGCGGTGGAAACGCTGGACGGCCCGGTGCTGATGCTGGCGGGCGCGGGCACCGGCAAGACCAAGGCGCTGACCACCCGTATCGTGCATCTGTTGACCACCAACAGGGCGCGCACCAACGAGATCCTCGCGGTGACCTTCACCAACAAGGCCGCCCGCGAAATGAAGGAACGCGTGGGCCGCATGCTTGGCCAGCCCGCCGAGGGCATGCCCTGGCTCGGCACCTTCCACTCGATCTGCGTCAAGCTGCTGCGCCGTCACGCGGAGCTGGTGGGGTTGAAATCCAACTTCACCATTCTGGACACGGACGACCAGATCCGCCTGCTGAAACAGCTTATTCAGGCGGCGGGCATCGACGACAAGCGCTGGCCCGCGCGGATGCTGGCCAATATCATCGACGACTGGAAAAACCGCGCGCTGACGCCCGCCAAGGTGCCCGCAGGGGATGCCAGCGCCTATAATCATCGTGGCACCGAGTTCTATGACCAGTATCAGACCCGCCTCAAGGAGCTGAACGCGGTCGATTTTGGCGACCTGCTGCTGCACTGCGTTGAGATTTTCCAGAACAACCCGGACCTGCTGGCGCAGTACCACCGCTGGTTCCGCTACATCCTCGTGGACGAATATCAGGATACCAACGTCGCCCAATACCTCTGGCTGCGGCTCTTGGCTTCGGGGCATAAAAACATCTGCTGCGTCGGCGATGACGACCAGTCGATCTACGGCTGGCGGGGCGCCGAGGTGGGCAATATCCTGCGGTTTGAAAAGGATTTCTCCGGCGCCAAGGTGATCCGGCTGGAACAGAACTACCGCTCCACCAAACACATTCTTTCGGCGGCCTCCGGCGTCATTCGCGGCAATGAGGGCCGCTTGGGCAAGGAGCTGTGGACCGAAGCCGACGGCGGTGAAAAGGTCCGCCTGATCGGCCATTGGGACGGCGAGGAAGAGGCCCGCTGGATTGGCGAGGAAATCGAGGCGATGCAGCGCGGCACCCGTGGTATGCGCCAGTATGGCCTCAATGAAATGGCGATTCTCGTGCGCGCCTCCCATCAGATGCGCGCCTTTGAGGACCGCTTTCTGACCATTGGTCTGCCCTACCGCGTCATTGGCGGTCCGCGCTTTTACGAGCGGTTGGAAATCCGCGATGCCATGGCCTATTTCCGCGTGGTGATCTCGCCTGAGGATGATCTGGCCTTTGAGCGCATCGTCAACACACCCAAACGCGGCCTTGGCGACAAGGCACAGCAGACCATTCAAATGGTGGCGCGCGAAAACGGCGTCTCTCTCGTTGAGGGCGCGCGCCTCGCGGTCGAGGAAGGTCTCATCAAGGGCAAGGGCGGGGCCGCCCTGCGCCGCCTCGTTGAAAACATCGCCCGCTGGGGGCAGATGACCCGCGCCGTGATCCCGAATGACGGTGACGAGGATGCGGTCCTTGAGGGCGTGCAGAGCTTTGAGGAATTTCAGGCCCGCACCGAGGTCTCGCATGTTGAGCTGGCCGAGATCATCTTGGATGAGAGCGGCTATACCGCCATGTGGCAGGCGGACAAGAACCCCGACAGCCCCGGACGGCTTGAAAACCTCAAGGAACTGGTCAAGGCGCTGGAAAACTTCGACAATCTGCAAGGGTTCCTCGAACACGTCAGCCTTGTGATGGACAATGACAAGCAAGACGCCGAGCAAAAAGTGTCGATCATGACGCTCCACGCGGCCAAGGGGCTGGAGTTTCCCGCGGTGTTCCTGCCGGGCTGGGAGGATGGGCTGTTCCCCTCGCAACGCTCGATGGATGAAAGCGGCCTCAAGGGCCTCGAAGAGGAACGCCGCCTGGCCTATGTGGGCATCACCCGCGCCGAGGAGGTCTGCACGATCTCCTTTGCGGGCAACCGTCGGGTGTTTGGCCAGTGGCAGTCGCAGTTGCCCTCGCGTTTTGTCGATGAGCTGCCCGAAGAGCATGTGGAGGTGCTGACGCCTCCGGGCCTCTATAGTGGCGGTTATGGCGCAGCGGCGCCCGGCGCAGGGGCTGGGTTTGCCGAGGCGAGCGCCAACCCCTATGGCCGTTCCACCATCGAGGATCGCATGGCCGAGGCGGACGGGTACAACTCGCCCGGCTGGAAGCGGATGCAGGCGCGCGCCGGTGAGCGCGGGCTGAGCAAGCCGCGCGAGAGCAGAAACCAGGTGATCGATCTGACCGCGACATCCGCCTTCACCATCGGCGAACGCGTGTTTCACCAGAAGTTCGGCTATGGCGCTGTGATCGGAATGGAAGGCGACAAGCTGGAGGTGGCGTTTGAAAAGGCCGGCACCAAGAAGGTTGTGGCGCGGTTTGTGTCGGCCAGCGACGACGTGCCCTTCTGACTGAGGGTACCAAACGGACGGATCGCTGACGCGATCCGGCTGGATTTTGCGGGATCGGATCGCAACGCGATCCGACCCGGGCGGGGCAGGCGCAGAGGCCAGGGCCTCTGCGCCTGCCCCGCCACCCCCCCCAAAAAAAAACACAAATCAAAACACAAAGCCCCCGCCGCGGATGGACCGCTGCGGGGGTTTTTGTCGTTTCAGCGGTGCGGGATAGGGCAGAACAGGAAACGGCGGCGCCCAGGGAGGAGGAGAGGGCACCGCCGTTCTGTCAAACACCAGGTTAAAGGGAGGAGGAAACCCGGTGCATCTGGGTCCGGCTCAGGGCCGGTATAGGGTGCGGTGGCATCAGGGAGGAGGAAGATGCCACCGCCTAGGACAGGTCCTTAAGGGAGGAGGAGAAAGGACCTGATCTCTTGTGTTCTCAGATATTTTCGTAGGCCGCTTCGAGGGCGACCCGCTTCAGCATGGAGCGGTTGAGGCCGAGATCCGCCAATTCGCGACCGCTCAGGGCGTTGAGCTCGGTCAGGGTCTGGCGATAGACGCGGTACTGCGCGATCTTCTCCCGCAGCGCCTGCACCATCTGCGCGACGCCTGCAGGGGCGAAGGATTTCTGGGTGTGGATCTGGTTCAGAAGGGCCATCGTTTCGTCTCGCTCTGGATCGTCGGGGCCGTATGCCCGTTCGCTTGTGTCCGTGTTGTTGATCCTTAAGATAAGCGAATGCTGCAAATGCACAATCCGGGAATTGGTCATTTCTGCTATGCAGCAAGTGCATGGGTAAAACGGATATTTTTCGGAAACTGCCCAAAGCTTGCGCGATTTTATGTCCAGGCGCCACGGATCTGGGCAACAATTGATCGCGCGCGGCGTTACCGCTGCCATTTTGCCGCTTGGGCTGTGGGCGCAGAGCGCATATATGCCGGGACAGCCGCCCGCGGCGCCCACAGAAGGAGTACAGCCGATGTCCGTCACACAGGAAGAGATTCGCAACGCGCTGGAGCGCCTGGCTCTGCCGGACGGGGGGACGCTGGTGTCGCGGGACATGCTGCGCGCCCTGAGCATCGAGGGCGGCACGGTGCGGTTCGTGATCGAGGCCCCGTCGCCGCAGATCGCCGAGCAGATGGAGCCCCTGCGCCGCGCGGCAGAAGCAACGGTTCGCGAGTTGCCCGGGGTGGAGGAGGTGTCGGTGGTCCTGACCGCCCATGGTCCGGCCGCGCAGAAACCCGCCCCAAGTCTCAAGCTGGGGGGGCATCCCAAACCCCAGGCGGCCCCGATGAAACCGGCCGGCGTAAAGCGCATTCTCGCGGTCGCCTCCGGCAAGGGCGGTGTCGGCAAGTCGACCGTCAGCGCCAACCTCGCGGTGGCGCTTGCGCGGCAGGGGCGCAAGGTGGGTCTGCTGGATGCGGACATCTACGGACCCTCGCAGCCGCGCATGATGGGGGTCTCCGGCCGTCCGGCCAGCCCCGACGGCACCACCATCGAACCGCTGCACGCGCATGGGGTCATCGTGATGTCGATCGGCTTCATGGTCGAGGAGCGCAAGGCGGTGGTCTGGCGTGGCCCGATGCTGATGGGGGCATTGCAGCAGATGCTGGGGCAGGTGAACTGGGGCGCGCTGGACGTGCTGATCGTGGATCTGCCGCCGGGCACCGGCGACGTGCAATTGACCCTGTGCACCAAGGCTGAGCTGTCCGGGGCCATCGTGGTCTCGACACCGCAGGACGTGGCGCTTCTGGATGCCCGCAAGGCGCTCGACATGTTCGAGACGTTGAAGACCCCGGTGCTGGGTCTGATCGAGAACATGTCCTTCTTTACCTGCCCGGATTGCGGCGGCACGCATGAGATCTTCGGTTCCGGCGGTGTTGCGGCCGAAGCGGAGGCGCTTGGTTTGCCGCTCCTCGGCGCTTTGCCCATCGATCTGGAGACCCGCCTTGCAGGGGATCGCGGCACCCCGGTCGCCGCAGGGGCGGGCGTCATGTCCGATGCCTATGCGCGTATCGCAACCGGGCTGGTACAGGGTGGGATGGCCTGACACCGGCCCCAGGCGTTGCATCTGCATCCGGGGCGGGCGCCGGGGGCAAATGCGCCACCCGGCCGCTGCCCGCGCTCACGGGATGCATGCCTCGGACCCGTTGCACGACAGAGCGCGAAAGAAGGTTGGGCTGAAAACAGGGGCAGGACGGGGCGTCCGCGCGCCTTGCAGATGAGGGCGCGACCTCGACCAATGCCGCGCGTCCCCCGGATCGCTCACCCCACAAACATACGGTTAAGCCAAGCCAGCCTCAGACAAGGCTTCATCGATGCTGAGCTGCTGAGAAACCCATGCGGCGAACAGCTTGATCACCTCTAAATCCATTTCGCTAAACGGGCGACGTGCTTCGGGGGAGGTAAAGTTCAAGGTTCCAAATATACGCCCCCCGACGATGAGAGGCACCCCGATGTATGTTTCCAGCAAGAACATATTGTAGCAGGGATGTGTCGCCAATTCTGATTGCGATGCACAATGATAGGCCACCGGGCCATCCGACAGCAGCGTCTTTGAACAATAGGTATCGCCAAGGTCAAAGGTCGTGCCCGGCTCGACGGGCGCTTCCTCCGAGTAACAATAGGTGACGGTGTAGGTCTGATCTCGCACGCAACTGACGATCGCCGACATCGTCTCAAATCGTTCACAGCCCAGCTTCAGGATTTCATGAATTTTCTCTTTGGGTGAGAGCGACTGGCTGGTCGCGATATCAAACAGCACGCGAAGGAGGGTCTCGAACATTCGGGTATCCGAAATATCCTTGATGACAGCAAAGTAGCCGATCGGCTGATCGTCATCACCGCGAATGGGGCCGCCGGTGGTTTGGCTCAGAAACGCCTCGCCGTTCTTCTTGAGATAGCTGACCTCATAGCTGTGCTGTTGCGCGGAGGGGGCGGAGCTGAAGTGCTGGGACCCCTTTTCAACGTAGCTGTTGTGAGATGCGTACAAGAACTCCGTCGTGCGCCCCAGGACGTCCTTGCACTGATGACCGAACAGGCGTTCAAACGCGGGATTTACCCATGTGATCTCGCGCGCGCTGTTTGCGACAACGACAGCATCCGGAAGATCGCTGAACAGCTGCGGCACGCGCAGGGCGTTTGGGCCGTCGTCATCCAGTCCAGCGGAGCGCGCTGTCAGTACGGCTCTGGTTTCGGTCATCCTGTCCTCCGGTCGTCGTCTTCCATTCCAGTTCGGGGGCAGCGTCGAAAGCAGGCCGTGAGATGCTGCAACCTGAGCCGGGCCCCCATCTCTCCACCACCATCAAAGCTGTTGTTTCAGGGGGTCCCCTTGCCCTTTGAACCTGCTGCGACTTAAGCGTTCCTTCAGTTCCGCCTCAACCCAAAACCGCGGTGCCGCAAAAAAGTCCGTCACGCTACAAGCGGGGCAGGCGGCTTGGGGTGGCTTGGTGGGGCGGTTGGGAAATCATGGGATCTGTGGGAAACCGTGGGCGCTTCACGGCATCGGCTCAAAACGAATCACGCATTGGCCTCTGGAGGAGGGAAAAGATCTGCGATTTGGGGTGTTGCGTGAGAACATTGTGGGAACACGCTAAGGCGCTCGATCCGTTCCAGAAGAATCGTGGGAAACTAGGGGAAGTTTTTCTCGGCTGCAAGTCGTGCGTATATATGGTGGTCCCTTGTGGTTTTGCACCAATATACGGCAGGAAACTCCTAATTTTCTCTTGAGATCACGCGCAAAATGCGACTCGCACTGCCGATTCTGGGCGTGGAGTGGCAAAAATCCCTTGCAGGGCCATGCATTCCCATAGTATCCCTAATTCATCCGATGAGGACGAAGAGCACGGGGCACCAAACGACCCCAACCTTACAAAACGGCAGGTTTCATACAGGCCTTCGCTTTCATCAACAAAGAGATCCGGCGCGCGGGCGAGCAGACATCCCCCCAGGTGGCGCGCGCAGTCGGACACCCCGCAAAGCGGGTCAAGGCGGCGGGTTGATCAGTGGCAGCGGATCAACTCGCCCCTTTTAGTTTCGGGCCCCTGAATTGGGGCGACACGGCAACGCGAGGGGCGCGGAAAGGGTCGGCACATTGGGCCGCAGGTTCAGAGGCGAAAGCCAGCACAAGGTCGATACGAAGGGGCGGGTGTCTATCCCGGCCTCTTTTCGGCGTGTGCTGGAGGCCTCCGATCCCAACTGGCAGCCCGGTGACAACCCGGAGCTGGTGATTGTCTACGGCGACCAGCGCCGCCAGTACCTGGAATGCTATACCATGGAAGCGATCGAGGAGGTCGACGCCAAGATCGCCGCCTTGCCGCGCGGCTCCAAAGGGCGCAAGATCCTCGAACGTATGTTCAACGGTCAGTCCCTGCCCACCACCGTCGATGAGACCGGTCGCCTGGTGCTGCCCGCGAAGCTGCGCCAGAAGATCGACCTCGATGGTGAGGCCTTCTTTATCGCCTCCGGGGATACCTTCCAGATCTGGAAGCCCGAGACCTATGAAGAGGTCGAAATGGCCGAAGCCGAGAAGATGATGGAAGAGCTGCCCGAAGACTTCGATCCCCTTGAGTTCCTAGACGGCGCCGGAGGCGCGTAACCGATGACGGACCGCCCCGCTGCCCCTTCCGGTCCCCATGTTCCCGTCCTGCTGAAACCGCTGCTGGAGGCGGTGGCGCCGGTCACGGGCCGCTGGCTTGATGGCACGTTCGGCGCCGGAGGCTACACCAAGGGCCTCTTGGCCGCGGGTGCCGATCAGGTCATTGGCGTCGACCGTGACCCGCTGGCCTTTGAGATGGCGCAGGATTGGGCGGCAGAGTACGGTGACCGCCTCGTGCTGCAACAGGGCGTGTTCTCGCGTATGGATGAATACGCCTCTGATCTGGATGGCGTAGTGCTGGACCTTGGGGTATCCTCGATGCAGCTGGATCTGGCAGAGCGCGGTTTTTCCTTCATGAAGGACGGACCGCTGGACATGCGCATGTCGCAGGATGGCCCCTCGGCGGCGGATCTGGTGGCAGAGCTCACAGAGGTGCAACTGGCTGATATTATTTACAGTTTTGGCGAAGAACGCGCCTCGCGCCGGATTGCAAAGGCGATCGTGCGGGAACGCGCGCTGGAGCCGATCACCACCACCCTGCGTCTGGCCGAAATCATCGAGGGCTGCCTGCCGCGTCCCAAGCCCGGTCAGTCGCACCCGGCGACCCGCAGCTTTCAGGCGCTGCGCATCGCGGTGAATGGCGAATATGAGGAGCTGATGGGCGGGCTACTGGCCGCAGAACGGGCGCTCAAACCCGGCGGGCTGCTGGCGGTTGTGACCTTCCATTCGGTCGAGGACCGCATGGTCAAACGCTTCTTTCAGCATCGCGCCAACAAGACCGGCAATGCCAACCGTTTTGCGCCGGCGATGGAAGAACAGCCCAGCCAGTTTGAGCTGGTCACCCGCAAGGCCGTTGGCCCCGACAAGGACGAGCTGGCGCAGAACCCGCGTTCGCGCTCGGCGCTGTTGCGCGTGGGCCGCCGCACCGATGCCGCCCCGGTGGAGATCACCGCCAAGGAGCTGAGCATGCCGCAGCTGAAAGAGACGCGCTGATGAGAACCCTTGCCTATATCATGACGATCCTCGCGGTCTTTGGTCTGGCATTCTGGGCCTACCGCGAGAATTACGCCACCCAGCAGGTGCTGAAGGAAACCCGCGCGCTGCGCAGCGAAATCGCCGCGGCGCAGGTCCGGCTCAGCGTGCTGCGCGCCGAATGGGCCTATCTCAACCGTCCCGACCGCCTGCGCGAGCTGGCGGAACTGAACTTTGAACGCCTCGGCCTGCTGCCGCTGCGCCCGGATCAGTTTGGCCGCGTCGATGAGGTCTCCTATCCGCCGTCGGGTCTGGTGATCGAGGAGGGGGTCGAGGTCTCCGCCTATGGCCGGGAGGACGACCAATGATCCGCACCCCCCTGCGTCCGCTGGCCCGTGTTCTGCCCGCCCGTGCGCGCGGCGAGAACCCGGATCTGATCGAACGCGAGAACCTCGCGCAGCGCCACCGCGACATGGAAGTCCGCGCCCGCACCCGGGCCGAGGGGCGCCTGCTGGTGCTGGCGGCCTTTTTTGTCTGCGCCTATCTGGCGATCGGCGGACGCATGGCGATCATGGCGACCTCGGAACCTTCCGAGCCCGTGGCCTCGATCGGCGGCAGCGCCATTGCCAACCAGCGCGCCGATATCGTCGACCGGGCCGGGCGCATTCTGGCGACCAATTTCGAGACCCATTCGCTCTATGCCCAGCCGCCGCAGATGATCGACCCGATCGCTGCCGCCGACAAACTGGTGGCGATCTTTCCGGATCTGGAGCGCGAACGCCTGGTCAAGGACTTCACCGGCAAGCGCAAGTTCCTGTGGATCAAGAAGAAAATCAGCCCCGAGCAGATGCAGGCGGTGCATGACATCGGCGATCCCGGCCTGTTGTTCGGCCCGCGCGAAATGCGGCTCTATCCCAATGGCAAGCTGGCCGCCCATGTGCTGGGCGGGGCCTCCTTCGGCAAGGAGGGCGTCAGCGCGGCTGAGGTGATCGGGGTGGCCGGGGTCGAAAAGACCTTTGACGACTATCTGCGCGATCCGGCCAATGCGGGCAAGCCGCTGGAACTGAGCCTCGATCTCTCGGTGCAGGACGCCACCGAAGAGGTGCTCTATGGCGGCATGAAGCTGATGAACGCCAAGGGCGCGACCTCGATCCTGATGGATGTGAACACCGGCGAGGTGATCTCTGTCGCGTCGCTGCCGGATTTTGATCCCAACGACCGCCCGCGCCCGCCGACCTCGGGCTTTGATCCCTCGCAGAGCCCGCTGTTCAACCGTTCGGTGCAGGGGGTCTATGAGCTGGGCTCCACCTTCAAGATCTTTGCCACCGCACAGGCGATGGAGCTGGGGCTGGTGAACCCCTCGACCGTGATCGACATTCGCGGGCCGTTGCGCTGGGGCAAGTTCACAATCCGGGATTTCCACAACTACGGCAAGGAGTTGACGGTCTCCAAGATCATCGAGAAGTCCTCCAACATCGGCACCGCGCGACTGGCGCAGCAGATCGGCGCGGAGCGTCAGCGCAGCTTCCTGGAGGATCTGGGCATGCTGAAGCCGACGCCGTTCGAAATCGTCGAGGCCTCGGGCGGTCAGCCGCTGTTGCCGAAGAACTGGTCGGAGCTGTCGGCGATGACGATCTCTTATGGTCACGGTATTTCCACCACGCCGATGCATCTGGCGGCGGGCTATGCGGCGATCGCCAATGGCGGCCATTACGTGGCGCCGACGATCCTGAAGCAGAAGACGCCGCAGCCGGGTCCGCGGGTGATGCGCGAGGAGGTGGCGAATGCCTCGCTCGACATGCTGCGCCGGGTGGTCAGCGAGGGCACCGCCTCCTTTGCCGAGGTCAAGGGCTACGAGGTGGGCGGCAAGACCGGCACCGCCGACAAGCCCAAGCCCCGCGGCGGCTATTACGAGAACAAGGTGATCGCCACCTTTGCCGCCGTTTTCCCGGTCAGCGAGCCCAAGTATGTGCTGGTGGTGACGCTGGATGAACCGGAGGTCGTGGCCCATGGCGAGCCGCGTCGCACCGCCGGTTGGACCGCAGCGCCGGTGGCGGCGGAGATGATCGCACGTCTGGCGCCGCTGCTGGGGCTCAGACCGCAGATTGAACCTGCCCGTATCTCTGGTGTAACCCTCACCTCAAACTAAAGAGGTGGGGACGCCATGACAGACAAACCAGCGCTCAAGCTCAGCCAGTTGGGGCTGACCGCCCGTGGCGGCATGGATCCGGAGATCACCGGGCTGGCGGTGGACAGCCGCGAGGTGCAAAAGGGCTTTGTCTTTGCGGCCTTGCCCGGGGTTCGCGTGCATGGTGCGGAATTTGTCGTACAGGTGCTGGAGCAGGGTGCTGTGGCGGTGCTGACCGATGCCAGGGGCGCCGAGATCGCGGGCGATGCGGTGAGTGCGGCGGGTGCGGCGCTGGTGGTCACCGAGGACCCCCGGCAGGCGCTTTCGGGTGCGGCGGCGCTGTGGTTCGGCGGACAACCGCCGGTTTCGGTGGCGGTCACCGGCACCAATGGTAAGACCTCGGTCGCCACCTTCCTGCGCATGATCTGGACCGAGTTGGGCCATCAGGCGGTGAACCTCGGCACCACCGGGATCGAGGGCGCCTGGTCGCATCCGCTGGCCCATACCACGCCGGAACCGATCACCCTGCATCGCGCCCTCGCGGCGGCGGCAGAGGCGGGGGTGACCCATGTCGCGATGGAGGCCTCCTCGCACGGGCTCGATCAGCGCCGGCTCGACGGGGTGCAACTGATGGCGGGTGGCTTTACCAATTTCACCCAGGACCATCTGGATTATCACGAGACCTTCGAGGCCTATTTTGCCGCCAAGGCCGGGCTGTTCCGCCGGGTGCTGTCCGAGGACGGTGTTGCCGTCATCAACATGTCCGATCCGCGTGGTGCCGAAATGCGCGCCATTGCCGCCGCGCGCGGGCAGGAGATCATCTCGGTCGGTCGCGGTCTGGGCGACATTGCGCTGATGGGGGTGCGGGTGGATGCCACCGGGCAGGACATCCGGTTTAGCTGGCATGACCGGCCCTTTACCGCGCGGCTCAATCTGATCGGGGGCTTTCAGGCGGAAAACGTGCTGGTCGCCGCCGGTCTGGCCATCGCCAGCGGCGAGGTGCCGGAGCAGGTGTTTGAAACCCTGCCGCATCTGACCACCGTGCGGGGCCGGATGGAGCTGGCTGCGACCCGCGACAATGGCGCCACGGTCTTTGTCGATTACGCCCATACGCCCGATGCGGTGGCCACCGCGATCAAGGCGCTGCGCCCGCATGTGCTGGGCCGCCTCGTGGCCATCGTCGGGGCAGGTGGGGATCGCGACGCGACCAAGCGCCCTCTGATGGGGCAGGCGGCACATGAAAACGCCGATGCGGTGATCGTGACCGATGACAACCCGCGCTCCGAAGACCCCGAGGCCATCCGCGCCGCGGTGATGGGCGGGGCGCCCGATGCGCTCAATGTCGGCGACCGGGCCGAAGCGATCCTGCGCGGTGTCGACATGCTGGAGCCGGGCGACGCGCTGCTGATCTGCGGCAAGGGCCACGAGAGCGGCCAGATCATCGGCACCGATGTGCTGCCTTTTGACGACGTCGAACAGGCCAGCATGGCCGTCGCCGCGCTGGACGGGAGAATGGTATGAGCCTCTGGACCTCTGTAGATGCCGCTGCCGCCACCGGTGGGCGGGCCACCACCGACTGGGTGGTGGAGGGGATCTCCATCGACACCCGCAGCATCGCGCCCGGTGATCTCTTTGTGGCGCTGACGGCGGCGCGGGACGGTCACGACTTTGTGGCGCAGGCGCTGGAGAAGGGTGCAGGCGCGGCGCTGGTCTCGCGCATTCCCGACGGCGTTGCCGAGGACGCGCCGCTGTTGCTGGTCGATGCCGTGCAGACCGCGCTGGAGGCTCTGGGTCGCGCCGGTCGGGCGCGCACGGCGGCAAAGGTCGTTGCCGTGACCGGATCTGTCGGCAAGACCTCGACCAAGGAAATGCTGGCTGCGATGCTGGCGCCACAGGGGCGCACTCATGCCGCCGTGGCCAGTTTCAACAACCATTGGGGCGTGCCGCTGACGCTGGCCCGGATGCCCGCCGACTCCGAATATGCGGTGATCGAGATCGGCATGAACCATCCCGGCGAGATTGCCCCGCTGGCCCGTCAGGCGCGCCCGCATGTGGCCATGGTCACCACCGTCGCCGCCGTGCATCTTGAGGCGTTCGAGGATGTCGCTGGCATCGCCCGCGAAAAGGCCGCCATTCTTGACGGGCTGGAACCCGGCGGGATTGCGGTGCTGAACGCCGACCTGGTTGAGAGCCCGGTGCTGGCCGCGGTGGCTGAGGCCAAGGGCTGCGCCACCCGCTGGTTTGGCCGCAGCGCATCGGACTATACGCTCCGTGCCGTGGAGCTGGACGGTGATGTGACCCGCGCCAGCTTCGGGGTCGAGGGGCGCGAAGTCACCGCCGAGATTCAGTCGCCGGGTGCCCATTTCGCCATGAACGCCATCGGCGCGCTGGCGGCGGTGACGGCGCTGGGCGCGGATCTGGATCTGGCGCTGGCGGGTCTTGCGGGCTGGTCGCCGGTCAAAGGGCGCGGTGCGCGGTTCACGGTGGATCTGCCGGACGGGCCGGTGACGGTGCTGGATGATGCCTATAATGCCAACCCGACCTCGGTCGCCGCCGCATTGACCGTGCTGGCGGCAACGGCCGGGGAAGGGCGCCGGATCGCGGTGCTGGGCGACATGGGCGAGCTGGGACCGCAGGCCGAGGCGCTGCATGCCGGGCTGGCCGCGCTGCCGGCGATGGAGAAGATCGACACCGTGCATTGCGTCGGCCCGCTGATGGGGGCGCTGCATGCGGCGCTGCCCGAGGCCAAGCGCGGCCTGCGGGTTGAGACCAGCGCGCAGGCGGTCGCGGCCCTGACGGGGCAGATCCGCGGCGGCGACATGGTGCTGGCCAAGGGCTCTCTCTACATGCAGATGGCGCGCGTGGTTGACGCGATCCGGGAAATCGGTCAAGGCAACGCACCTTCATGACTCTTCAACTTGCACCACACAGAACAGGAACCGCTCTGGTATGCTTTACTGGCTGACTGCCCTGTCGGACGGGGGGGACTTTTTCAACCTCTTCCGCTACATCACCTTCCGCGCGGGCGGAGCCTTTCTCACGGCGCTTGTCTTTGGCTTCATGTTCGGCAAGCCGCTGATCAACGTCCTGCGCCGCACCCAGGGCAAGGGCCAGCCGATCCGCGATGACGGGCCGGAGGCGCATCTGGCCAAGGCGGGCACCCCGACCATGGGCGGACTGCTGATCGTGGGCGCGCTGCTGACCTCGACGCTGATGTGGGCGCGCTGGGACAATCCGTTTGTCTGGCTGGTGCTGTTCGTGACCATGGCCTTTGGTCTCATCGGGTTTGCCGACGACTACGCCAAGGTCTCCAAGCAGAACACCAAGGGCGTGCCGGGCAAGCTGCGGCTGCTGCTGGGATTTGCCATTGCGGTGATCGCGGCGCTCTGGGCCAGCTGGAACCACCCCGGCGACCTGCAGAACCAGCTGGCGCTGCCGGTGTTCAAGGACACGCTGGTGAACCTCGGGTTCCTTTATGTGCCGTTCTGCATCTGCGTCATTGTTGGCGCGGCCAATGCGGTGAACCTGACCGACGGGCTCGACGGGCTGGCGATCATGCCGGTGATGATTGCCGCCGGCACGCTGGGGATCATTGCCTATGCGGTGGGTCGGGTCGACTTTACCGAATATCTGGACGTGCACTATGTGCCGGGCACCGGCGAGATCCTGATTTTCACCGCCGCATTGTTCGGCGGCGGGCTCGGGTTCCTGTGGTACAACGCGCCCCCGGCGGCGGTGTTCATGGGCGATACCGGATCCTTGGCGCTGGGCGGCGCGCTTGGGGCGATCGCCGTGGCCACCAAACACGAGCTGGTGCTGGCGATCGTCGGCGGCCTGTTCGTGGTGGAGGCGCTGTCGGTCATCGTGCAGGTGCTTTATTTCAAGCGCACCGGCAAGCGGGTGTTCCTGATGGCACCGATCCATCACCACTATGAGAAGAAAGGCTGGGCAGAGCCGACCATCGTGATCCGTTTCTGGATCATCTCGCTGATCCTGGCGATGATCGGGCTGGCAACGCTGAAGGTCCGCTAAGGCCCAAGCCCGGAGTGGCTGCATAATGTCTGGCCGATAGGCCGGACAGCCCCCGACCTCCCCCATGGGAGGGGCTTTCACCCCCACCCGAGGTCGGCAGCTGTCCGTGTTCGTCTGTCGTTGGGGTCGTCATCGCAGGACCTTTGGCGCCCGGCCTGCTGGCGGGGCGCGTGTTGGGGGCACTGGTCTATATGGAGCCGCGTGGGAGAGATCTCGCGCGGCGTTTTTTGTCAAAAGAAGGCGGCGCCGCCGGGAGGGCGGAGCATCGGCTGGCCTTTTTAAGGGCCAGATCCGCTGAGGCCTCGGGTGGACCCGCCCTGCACCCAATGAGGGGGTGGTCTCGGGACGGGCCGAACTCCTGTGGTCTTTTGATGTCGCGACGGGGGAACTGTAGCGCGTCGGCATGAAGGTGGCGTCAGCAGGGCGTGCGCGGGGTTGGCAACGCGAAAGGGCAGCGCCCGACCGAGGTGGGGGCAAAGCCCCGCCTGGGGGGGGGGCGGGCGGGGGCTGCCCGGCCTATCGTCCGGGCGAAGAGCCTGCGACCTCCCCAAGGCGGGACGTGTGGGCCTCAGCCCGCTTGCATTCCCGCCGCGCTCCGGTGCAGTGTCGCGCCGAACTGAGATGTCAAAAGAGGTAAGGCATGATCCCGGTACGAGGCGTTCAAGGTCAGAAGGTGGCGGTTCTGGGATTGGGCCGGTCCGGCCTCGCCACCGCGCGGGCGCTGCGCGCAGGCGGTGCGGAGGCGATCTGCTGGGACGACAATCCGGCGGCGCGCGACACCGCCGAAGGTGAGGGCTTTGCCTGTCGTGAGTTGACCAGGCAGGGGGCCTTTGACGACATCGCGGCGTTGATCGTGTCGCCGGGCATTCCGCATCTCTACCCCAGGCCCAACCCGGTGGTGCGCGCCGCGCTGATCGCCGGCGTGCCGGTGGACAATGACATCGGGCTGTTCTTCCGCTCGGTCGCCTCGGGCGAGTGGGACGAGTTCGACACTCCGCCCAAGGTGGTTGCGATCACCGGGTCGAACGGCAAATCGACCACGGTGGCGCTGTTGCATCATATCCTCGAACATGTGGGCCGCGACAGCCAGATGGCGGGCAATATCGGCCGGGGGGTGCTGGACATCGACCCGCCGCGCGATGGCGGCGTGGTGGTGCTGGAGCTGTCGTCCTACCAGACCGATCTGGCCCGGGCGCTGACGCCGGATGTGGCGGTGTTCACCAATCTGACGCCGGATCATCTGGACCGCCACGCCGGCATGGGCGGCTATTTTGCGGCCAAGCGGCGGCTGTTTGCCGAAGGTGGTCCCGACCGCGCGGTGGTTGGCGTCGACGAGGACGAGGGGTTGTTCCTGGCCGGGCAGCTGAGCGAGGGCAACGGTGACGACCGGGTGATCCGGGTGTCGTCAGGGCAGAAGCTGACGGGCGGCGCAGGCTGGACGGTCTTTGCCCGCAAGGGGTTCCTGTCGGAATATCGCAAGGGGCGGCAGGCGGGGTCGATCGACCTGCGCGACATTCCTGGCCTGCCCGGCGCCCACAACCATCAGAACGCCTGCGCGGCCTATGCGGCGGCGCGCACCCTGGGCCTGGCGCCCCGGGTGATCGAGGCGGCGATGCGGACCTATCCCGGATTGCCGCACCGCAGTCAGCGCGTGGCCGAGGTCGATGGCGTGTCCTACGTGAACGACAGCAAGGCCACCAATGTCGACAGCGCGGTCAAGGCGCTGAGCGCCTTCAGGAAGATCCGCTGGATCTGCGGTGGGCTGGAAAAGGAAGGCGGGCTGGAGGGCCTCAAAGGCGCGACCGGCGAGGTGGTCAAAGCCTATGTGATCGGGCGCGAGGCGGCGCAGTTCGCCATGCAGCTGGACGTGGAAGCCGAGGTTTGCACCACCATGGCGCAGGCGGTGGCGCAGGCGAGTGCGGAGGCCGAGGCGGGCGAAACCGTGCTGCTGGCCCCGGCGGCGGCAAGTTTCGACCAATACGACAGTTTCGAGAAACGCGGCGAGGATTTCATCGCCGAAGTCACGGCCCGATTGCAGCTCTGAGGTCTCAGGCTGCCCGAACCTGCTGTCGCGGCCTTGGTTATAGCCCGAGGTCGCGCAGCATGTGGTCGGACATATGCGACAGCTCACGGCGGGCCTGGCTGTGCAGGGCGTGCTGACCCGGGCCGCGTTTCTGCGTGGGGCGGGTAAAAAACCTGCTGATGGCGGGCCAGAGGCTCAGCTGTGCGATCATGGTGGTCATGGCAGTCTTCCTTGCGTGATGTCGTGTAGATGTGCGCTTTGCAGAGGCAAATGACCAATTGAAACTCAAGGGGCATGGTATAAGCTGGCTTTATGGATAAGGCGAAATCCCCCCTGCCACCCCTGCCTGCGGTGCGCGCCTTTGAGGCGGCGGCCCGGTTGGGCAGTTTCAGCCGCGCCGCGGAAGAGCTTGCGATGACGCAGGCGGCGGTCAGCTATCAGATCAAGCTGCTTGAGGATCGCGCCGGTCAGCCCCTGTTTCGGCGCCTGCCGCGCGGGGTGGTGCCGACAGCGGCGGGCAAGGCGCTGCAGCTGCAGGTTGGTGAGGCGCTGGACATGGTGCGTCGCGGCTGGGCCGAGGTGCGCGGCGGTGGGCAGGAGCTGGTGATCAGCGCCATTGCCAGTTTCGCGGCCTTCATTCTGGGCCCGCGACTGGGGCTGTTTCAGGTCGCCCATCCCGGCATCACCACGCGGGTCGAGGTCAATCACCGTTACGTCGATCTGGAGGCAGGCGAGGCCAGCGTGGCCATTCGTGTCGGACATGGCAGCTGGCCCGGCTTGGCGGCGGACCTGCTGTTCCGCTCCAGCTATACGCCGCTCCTGACCCCGGCCCTGATGGAGGCCTATGGCCCGATCACGCAGCCCGAAGATCTGCTGCGGGTGCCCTTGGTGGATGCGGGGGATCCGGCCTGGGAGATGTGGTTCCGGGCGGCCGGTGTCGACTATGTCCCACAGGCGGACCTGCACAGTCTGGGCACTCAGGTGCTGGAGGTGCAGGCGGCCTTGGCAGGGCATGGCGCCTGCCTGCTGACCCCGGCTTATGCCAGCGGCATGATCGCCAGCGGCGCGTTGGTGCAGCCGTTTGATCAGGTGACGGAGGATGATATCTCGGTGTGGCTGGTCTACCCGGAAGCGCGTCGCGCGGACCCTGCGGTTGCCGCCTTTCGCAACTGGCTGCTGGCCGAGGTTGCGGATTTCGACAGCACCTGAGGCGGGCTGGATCGCAGTGCCGGTGTCAGGGCGCGTATCAGGCGCTGCTGGCGATGGCCTGTCCGGCGGCATGGCCCGAGGCCCAGGCCCATTGGAAGTTGTAGCCGCCAAGCCAGCCGGTGACATCCACCGCCTCGCCGATCGCATAGAGGCCGGGCTGCGCTTTGGCCTCCATCGTGCGCGAGGAGAGCGCGTCGGTGTCGATGCCGCCAAGGGTCACTTCGGCGGTGCGGTAGCCCTCGGTGCCGGTGGGCTTTAGCTGCCAGTTGTGCAGCCGGTCGCACAGCGCCTGCAAGGCGGCGTCGGATTGGTCCGCAAGGCGTCCCTTGAGGCTACCATCGGCGGCGAGGTCTTCGACCAGCCGGGCGGGCAGGTGGCGCGCAAGCTCGGTGGTCAGATCCTTGCGCCCGCTTTGCTGGCGCTGGTCGCGCAGGGCACTGAACAGATCGACGTCGGGCAGCAGATGCGCGGTGATTTCCTCGCCTTCCTGCCAGTAGCTGGAAATCTGTAGCACCGCCGGGCCCGACAAGCCACGATGGGTGAACAGCAGCGCCTCGTCAAAACTGGCGCGCGCGTTCGACAGCCGCGCGGGCAGGGCGACGCCGGCCAGCGGCTTGAACCGCTCCGCGCCAAAGGTGAAGGGCACGAGGCCGGGGCGGGTGTCCAGCACCGGCAGGCCGAACTGCTGTGCGATGTCATAGGCCAGCCCGGTGGCGCCCATCTTGGGGATCGACTTGCCGCCGGTGGCCAGCACCAGGTTCTGCGCGGTGACGGTGACGGGCGTGCCCTCACGCTCCAGCCGGACCGTGTATCCGTCGGTGCTGTGGCGCACGTCCACCACCGAGGTTTGCAACCACAGATCGGCGCCCGCATCGCGCAGCTCCTGCACCAGCATGGCAACGATTTGGCGGGCCGAGTCGTCGCAGAACAGTTGGCCGAGGGTTTTTTCGTGCCAGGCGATGCCGTGGCGGGTGACAAGGTCGATGAAATCCCACTGGGTGTAACGGGCCATGGCCGATTTGCAGAAATGCGGGTTCTGAGAGATGTAGTTTTCGGGCGCGGCATACATATTGGTGAAGTTGCAGCGCCCGCCGCCGGAGATGCGGATCTTCTCGCCCGGGTTCCTGGCGTGATCCACCACCAGGCAATCGCCGCCCGCATGGGCTGCACACATCATGCCAGCCGCGCCGGCGCCGAGAATCAGGGTCTTTATCCGCATGGGGCGCATCGACCACGAAAGCCGCAGCCGCGCAAGCGGCCACCTCCGGGCCGGCGCGGGCCTGCGGCAATTGATGCGAATGTGACGGATCTGCGGCGGTGCAGCGGAATTTTCCCGGCACGAAGGGCAGGAAGAGGCTGGCCTGTGCGTCGCAATCGGGGTACAGTTTCCTCAATAAATCCCGAAAAAGGGATATTTTTGAGGCAAAACGCGCCCTTGCATCTGTATTTGCACCTGCGGGGCCGAACCAAGGCAGTGAACCCATGACTGAGATGGTCTATGGCGCGCTTCCCGCGCAAGAGGGGGAGCCGATCCTCCCGAAATGGTGGCGGACGCTGGACAAGTGGACGATGACCTTTGTCATCACCCTGTTCATCATCGGGTTGCTGCTGGGGCTGGCCGCCTCGGTGCCGCTGGCGGCGCGCAACGGGTTCGACAATTTCCACTATGTGCAACGGCAGGCCTTTTTTGGCTGCACCGCGCTGGTGGCGATGGTGCTGACCTCGATGATGTCGCCGACGCTGGTGCGACGGCTGGCGGTGATCGGCTTTGCCTGCGCGTTTGTGGCGCTGGCGCTGCTGCCGATCTTTGGCACCGACTTTGGCAAGGGGGCGGTGCGTTGGTACAGCCTCGGCTTTGCCTCGCTGCAACCGTCGGAATTCCTGAAGCCCGGTTTCATCGTGCTGGCGGCCTGGATGATCGCGGCCAGCCAGCAGATCTATGGCCCGCCCGGGACGCTGTTGTCCTTTGGCCTCTGCCTGTCGGTGGTGATGCTGCTGGTGATGCAGCCGGATTTCGGGCAGGCCTGTCTGATCCTGTTTGGCTGGGGCGTGATGTATTTCGTCGCCGGCGCGCCGATGCTGCTCTTGGTGGGCATGGCGGGCGTGGTGATCTTTGGCGGTGTGGTTGCCTATTCCAACTCCGAACATTTTGCCCGCCGCATCGATGGCTTCCTGAGCCCGGATCTCGACCCGACCACGCAGCTTGGCTATGCCACCAATGCGATCCGTGAGGGTGGCCTGTTTGGTGTCGGCGTCGGCGAGGGGCAGGTGAAATGGTCGCTGCCGGATGCGCATACCGATTTCATCATTGCCGTCGCGGCCGAGGAATACGGTCTGGTGCTCGTCTCCATCATCATCTTCCTCTATGCGATGATCGTCGTGCGCTCCCTGTTCCGCCTGATGCGGGAGCGGGACACATTCATCCGCCTCGCCGGGGCGGGTCTGGCCTGCACATTCGGCGTTCAGGCGATGATCAACATGGGGGTTGCGGTGCGTCTTCTGCCCGCGAAAGGCATGACTTTGCCGTTCGTGAGCTATGGCGGCTCCTCCCTGATTGCAGGCGGCATCGCAATGGGTATGCTCCTGGCCTTCACCCGGTCCCGACCTCAGGGCGAAATCGCGGACGCCTTGCGCGGCCGTGGGCGCGGATAAGAGAGGTGGGCCGGTCAACGGATAAGAACGCGAAGGCAGGCACGAGATGACACAGAAACTGCTCCTGATGGCGGCGGGCGGCACCGGGGGGCATATGTTCCCCGCGCAGGCCCTGGCAGAGGCGATGTTGCGCAAGGGCTGGCGGGTGAAGCTTTCTACCGATGCGCGTGGCGCGCGCTATACCGGCGGCTTTCCCCATTCGACCGAGATCACCGAAGTGTCCTCGGCGACATTTGCCCGTGGCGGCCTGCTGGCAAAGGCCATGGTCGCGCCCCGGATCGCGGCGGGCGTGGCGGCGATGGCGCTGGAGATGCGGCGTGAGCGGCCTGACGCGGTGATCGGCTTTGGCGGTTACCCGTCGATCCCGGCGCTGGGGGCGGCGACGTTGTTGGGACTGCCCCGCATGATCCACGAACAAAACGGCGTGCTGGGCAAGGTGAACCAGAAATTCGCCACGCGTGTGGCGCAGGTCGCGTGCGGCGTCTGGCCGACCGATCTGCCGGAGGGCGCGCAGGGCGTGCATGTCGGCAATCCGGTGCGCGGCGCGGTGCTGGAACGTCAGGGCGCGCCTTATATTCCGCCCGGCGATTATCCGATGTCACTATTGGTGATCGGCGGCAGCCAGGGCGCGCGCATCCTGTCGGATGTGGTGCCCGGCGCGATCGCCGCGCTGCCGGATGAGGTGCGCCGCCATTTGCGCGTCAGCCATCAGGCCCGCGACGAAGATCAGGCGCGTGTTGCGCAGTTTTACGCCGATGCCGGGATTGATGCCGAGGTGCAGCCGTTCTTTACCGATGTGCCTGCGCGGATTTCGGAGGCGCAGCTGGTGATCTCGCGCTCCGGTGCGTCGTCGATTGCCGATATTTCCGTCATTGGACGGCCCTCGATCCTGATCCCGCTGGCCACAGCTGCAGGGGATCACCAGACCGCCAATGCCCGCGGGCTGGTCGAGGCCGGGGCGGCGATCCGCATCCCGGAGAGCGCCCTTGACACCGCATCACTGTCAGAGCAAATCGCCGCAGTCCTGACCAATGCCCAAGGGGCCACCAAGATGGCGAATGCCGCATTGAGCACAGGCATTCCCGATGCCACGGATCGTCTGGTGGCGTGTGTTGAACAATTGTCCGAGGAAGCTGCCCCATGACCCCTGCCACCAAACTGCCCGGCGACGTTGGCCCGATCCATTTTGTCGGCATCGGCGGCATCGGTATGTCTGGCATCGCCGAAGTTCTGCTCAATCTCGGCTATGTGGTGCAGGGCTCGGATCTGAAATCCTCCAAGATCACCCAGCGGCTGGAAACCCTCGGGGCCACCGTGTTTGAGGGCCAGCGCGCCGAGAACCTGGAAAACGCCGAAGTGGTGGTGATTTCTTCTGCGATCAAACCCGGCAATGCCGAACTGGATGAGGCGCGCGCGCGCGGCCTGCCGGTGGTGCGCCGGGCCGAGATGCTGGCCGAACTGATGCGGCTCAAATCCAACATCGCCATCGGCGGCACCCACGGCAAGACCACCACCACCACCATGATGGCCGAGTTGATGGTCGCGGGCGGTTTTGATCCTACCGTGGTCAACGGCGGCATCATCCACGCCTATGGATCGAACGCGCGGATGGGGCAGGGCGAGTGGATGGTGGTTGAGGCCGACGAGAGCGACGGCACCTTTAATCGGCTGCCCGCTACCATCGCCGTGGTGACCAATATCGACCCCGAGCATATGGAACACTGGGGCGACTTTGACCGGCTGCGCGACGGGTTTTACGAGTTTGTCTCCAACATTCCCTTTTACGGTCTTGCGGTCTGCTGCACCGATCACGCCGAGGTGCAGGCGCTGGTGGGGCGGATTTCGGACCGCCGCGTGGTGACCTATGGCTTTAACGCACAAGCGGACGTGCGGGCGGTGAACCTGACGTACAAGGGCGGCGTGGCGCATTTCGACATCCTGCTTCAGGCCGAAGGGCAGAAGATCGAAGGCTGCACGCTGCCGATGCCGGGCGATCACAACGTCTCTAACGCGCTGTCGGCGGTGGCGGTGTGCCGTCACCTCGGCATGAAGCTGGATGAGATCCGCACGGCACTTGCGGCCTTTGGCGGCGTGAACCGGCGCTTCACCAAGGTTGGCGAAGTCGACGGCGTCACCATCATCGACGATTACGGCCACCACCCGGTCGAGATTGCCGCGGTGCTGAAGGCCGCGCGTCAGGCGATCGGATCTGAGGGCGACGGTCGGGTCATCGCGGTACACCAGCCGCACCGCTATTCGCGCCTGTCGAGCCTGTTCGACGATTTCTGCGCCTGTTTCAACGACGCCGATGTGGTCGCCATTGCCGAGGTCTTTGCCGCCGGTGAGGACCCGATTGAGGGCGCCAGCCGCGATGATCTGGTGGCGGGTCTGATCCGCCATGGCCACCGTCATGCCCGCGCGATCCTCAACGAGGACGACCTGCTGCGCCTGGTGCGCGAACAGACCCGCCCCGGCGACATGGTGGTCTGCCTCGGGGCCGGTACCATTTCCGCCTGGGCCAACGGCCTGCCCGAAAGGCTGCAGGGGTGAGGGCGCGCGCACTCCGGCCCGCGATGGCAGGGGAGGGGACAGGGATGCTGTCCGCCTTGCGCCTTGCCGATGGGGGCCGGGGGGCTGGCGACGGCGCCGCAGGAGGCGCTCCGGGTGGCATCTGCGACATCTCAATGGCGGGAGGGGCGCGCCCATGAACACCTCCCTGATCCTCGCGTGCCTCTGGGTGGTGCTGGCGAACGTGCTGGCAATGCTCCCGTCAAAGGACAACCACTGGTCCCGGGCCTATGTGCTGATTGCCCTCGGCATCCCGATCCTCGGCTATGTGACCCTGGAGAACGGCCCCTGGTGGGGGCTGGCGATGCTGGTTGCGGGCATGTCGATCCTGCGCTGGCCGGTGATCCATCTGGTACGCTGGCTGCGCGGATTGCGCAGAGGTTAAGCGCTTGCCAAGCTTTCCATGCTGCCTCAAGTTGAGCGCAAGGGTATTTTGAGGCGGCGATGATTGAGATTAGCGAGATTACGGATCAAGACAGCCTGATGAAATGGTTGGATGGGCAACCCCAGGAAGTCATTGTGGCGGTTGCGCTTCGAATGGCTCTCAGGGTGTTTCCCATATTTCTACGTCAGGCGATTGAAACTGACCAGTCACGAGGCGAGCAATTAGCATTGGCAGGTATTCGAGCGCTGCTCTTGTCATCAGTCGCTCATGAAACCGCTAATGCTAGGTTGCGTACCAAAGCTGCGGACTTGGCTCGCCGGCATTCCGTTGCAAAAAGGAGTAAAGTCGAGACAGCAGTATTTGCTTCAGTCTTTGTGGTCGGCAACGTTAACGCGATGCGTACATCAATCGGTGCTGCGCTTGCTGCTTTTCGTGAGTTTGGTAAGTCAAATAAGTATGTCGATGCGGGATTGGCTGATGAAATCGCCATCGACAATATGCGAAATGACTGCTTGGCTGTATCGCAAAACGAAGATGTTTGGCAGTTGCCGCTTTGGGTAGATGAGAACCCTATAGGTCGTGATATCGTCAGACTGTTCGCAAGGCTCCATAACGCCGTAGGTGATTGGTCGTTCTGGATGGAGTGGTACGAGCAGATGCTCGACCCCGTCACCAACCCGCCCGACTGGGACCTGCTGGAACAGGTTGCGCTGATCGAACCTGAGGTCTGGGATGCCGGTCCAGAAGCTGTGGGCGTGGCAATCGAGAGGATCAAGCAGGGGCGTGTTAAAAATGCGCGGTCCCGATCCACCAACATGGATGTGATCGACGAGCGGCAACATGTGCTGCAATCCACAATGGACAGTCTGCAGGATGAAGTGTCCTCGCTGGAAGAGCGCTTGCCATTGCTTTCCAAAGAGAATGAAGCACTTCACGAACGATATTCCGCGCTCTCAAATGAGATAGACGCGCAGAAAAAGCACTTTCAATCCTCCTTTGACGCGTTAAGCGCGGATTATCAGGACAAGTTCTCAACCGCGCTGGCGAGTTTTGTTGAGGATCAGAAGATCAAGGCCCCGGTTGAGCTCTGGCAGGAAAAAGAAAAGGAACACACCGAACGGCGTGATAAAGCATGGACAGGGTATCTGAGGGCACTTTTTCTCGTTGCGGGGCTGATTGTTGCGATCATCAGTGTGCTCTGCTTTGGCAATGAAATATTGGAACGGGTTTTGACGCCGGTTGGCTGTGACCCGATCAATAAGCCTGAGCTTTGCAATGGTTTCAGCTTTAGGGGCATGATCGTATCGGGTTCGGTGCTGACCTTGCTGACTCTGGCGCTGTGGTTTGCGCGTATCCAAATGAAGGAATACCTGTCAGAGCGACATTTGGCGCTGGATGCGCGCGAGCGCCGGGCTTTCGCACAGGCCTATATTGGGCTGATTAATGAAGGCGATAGCGTGACGGATGAGGCTAGGGACCAGCGCGCGCTTGTTTATGCGGCTCTGTTTCGACCGAGTTCAGATGGCATAATTAAAGAGGATAGCGGGATCGATCCCTCGCTGACAGCTGCGCTGAGTAAGCTACTGTCGAAATGATGTGCTAAGCGTCCGACCGAGATCGGGGGCGAAGCGCAGACACCGGGGCGGGCGCTCGGCATGAAATGCGTGATCGACGGGTGGCGCGGGCGCGGGGGTTTTCCTCGGCACGCGCATGGCCTAAACCCGCCCTGAAACCAGAGACGAGCCACCATGACCGATCTTCCTGCCGTGCGCGGGCGGCTGACGCCGAACCGTGACCTTTCAGACCTGACCTGGCTGCGCGTGGGCGGGCCGGCGGATTACCTGTTTCAGCCTGCGGATCTGGAGGATTTGCAAAGCTTCCTGCGGGATCTGCCCGCCGAGGTGACGGTGTTCCCGATGGGCGTGGGGTCGAACCTGATCGTGCGCGATGGCGGTTTGCGGGCGGTGGTGATCCGGCTCGGGCGGGGCTTTAACGGGATTGACGTGGACGGCGATACCGTCACCGCGGGGGCCGCGGCGCTGGACAGCCATGTGGCGCGCAAATCGGCGGAGGCGGGCGTCGATCTGACCTTCTTGCGGACCATCCCCGGCAGCATCGGCGGCGCGGTGCGGATGAACGCGGGCTGCTATGGCGCCTATGTGGCGGATGTCTTTGTCTCGGCGCAGGTGGTGCTGCGCGATGGCAGCCTGACCACGCTGACCGCCGAGGACCTGCAATTCCGGTATCGCCAGACCGAGCTGCCCGCGGGCGCGGTGCTGGTCTCTGCCACCCTGCGCGGCCCGGCGGGCGACCCCGCGGCGCTGGCCGACCGGATGCAGGCGCAGCTGCAAAAGCGCGATGAAAGCCAGCCCACCAAAGAGCGTTCGGCAGGCTCGACCTTCCGCAATCCGGCCGGGTTTTCCTCTACCGGCAGGGCCGATGACGTGATGGATCTGAAGGCCTGGAAGGTGATCGACAACGCCGGGATGCGCGGGGCGACCCTTGGCGGGGCGCAGATGAGCGAGAAACATTCCAATTTCATGATTAACGCGGGTGGCGCAACCGCCGCAGATCTTGAAGGTCTTGGCGAAAATGTGCGAAAAAAGGTTTACGCGGACTCCGGCATTTGGCTAGAGTGGGAAATCATGCGTGTTGGCGATCCTGAGCGGTCGTGATCCTAGAAAACCCAGTGAATTCATACGATTGCCCCAGTCTGGCGACATGCTGGTCGAGGGCGGGTGGTTCAGGTGTCACGGCGGGCGTCGGCTCCGGTTGGCAATCTTGGTTAATCAAGCCGTAAGGTTTTGGTCATATCCTGATTGCCGCGGGCATCGTCCTGGACCACAGGCATGCGTGACATGCTGGCGATGGGGAACAGGCCCCCGCTGCCGGAATGCGGATTTGCTATGCGGGAGCCGGAAAACCGGGCCTGCGAGAATGATAAAATGGGCGCAAACGCCCGGGTATAATTGAGGCAGTGATCGTGGGTGGAGCGAGCGGAACACTCCCGAAGGTTGCGATGTTGATGGGTGGCCCCTCTGCCGAGCGCGAGGTGTCACTGTCGACGGGGCGTGAATGCGCCCGCGCGCTGAGGGGCGAAGGCTATGAGGTGGTCGAGGTCGATGCGGGCCCGGACCTCGTGGCGCAACTCAAGGACATCAAGCCGGATGTGGTCTTCAACGCGCTGCATGGCCGTTGGGGCGAGGATGGCTGCGTGCAGGGCATCCTGGAATGGCTGCGCATCCCCTATACGCATTCGGGCGTGCTGGCCTCGGCGCTGGCGATGGACAAGGAACGCTCCAAGGCGGCCTATCGCACCGCGGGCCTGCCGGTGGTGGACAGCGTGATTGCCGCCAAGGCCGATGTCATGGCCGCGCATGTGATGGCGCCGCCCTATGTGGTTAAACCCAACAACGAAGGCTCCTCGGTCGGGATCTATATCGTCTGGGAGGCGGCCAACAGCCCGCCGCAGCTGTCGCAGGACATGCCCGCCGAAGTGATGGTGGAGACCTATGCGCCGGGCCGCGAGCTGACCGTGACGGTGATGGGAGAGCGGGCGCTGTGCGTGACCGACATCCTCACCGATGGCTGGTATGACTACGAGGCGAAATATGCCGATGGCGGCTCGCGCCATGTGCTGCCGGCGGAGCTGCCCGAGGAGATCACGCAGCTCTGTCTGGACTATGCGGTGCGCGCCCATCAGGTGCTGGGGTGCCGGGGCGTGTCGCGCACGGATTTCCGCTGGGATGAGGCGCGCGGCGCGGCGGGGCTGGTGCTGCTGGAGACCAACACCCAGCCTGGCATGACGCCGACCTCCCTGACGCCGGAACAGGCGGAGCATTGCGGCCTGTCCTTTGGTGCCTTCTGCGCCTGGCTGGTGGAGGATGCCTCATGCGAGCGCTGACCGGGGCGAAACGCAGGAAGCAAGCCGCCGAGGGCAAGGCCGATCCGGCGCCCTCGCGCCTGAAGTATCGCATCCAGCGCTGGATGCTGACCCCCGGCATTCGCACGGGGCTGCGATTGGGCGTGCCGACCTGCCTGCTGGCGGCGGCGATCGGCGGCTACCTGGCGGATGAGGCGCGGCGGGACCATCTCATGGGGCTTTATGCCGAGGCGCGGGCGTCCTTCGAGACCCGGCCGGAATTCATGGTCAACGTGATGGCGATCGACGGGGCGGGAGACAGTGTCGCCACCGACATTCGCGAGGTGACGGCGCTGGATCTGCCGCTCAGTTCCTTTGATCTCGATCTGGCGGCGATCCGCGAGTTGATCGTGGGGCTTGATCCGGTGAAAACGGCGGCGGTGCGCATTCGCCCCGGCGGCATTCTGCAAGTCGATGTGGTGGAGCGTCAGCCCGCCATTGTCTGGCGCAGCCGCGACGGGCTGGCGCTGCTGGATGACACCGGCGCTTTTGTTGCGGAGCTGGGTCAGCGCAGCCTGCATCCGGACCTGCCGCTGATTGCGGGGCGGGGCGCGGACAAACGCGCCGCCGAAGCGCTGCGGCTGTTTGCGGCGGCGCGTCCGCTGGGCGAACGGCTGCGTGGTCTTGTGCGCATCGGCGAGCGGCGCTGGGACGTGGTGCTGGATCGCGGTCAGCGCATCCAGTTGCCGGTCGAGCGCCCGGTGGCGGCGCTGGAGCGGGTGATCGCCGTCAGCGAAGTCAAAGACCTTTTGGAACGGGATGTGGCGGTGGTTGATCTGCGCCTGCCGACCCGCCTGACCGTGCGGATGAATGCACCGGCCGTCGAGGACTGGTGGCGCATCCGCCAATTGAACGAGAGCTCCTATTGATATGACAGACCTGTATCAATCCCAACGTGCGATGCGGCAGATGCGCCGCCAGGCCATGCAACGCGGTGTGGTGGCCATTCTGGATGTGGGCAGTTCCAAGATCTCCTGTCTGGTGCTGCGGTTTGACGGCATCGGGCGGCTGAGCGAGGACAACTCCATCGGTTCGCTGGCGGGGCAGTCGGGGTTTCGCGTCATCGGCGCGGCAACCACCCGCTCGCGCGGGGTGCAGTTTGGCGAGATTTCCGCCATGCAGGAAACCGAGCGCGCCATCCGCACCGCCGTTCAGGCGGCGCAGAAGATGGCCGAGGTGCGGGTCGATCATGTGATTGCCTGTTTCTCCGGCGCGCTGCCGCGCTCTTATGGGCTGGACGCCACGGTCGAACTCGAAGGGCAGGAAGTCACCGAGAATGAAATCGCCCGCGTGCTGGCCGCCTGTGAGGTGCCGGAATATGGTGCGGGGCGCGAGGTGCTGCACGCGCAGCCGGTGAATTTCGCACTCGACAATCGTTCCGGTCTTGAAGACCCGCGCGGCCAGATGGGGCAGGCGCTGTCGGTGGATATGCATATGCTGACGGTGGAGGCGGCGGCGATCCAGAACCTGGTGCGCTGCGTGCAGCGCTGTGATCTGGAGCTGGCGGGGATTGCGTCCTCGGCCTATGTGTCGGGTATTTCCGCCCTTGTCGAGGATGAGCAGGAGCTGGGTGCGGCCTGTATCGACATGGGGGGCGGAACCACCTCGGTGTCGATCTTCATGAAGAAACACATGATCTATGCCGATGCGGTGCGCATGGGCGGCGATCACATCACCAGCGACATTTCCATGGGGCTTGGGGTGCCAACCGCCACCGCCGAGCGCATCAAGACCATGTCCGGCGGCGTGCATGCCACCGGGGCGGATGACCGGGACATGATCGATATCGGCGGCGAGACCGGCGACTGGGAGCGCGACCGCCGCACGGTTAGCCGGGCGGAACTCATTGGGATCATGCGCCCCCGGGTCGAGGAGATCCTGGAGGAGGTGCGCGTCCGGCTGGATGCGGCCGGGTTCGACCATCTGCCGAGCCAGCAAATCGTTCTGACCGGTGGCTCCAGCCAGATCCTCGGGCTGGATGGGCTTGCAAGCCGCATCCTGGGCCAGCAGGTGCGTCTGGGGCGCCCGATGCGGGTACACGGGCTGCCGCAGGCGGTGACCGGGCCGGGCTTTGCCTCGGCGGTGGGAATGTGTCTTTTTGCTGCCCATCCGCAGGATGAATGGTGGGATTTCGACGCGCCGGTGGACCGGATGGCGGGTGGGTCGATGCGCCGCGTCGTGCGTTGGTTCAAGGACAACTGGTAGGATCGCGGCGCTCGGCAGAGGTTTGCCGATGGCCGCCACCGCCGGCGGGGTTATCCACAGGTTTCCCACAGCTTCTCCACATTGCGGGTGACAGCGGCGTCGGGATGCGATAAAAAGGCCCCAATACGCTGAAATCAGCGATGCGCGAGGCCGAGCAGGGGTTCGCCAGCACAATTTGACCGATCTGCGCGACATGGCTTGCCATGTGCGGTCTCTGTCCTGTTGTGTGTGAGTAGCTCCTGACCCTCAATATTTCGCCTGAATGGCGAAATCCGGCAAGAATCCCCTCAGTTTGGTCCATATTTTGTGGGGCAATGCGCTTTTGGGGATGACGAGACTCATGCATCGCGATAGGATTGAGGCAGAATAGTGACAATCGACGCCCTTGCGGGAGGGCTAAAACCACAGGCGGAAAGAGCATGACCCTGAACCTTTCGATGCCCGGAGAAGAAGACCTGAAGCCAAAGATCACCGTGTTCGGTGTGGGCGGTGCTGGCGGCAATGCCGTGAACAACATGATCGCCAAGCAGCTTGAAGGTGTGGACTTCGTCGTGGCCAATACCGACGCGCAGGCGTTGCAGCAGAACGCGGCTCAGAACCGCGTGCAGCTGGGCGTCAAAGTGACCGAAGGCCTGGGCGCCGGCGCGCGCCCCTCGGTCGGATCGGCTGCGGCGGAAGAAAGCATCGAACAGATCGTGGATCATCTGGCGGGCGCGCATATGTGCTTTATCACCGCCGGCATGGGCGGCGGCACCGGCACCGGCGCAGCGCCGATCATCGCGCAGGCCGCGCGTGAGCTGGGCGTTCTGACCGTGGGTGTCGTGACCAAGCCGTTCCAGTTCGAAGGCGCCAAGCGCATGCGTCAGGCCGAGGAGGGTGTCGAAAGCCTCCAGAAGGTCGTTGACACGCTGATCATCATTCCGAACCAGAACCTGTTCCGTCTGGCCAATGAGAAGACCACCTTTACCGAGGCGTTCTCTCTGGCTGATGACGTTCTCTATCAGGGCGTCAAGGGCGTCACCGACCTGATGGTGCGTCCGGGTCTCATCAACCTCGACTTTGCCGACGTGCGTGCGGTCATGGACGAGATGGGCAAGGCGATGATGGGCACCGGCGAGGCCGAGGGCGAAGATCGCGCCATCCAGGCCGCCGAGAAGGCCATCGCCAACCCGCTGCTCGACGAGATCAGCCTCAAGGGCGCCAAGGGCGTGCTCATCAATATCACCGGTGCGCATGACCTCACCCTGTTCGAGCTGGACGAGGCCGCCAACCGGATCCGCGAAGAAGTCGACCCGGACGCCAATATCATCGTTGGTTCCACCCTCGACACCGATATGGAAGGCAAGATGCGCGTTTCCGTCGTCGCCACCGGCATCGATGCGAGCGACATGGTGCATGACGTTCCGGTGCCGCGCCGTCCGATGTCCGCGCCGCTGACCAAGACCGTCAGCGTGGAAGAAAGCCGCCGCGCGCCGCTGGAACTGACCGAGCCGGTCGAGACCGCGCCCGCTGCGACCCCGGCTGCACAGCCCGCAGCCGCAGAAGCGCCCGCCGGACAGGAGCCCTCGCTGTTTTCCGAGTTCGACCGCGAACAGGCAAACACGGCACAGGCCTCCGACGAGCTGTTTGAAGACGTGAGCGAAAGCGCCGACGCCAATGACGGCCTGCCGCCGCCGGCCTACCAGCCGCAACCGCAAACGGCGCAGCCCGCACCGCAGGCGCAGGCACAACAGCCCGCGCCGCAACCGCAGCCTCAGCCGCAACAGCGTCCTGCTGCCGCGCCGGAAGAAGCTTTTGTCGCGCCGCGTGCACCGGCGCCCGGAACACCGTCGCAGGATGCCATCGTGCGTCTGCGCGAGGCCGCGCAGCGTCACCAGGGCGCGCAGAAAGCACCGCAGCAGCATGGCGCGCAACCGGCGGCAGCACCGCAGGCGCAGCAGCAACAGCCGCAGCGCCGCACCGCCGATGCGCAGGAGCAGCGCCGCTTTGGTCTCAACTCGCTGATCAACCGCATGACGGGGCATCCGCAGGAAACCACGCAGAACCGCCCGCAGGCCGCGCAGCGGGTGCAGCCGAGTGTCCAGAACGCCCAGCCGCAGCAGGCGGAGCAGCCCTATGACGAGGATCAGGAGCGCATCGAAATCCCCGCGTTCCTGCGTCGCCAGGCCAACTAACTGCTCACAATACACCTTAAAAGAGCCGCCGTTTGGCGGCTCTTTTTCGTTTTGAAACAGCGTATTAGCCTGTCCTGAGCGACCTTCTGCCGAGTTGTTTTTTCGATGTTACATTCGGTTGCAAAGATTGAATTGTGAGGCAGCGGCGGAGCCCTTAGGTGTACCCTCGACGCGGTCCTTGAGGCCGCAGGCAACCCAAGAGGCACGTTGTGCAAAACACGCTCAAAGCAGCAGTCACCTTTGATGGGATTGGTTTGCATTCCGGCAAACCGGCCAGGATGATCGTGCATCCTGCCGGGGCAGGGCATGGCATCACCTTCAAACGGACTGACATCGCATTGGGCGACACCACCATCCCGGCGCGCTGGGACATGGTGGAGCGTACCGCGCTGTGCACCCGGCTGGTGAACCGCGCCGGCGTGTCCGTCTCCACCGTGGAGCACATCATGGCGGCGCTGGCTGGCTGTGGCGTCCACAACGCCCGGGTTGAGCTGGACGGGCCGGAAGTGCCGATCATGGACGGGTCCTCGGCGCAGTTCGTGCGCGAGATCATGGCCACCGGCATCCATCGCCTTGGCGTTGCGGTGCAGGCCTGGGAAGTGCTGAAACCGGTGATGGTGGAAACCCGCGAGGCGCGGGCGACCCTGCTGCCATGCGACCGGCTGAAAATCTCCTTTGACATCGAGTTCGCCGAAGAAGGCATTGGCCATCAGAGCCGCGAGCTGGATCTGCGCAACGGCACGTTTGCCCGCGAACTCTGCGACAGCCGCACCTTCTGCCGTCGCGCCGATGTGGAGGCGATGCAGGCCAACGGCTTGGCCCTGGGCGGTCTGCCGGGCGAAAACGCGGTGGTCTTCGACGGCCCTGTCGTGCATGCGGGCTCCGGCCTGCGGCACTCGGACGAGCCGGTGCGCCACAAGATGCTGGACGCGCTGGGGGATCTGGCGCTGGCGGGGCTGCCGATCTTTGGCCATTATGTGGGCGAGAAGGCGGGCCACTCGCTGACCAACACGCTGCTTCGGGCGCTTTTTGCAGAGCCGGGTGCGGTGCGCCTGGTCACCTGTGACCCGATCATGACCGCCCGCCTGCCGGGGCAGGGGCTGGTGTGGTCCGAAATCCCCGCCCAGGTGCGCCGCGTCGCCTGAGACGGGGCGGGGCCCCGCAGACGTGACACATGCGATCCCGGCTGGCGCTGCGCCAGCCGTTTTTCGTTTCGGCCGCCGGCATTTCCCGTCCCCGGGGCGCCGGGGCCCGGAATTCCCCGGTGGCGGATCGCATCGGCGCGGCTTGCAGCCTTGACCCTCACCGGCTTTCTCTGCCAATTGAACGGGAGCAGTGTGAAAGGCGTTTTGCACATCATATGAATGTGCTAGACCGTGGCGGTGCCGGGGCCGAATGTTCCGCAATCCGCCTCCGCACAGACAAAGAGGACGCCCCGCGCGGGGGTCAACGAGACGGTGAAGTGAGGCAGGAATGATCGGCATCAGGGCAGCAGCCAAAGGGATCGGAGCGGTCGCACTGATGGCGACTCTCGCCGCATGTGGTGGCGCGGATGGCGACGCACGGCAGGCCTCGCAGAACCTGGAGGTTTTCTCTCCGGCCCAGATCTACGAGCGCGGCGAATTCGAGCTGGCCCGCGACCGGGAAGAGGACGCGGCCTATTTCTTTTCCGAGGTGGAGCGGCTTTACCCCTATTCGGAATGGGCCAAGCAGGCCCTGATCATGCAGGCCTTTACCTATCACCAGGCCAAGGATTACGAGAACAGCCGGTCGGCGGCGCAGCGCTATATCGACTTCTACCCGACGGACGAGGACGCGTCCTATGCGCAGTATCTGCTGGCGCTGAGCTATTATGACCAGATCGACGAGGTGGGCCGCGATCAGGGGCTGACCTTCCAGGCGCTTCAGGCGCTGCGCACGGTGATCGAGGTCTATCCCGACAGCGAATATGCCACATCGGCGATTCTGAAATTCGACCTCGCCTTTGACCATCTGGCGGGCAAGGAAATGGAGATCGGCCGCTACTACCTGAAGGGGCAGCACTACAGCGCGGCGATCAACCGGTTCCGCGTGGTGGTGGAGGATTTCCAGACCACATCGCACACGCCCGAAGCGCTGCACCGTCTGGTGGAGGCCTATCTGTCGCTGGGCCTGACCGAAGAGGCGCAGTCCGCCGGCGCGATTCTCGGCCACAATTTCCGCTCGACGGAGTGGTACGAAGACAGTTTCCGGCTGCTGACCTCTCAGGGGCTGAAGCCAAAGGATCGCGGCAACAACTGGTTGGCCAAAATCTATCGTCAGTCGATCAAGGGCGAATGGCTCTGATCGGTATCGGTTTCGCGCACTCGGGTCCCCAGGGCGGGTCCGCCGGATCGGGGTGCGCTTTTTACGGGGCATCTTGATGCTGCGCGCGCTTGATATTCGCGACCTTCTGATCATCGACCATCTGGAACTGACCTTCCAGCCGGGTCTGAACGTGCTGACCGGGGAAACCGGGGCGGGCAAGTCGATCCTGCTGGATTCGCTCGGCTTTGTGCTGGGCTGGCGGGGCCGTGCCGCGCTGGTGCGGCAGGGGGCCGCGCAGGGCGAGGTGGTGGCGGAATTCGATCTGCCCGAGGGTCATGCGGCGCGTGCGGTCCTGGAAGAGGCGGGATTGCCGGTCTCCGACAGCCTGCTGCTGCGCCGGGTCAACACCGCCGATGGCCGCAAGACCGCCTGGGTCAACGACCGGCGCTGCTCGGGCGAGGTGCTGCGGGCGCTGTCGGACACGCTGCTGGAGCTGCACGGCCAGCATGACGACCGGGGGCTTTTGAACCCGCGCGGCCACCGCGCGATGCTGGATGAGTTTGCCGGTGTGGCGGCACAGGTCGACGAGGTGCGCAGCGCCTGGGCCACCGTGGCGCAGGCCCGCAAACAGGTCGAGGACACGCGGGAAGCCCTGGACGCGGTGCGCGCCGAGGAGGAATTCCTGCGCCATGCGGTGGCGGAGCTGGACCAGCTCAGCCCCGAACCCGGCGAGGACGAGAGCCTGGACGAACAGCGCCGCCGGATGCAGGCCGCCGAACGCATTCGCGGCGACATTGCCCGCGCCCACAGCCTGCTGTCCGAAGGGGCAGAGGGGGCCATGGGCGAGGCGCAGCGCTGGCTGGAGGCGGTTGCCGGGGATGCGGGCGAGGCGCTGGAGCCGCCGCTGGCCGCCCTGAGCCGGGCGATGATCGAACTGGGCGAGGCCCAGGACGGGGTCGAACGCTTCCTTGAGGGGCTGGAGTTCAACCCCGGCGATCTGGAGGATTGCGAGGAGCGCCTGTTTGCGATCCGGGCGATGGCGCGCAAGCACAACGTGCAGCCGGACGAGCTGGCCGCCCATGCGGATGTTCTGCGCGAGAAGTTGCAGGCGCTGGATGCCGGCGATCAGAACCTGGCCGATCAGGAACAGGCGCTGAAGGCAGCGGAGCAGGCCTATCAGGCGGCGGCGGACCGGCTGTCGGCAAAACGCCGCGACAGCGCCGCCACCCTGGATGCGGCGGTGATGGCAGAGCTGGCGCCGCTCAAGATGGAGCGGGCGGTGTTCGAGACCTGCATCACCCCGGCCGATCCGGGCCCCGAGGGCGTCGACGCCGTGGCCTTTACCGTGGCGACCAATCCCGGCGCTCCGGCGGGACCGTTGAACAAGATTGCCTCCGGTGGCGAACTCAGCCGGTTCCTGCTGGCGCTGAAGGTCTGTCTGCGCGGCGAGGATGCTGAAAAGACGCTGATCTTTGACGAGATCGACCGGGGCGTGGGCGGCGCGACGGCAGATGCGGTGGGCCGTCGCCTGAAGGCGCTGGCCGATGGCAGCCAGGTGCTGGTGGTGACCCATTCGCCGCAGGTGGCGGCCCAGGGCGCGCATCACTGGCGGGTGCAGAAATCGGTCGCAGAGGGCGTGACCCTGTCCGAGGTGGTGCCGCTGGATGCGGCCGAGCGGGTCGACGAGATCGCCCGCATGGTCTCCGGGGATCGGATCACGCCGGAGGCGCGCGCCGCCGCACAGGCGCTCTTGACGGTCGAATGACGGTTTACCCCACGGAAAGATCTCTTCGATATCCCTCTTGGGCACCGCGCGCGTCTGATTTATTACTCAATTGATCGGAGATCCCTGATGGCGCCCCAGCACCGTTCCGCCCTGTCCGCCTATTTCGCCCAGACCCGGGCGAAACTTGCGGATGCACGGCGGGTGTTGGTGCATCGGGGGCCGAGCCAGATCCAGTTCTGGCTGATCGCGCTGGTGATCGGGGTGCTTGCGGGCTTTGCGGCGCTGTTCTTTCGCAAGGGGATCACGGCGCTTCAGGGCGCGGTCTATGGCGCTGAGGACGTGGATTACCTGCATAGTTTTGCCGCGACGCTGCCCTGGTATCTGCTGCTGGCGGTGCCGGTGGCGGGCGGGCTGGTGGTCGGTCTCATCCTGCATCGTTTCACGCCGGACGGGCGGGTGCGCTCGGTCGCCGATGTGATCGAGGGCGCGGCCCTGCGGAAATCCGCGAGGGGCTGGCCTCGGCCTGTGCGTCCTTCCTGACCCTGTCCACCGGCGGCTCCTCCGGGCGGGAGGGGCCGGTGGTGCATATGGCGGGGATGATCTCCACCTGGGTCAGCGAGCGCATCCGCGCCGATGGTGTCACCGGGCGCGACCTGCTGGGCTGCGCGGTGGCAGCAGCGGTGTCGGCGAGCTTCAACGCGCCGATTGCCGGGGCGCTGTTTGCGATGGAGGTGGTGCTGCGGCATTTCTCGGTCAATGCCTTTGCGCCGATCGTGGTGGCCTCGGTGGCGGGCACGGTCATCAACCGGCTCGAATACGGCGATGTGACCGAGTTTGTGCTGACCACCCCCGGCGCGTTGCAATTCTATGTGGAGCTGCCCGCCTTTCTGATGCTGGGGCTGATCTGCGGCGTGGTGGCGGTGGTGCTGATGCACTCCATCTTCATGGCGGACCGGATGGGCACCATGCTGCAATCGGCGCTGCACGTGCCGCGCTGGCTGCGCCCGGCGGGGGCGGGGCTGCTGTTGGGGCTGATCGCGATCTGGTTTCCCCATATCATCGGGGTCGGCTATGAGACCACGGTGCTGGCGCTTTCCGGTCAACTGGTGCTGATGCAGGCGATCCTGTTTGCCATCGTGAAGGTGGCTGCGGTGTCGATCACCATGGGCGGGCGCATGGGCGGCGGCGTGTTCTCGCCCTCGCTGATGGTGGGGGCGCTGACCGGGCTCGCGTTTGGTCTGATTGCCACCGCGGTGCTGCCGGATGTGTCCGGCACCCATACGCTCTATGCCTTTGCGGGCATGGGGGCGGTGGCAGCGGCGGTGCTGGGCGCGCCGATTTCCACAACCCTTATCGTGTTCGAGCTGACCGGCGACTGGCAGATCGGCCTGGCGGTGATGGTGTCGATTTCCATGTCCACGGCGCTGGCCTCGCGGCTGGTGGACCGGTCGTTCTTTCTCACCCAGCTGGAGAAACGCAACCTGCGCTGCGCCGCCGGGCCGCAGTCCTACCTGCTGGCCACCTTGCAGGTGGGCAAGGTGATGCGGCCGCTGTCGGCCTCCGACCCGGAAGGGGCAGAGGCGCTGATGGCGGAGGGGATCGCGATCAGCCCGACCGCGACGCTGGAGGCGGCCTTGCCGATCTTTGACCGGGCGGATGTGGAGTTCCTGCCCGTGGTCGAGGAGGAGGCCCGCGCCGCGGAGACCGGAGAGCCGGCGCTGAGGCTGATCGGGGTGATCCACCATCTGGATGCGCTCAAGGCCTACAACCGCGCGCTGGTGGCGGTTTCGGCCGAAGAACACCGATGATGCGGTAACGGCGCTGCGGGGTCGCGCGCTCAGCGGCTCAGGGCGCTGCGCAGGGCCTGTTGCGTCGCATCGTGCAGCAGATCGGAGCGTTCGCTCAGCGCCGTCTTGATCGCCATCAGCAGCCATTCGAGCCGCGCGGAGTTTGCATAGCGCCGGTGCCAGACCATGTCGAACTGCATCGGCGCGAGATCGATGGGGAAGGGCGAGGACGCCAGCACATCCCCCGCGGTGCGGGCGACGCGGGCGGGCAGGCTGGCGATCATGTCGGTGCCGCGCATCAGCCGGATCAGGGCCCACAGGTTGGGGGCGCCAAGCACGATCCGGCGATGGATCGACAGCGCGTCCAGTTCACCTTGCAGCAGGCTCTTGCGGCCCTGGCCGATGGCCACGGTGGCATGCGCGGCGGCGCAGTAGTCCTCGACGCTGGAGACAGGGCCGCGGGCGTTCGGATCGTAGAACACCCGCATGTGGTCCTGAAACAGCGGCAGCCGGCTGAGCGTATTGGGGTAGCTGCGCGGTCGCAGGGTCAGCACCACGTCCACATGACGGGAGTCCAGCAGCGGCTCGATCACCCCGCTGGTGCCAAGGTCGCGAAAGATCACGTGTTTCTGCGGCAGGCTCGCGCGCAGCGCCTTGGCAATCGTCTCCATCTCGGTGTCGAGAATGCTGGTGCTGAGCGCGATCACAAAAGGGTCGGGGTCGGTCACCGGATCATAGATCCCCTGATCGGCGAGCGCTTCGAGATCGACCAGGATGCGGCGCACCTTTGGGGCCAGGGCATCGGCGCGGGCACTGGGCACGATCCCGCGACCGGATTGCACAAACAGAGTATCGCCCAGTAATCCGCGCAGTTTCTCCAGATTATGGCTCACCGTGGATTGGCTGCTGTTGAGCACTTCGGCGGCGCGGCTGACGGATTTCTCATCATAAACTGTGAGGAAAACCCGCAATACCCGCCCGCTGATTTGGGAAATATCAATTCGCTGCATAACGCGCCCCACATTTTACTTGATAACAAAGGTTAACCCGGGCAGTTTTATTACCAAAAGATTAACAATAGCAGGCATCGGGTGGAAGATAATAATGCGTGCTTGGGCAGGCGGTCCGCAAGAGATCGCGTCCGCGAGGACAAAGACAGAGCAGGAAAATGAGCGGGCGGCACTGACGGCCCTCATTGACTATGTTGTTGAAACAACATGCAATTCCCAAGAGTCTCAGGACCGGGATGGGGCTGATTTCATGCGACGAAGTCTGTGTGAATCGCTGCTGGCCGGCTGAATTAAACGACGGTAAAAATCCTCTACAATTGTAGGGAGTGCCGGCTGCGGTCATGCGCGCCGCAGAAACGCGTCATCCTTTTTCACGACATTTCGGGGACGCAAACAGGCGGAAACTTCGGGAATTTGAAATTTCCGGCAGCCTGTCCGAGAAAAAACCGGAAACTGTTGCAAAAAAGCCGGGCAGTCCTGCCCGGCTTTGCATTTGAGATCTTGATGTCGGAACACCGCAGCGGTGGGACCGGCTCAGACCTGTTCCACCTTGACGGAGTCCAGCGGCAGAAAGGCCAGATGGCCCTTGATCTGCGCAACCGCGTCCAGCGGGGTTTCATAGCTCCAGACCGCATCGGCGGTGACCGAGGATTTGTTGACGATGGAATAATAGGTGGCATCGCCCTTGTGTGGGCAATGGGTGGTCTTCTCGGTTTTGTCGAGGAAGGCCATGGCGACGTCTTCCCGGGGGAAGTAGATCACCGGGGCCAGATCGCCCTCGCTCAGTTCCAGCGCATTGGACGTCTCGCCCAGAACGGCGCCGCCCGAACGGACAACCCATCTGCCTGTCGCTTTGCGGATCGTGATCTTGCTCATCGGGTTCCCCCTCCTTCTAGCTTTGGTAAGGCTTCTGCCCGGTCAATGTAACAGTCGAGTATCAGAGCGGCGCACAGGCCGCGTCCAACCACTTGGCCGCCGACGCGCTCAGGCGCGGTGCGATCTTGTGATATACCTCTGCGTGATAGCTGTTGAGCCAGTCGCGCTCGCCCGGGGACAGCATCTCGGGCACCACCAGACGGCGGTCGATGGGCGCAAACGTCAGCGTGCGCCACGACAGCATCTTGCGGTCTGCGTCGCCGGTGTCAAGGGCTGGCGCTGTCTCGACCACCAGGAGATTTTCGATCCGGATGCCAAAGGCGCCCTCGCGGTAGTAGCCGGGTTCGTTGGACAGGATCATGCCCGGCTCCAGCGGCACGGTGTTGAGCCGCGACAGCCCCTGTGGCCCCTCGTGCACGCTGAGGAACGCGCCGACGCCATGGCCCAGCCCGTGATTGAAATCCTGCCCCGCCATCCACAGGGGCAGGCGGCCGATCGCCTCCAGCTCGCGTCCCGTGCGGCCCTCGGGCCAGCGCAGGCGGGACATGGCGATCATGCCTTGCAGCACGCGGGTGAAGGCCTCGGCCTCGGCGCGGCCCGGGGTGCCGATGGCGATGGTGCGGGTGATGTCGGTGGTGCCGTCGAGATACTGCCCACCGCTGTCGAGCACCAGCAGGTGGCCGTCCTGGAGCGTTGCGTTGGTGTCCTCGGTAACCCGGTAGTGGATCACGGCGCCATGGGGGCCGGTGCCGGAGATCGTCTCAAAGCTGATATCGCGCAGGCTGGGATCGGCGGCGCGAAACCCTTCCAGCGTCTTGACCACGTCGATTTCGGTCACGGTGCCCGGGGTCTGGGCATCGAGCCAGGCAAGGGTTTCCGCCACCGCCGCACCGTCGCGTTCATGGGCGGCGGCGCTGCCGGCGATTTCGGCGGCGTTCTTGCGGGCCTTGGGCAGGGCGCAGGGATCACCGGAAGCGACCAGTTGCGGCCCCAGCACCTTGGCCACAGCCTGCGGCAGGCTGCGGATGTCGCCGGCGATCTTGCCGTCGAGGCGCGCAACCGCATCGAGGAAGGTCTCAGGGGCGTGGCGGCTGACGCTCGGGTCGAGGCGCAGATCGGTGAGTTTTGCGGCGGCCATGAAGAGATCCACGCGCCCATCCGCGTGCAGGATGGCAAACCCATGGGCGACCGGATTGCGGGGAATGTCGCTGCCGCGCAGGTTCAGAAGCCACATGATGCTGTCGGGCAGCGTGATGACGGCGGCGGCCTGGCCGGCCCTGCGCAGGTCGGCGGCGAGGCGGTTGATCTTGTCGGCTGCGCTTTCGCCCGCGATCTCGTCGGGGTGCGGGACAGCGGGCTGCATCGGCGGGGCGGGTTGATCCTGCCAGATCCGGTCGATGAGGTTGTCCGTCTCCACCAGCGTGATGCCGCTGCCGTCGAGACGGGTGGTGAGATCGCGGATCTCCTGGGCGGCGTGCAGCCAGGGGTCATAGGCGATGGTGCCGCCCTCGGGCAGGTGGTCCAGCAGCCAGTCTCCCAGCGTGATTTCGGGCCAGGGCACGGGGGTGTAGACATCGGCGACCTGCTCTTTCACCTGGGTGCGGTAGCGCCCGTCGATGAAGACCCCGGCGACCTGGCGCAGGGCGGCGCAGAACCCCGCCGATCCGGTGAAGCCGGTCAGCCAGGACAGGCGTTCGTCGTGCGCGGCGACATATTCGCCCTGATGGGCATCGGCGCGGGGGATCAGGAAGCCGTCGTAGCCTTCGGTTTCCAGCTGCGCCCGCAGCGCGGCAAGGCGATCCGGTCCCTGTTCCGGGCGTGCGGTGACATCGAAGGTCTGAAACATCTCTCTCTCCTGATGGCGAGGCCCGGACCCCGGAGGGGCAGAAGGCAGGTGGGTGGGGCATCATCGGTGCTGTCGCGACAGGCGCCGGGTTACGGCGTGCGGTGACCGGGAGTTGTTTTGTTACAGATCACGCCCGCGCAGACAAGCCCATGTGGCGTGATGCCCCGGGAGAGGGGGCGGAGGGGGCTCCCGCCCGTTGCCCAGCCTCCCTTGCGGGACCCCGGGCGCCCGTTGGGCCGGGCGTCGCGCCTCCCGGGGGGAGGCGCGGCGCGGGTGCGCTACGCCGTTCTTGGTGCGTGACGTTTGCAGGGGTGCGCTGGAGCCGCGCGCCGTCAGGCGCGCGGCCGGGCCCAAGGCTTTGTCTTGCATCTGTGATGCGGGGCAAAGGGGCGGGAGCCCTGCGCCCGCCGCAGGCGCAAACGGACGGGAGGTCAGCTGACCTTGCGCATCCCCATCACACGGGCACGGGCGCGTGGATCGCTGTCGAACAGCGCCGCCAGCTGTTCGGTCATGGCGCCGGCGAGTTGCTCCACATCGGTTATGGTCACCGCGCGGTCATAATAGCGGGTCACGTCATGGCCGATGCCGATCGCCAGCAGCTCCACCTGCTTCTTCTTCTCCACCATCGCGATCACGTCACGCAGGTGTTTTTCGAGATAGTTCGCCGGGTTCACCGAAAGCGTGGAATCATCCACCGGCGCGCCATCGGAGATCACCATCAGGATCTTGCGCGCTTCGGGGCGTCCGACCATGCGCCGGTGCGCCCATTCCAGCGCCTCGCCGTCGATGTTTTCCTTCAGCAGCCCCTCTTTCATCATCAAGCCAAGGTTCGGGCGCACCCGGCGCCAGGGCGCGTCGGCCCCCTTGTAGATGATGTGGCGCAGGTCGTTCAGGCGGCCCGGCAATTGCGGGCGCCCGTCGTTCAGCCAGGCCTCGCGCGAGAGCCCGCCCTTCCACGCGCGGGTGGTGAAGCCGAGGATCTCGACCTTGACGTTGCAACGCTCCAGCGTGCGGGCCAGAACATCGGCGCAGATCGCGGCAATGGAAATCGGTCGGCCCCGCATGGAGCCGGAGTTATCGAGCAGCAGCGTCACCACCGTGTCGCGGAATTCCATGTCCTTTTCGACCTTGAAGGACAGCGGTGTGGTCGGATTGGCCACGACGCGCGCCAGACGGCCCGCATCCAGCACGCCTTCTTCCTTGTCGAACTCCCAGGAGCGGTTCTGCTGCGCTTGCAGCCGGCGTTGCAGCTTGTTGGCGAGCCGCGAGACCGCGCCTTTGAGCGGCTCCAGCTGCTGGTCGAGATAGGCGCGCAGGCGCTCCAGCTCCGCCGGTTCGGCCAGGTCCTCGGCGGCGATTTCCTCGTCATGCGCATCAAGGAACACACGATAGTCGGGATCGGCGTCCGAGACCGGCGGCGGCGCGGGGGGCTCCTGCGGGGCCTCGCCATCGGGCATTTCGGTCTCGTCGGTGATCTCTTCCTCGGCCATGTCGTCGGCAGAGACCTGGGCCTGGCTTTCGTCCTGCTGCTGTTCCTGGGCCTGTTCGGGAGAGGCGTCGGCCTCTTCCTCTTCGCTGTCGTCCTGGCCGGAGCTGTCGGGCTGTTCCTCTTCCTCGGCGGTTTCCTCGGACTCGTCGTTCATCTCGTCATCGAGGTCGTCCGGATCGTCGCCCAACTGATCGCCGTAGCCGAGATCGGAAATCACCCGGCGAGCGAATTTGGCGAAGGTGGCCTGGTCGGCGATGGTTTCGTCGAGGTTTTCCAGAGTTTCACCGGCTTGCGCCTCGATAAAGCCGCGCCACAGTTCCATCACGTTGGCGGCAGCCTCCGGCAGTGGGCGGCCGGTGGCGAGGTGGCGGATGAGATAGCCGGCAGAGACCGCGAGCGGCGCTTCGGAGGAGGAGGTGACCTGATCGTAGCCGCGCCGCAGCGCCTCGTTCTGGATCTTGACGTCGATATTGGAGGCGGTGCCGGGCATGTCGCGGGCGCCCATCGCCTCGCACCGCGCGCTTTCCATCGCGTCATAAAGCTCGCGCGCCATATCGCCTGATGGCGCATAGCGGCTGGCGACGCCTTCGTCGTGGTATTTGCGGCGCAGGGCAAGTGCGTCGGCGGTGCCGCGGGCGAGCAGTACCTCTTCGCGGGTCATCCGGCGCGAGACCTGCGGAAGGCGCATGGTGTCGCCGCTCATGCCCGAGGGGTCGACCGAGTAGTTCACCGTCAGTTCGGTATCGTCGGCCATGACCTTGGTGGCCTCGGCCAGCGCCTTTTTGAACGGATCTGCGGGGTTATCTGAGGGTTTGGTCATGAACCGGTGCTCCTAGGGCAAGCATTCGTCCTTTGCGCGGCGCTGTCCAGTCATTTGAACAATGACTGGTCCCGCCCCGCCGGGGCAGGGTGCCGAGGCCCCCGTCGAGGGGGCCTCGGCACCGGTCGGACGGCGCAGCCGTCCGACCCCCGCTCCTTAGCCGAGGCTTACGTTTGCAGCACTCTCCGGCAGTTCCTCGTCAAAGCAGCGCTGGTAGAACTCTGCCACCGTCTGGCGCTCCAGCTCGTCGCATTTGTTGAGGAAGGACAGGCGGAAGGCATAGCCGATGTCGCGGAAGATCTCGGCGTTTTGCGCCCAGTTGATCACGGTCCGCGGGCTCATCACGGTCGACAGGTCGCCGTTCATGAAGGCGGTGCGGGTCAGGTCCGCGACGGTCACCATCTGGGCGATCTGCTTGCGGCCTTTCTCGGTGTTGTAATGCGGCGCCTTGGACAGGACGATTGCGGTTTCCGCATCGTGACGCAGGTAGTTCAGCGTCGCCACCAGCGACCAGCGGTCCATCTGGGCCTGGTTGATCTGCTGGGTGCCGTGATAAAGCCCGGTGGTGTCGCCGAGACCCACGGTGTTGGCGGTTGCAAACAGGCGGAAGAACGGGTTCGGGGTGATGATCTCATTCTGGTCCAGGAGCGTCAGCTTGCCGTCATGTTCCAGCACGCGCTGGATCACGAACATCACGTCGGCGCGGCCCGCGTCATATTCGTCGAACACGATCGCCACCGGGTTGCGCAGCGCCCAGGGCAGGATGCCTTCGTGAAACTCGGTGACCTGCTTGCCGTCGCGCAGCTTGATCGCGTCCTTGCCGATCAGGTCGATCCGGGAGATGTGGCTGTCGAGGTTGACCCGCACCGAGGGCCAGTTCAGGCGTGCGGCGACCTGTTCGATATGGGTCGATTTGCCGGTGCCGTGGTAGCCCTGGATCATCACGCGGCGGTTGTGGCTGAAACCGGCAAGGATCGCCATCGTGGTGTCGGGATCGAACTTGTAGGTGGGGTCCAGCGCCGGCACGCGGTCGGTGCCGTCGGCGAACCCTTTCACCGTCATGTCGGTGTCGATGCCAAAGACCTCACGCACCGAGATCGTCTCGGTCGGTTTTGCGTTCATATCCAGCAGGCCGTCGGTCATGGGGTCAGTCCTTGTCTTGTCAGTCTCGGGCGCGGGCGATTGGCGTCTGTCAGGTGGCCCGTCGGTCTCTATCGGGATGCGTCTTGCGCGTAATCGCAGGATTGGTGCCTGAAGATGCCCGGGAGGGCAAGGGAAACCGTTGTGTTGATACGCCAAAGCCGCAGTGCGGTGCAGGTAGCGGCAAAACCCGCCAATACAAGGGCCGCGTACACATCGGCCCAAACGCAGGACGGCCCCCAGGACAGGAGGCCGTCTGTGGCGGAGGGGGCGCGGCGGGTTTCGCCGTTGGGCAGGGTCAGAGCGCGGCGCGCAGGCGTTCGAGGCTGCGTTCGTCCACAAAACGCGGCGTCGAGCGCATGTAGTCGGCAAAGGCCTGGCCATAGCCCTTCAGCAGCCAGCGTTCCTCGTTCAGCACAAAGAGGAAATAGAGCGCAAACAGCACCACCGCCAGCGCCACGGTGATCCAGGATCCGGTGGTGATGCCGAGGCCGACGGTGGCCAGCACGGAGGTCACATACTGCGGGTTGCGGGAGTATTCGTACATACCGCCGGTCACCAGTCCGCCGTTGTCGCAGTAGGTGTTGTCGATCCCGAGGAACCGATAGCCCCAGAGCGTGATGCCAAAGGCCATCACCATGATCGGCAGGCCGACCACGTAGCGCGCCCAGTGGCCCCAGCCGTTCACCCCGATTTCGGTCAGGGCAAACACCACGGTTGCGCCGCAGAACACCCGGAACAGCCCAAAGGCCAGATGGTGACGCCAGCCTTCGGCGGCGGGCCAGAGCCCGAGGTCGGGGCGCTTCAGGCTGTAGCCAAGATGGGCGGCCAGGGCCACGGCCGCACCGCAGGCCACGAGGAGAGCAATGTCATGCAAGGTCAGGACGAGGTCGTACAACATGGCGTCTTCGAATCCCTTTCTGAAGATCTGGACTGACACTCCGGGGCGCGCGGCCCCTCGGATCTGGTTGTGCGCCGGGGCGTGCCCGGGTTGACGCATCGCGTAACAACTCAATGTAACAGAAAATCCTGCATTCCCGCATCTGCCTGTGCTCAAGCCGTTTCACGCCTGTGAGAGCTGCCCAAAAAGAAGGCGCCCGGCGCCATGACGGCCCGGGCGGGAAAACATCGGCGGCCAGAGCCGTTTCGGGAAGGGCCGAACAGCGACCCGAGACAGCGCCCCGGGCGCGGGGGGCTGCCGGCGGGCGGTCGCCTTATTTGAAGCTGCGGCTGTCCTTGACCTGATCCCAGGCCCACATGACCTCTTGCAGCTGCTCTTCCTGGCTGCGGTCGCCGCCGTTCATATCCGGGTGCAGCACCTTGATGAGCTTCTTGTAGGCCTTGCGGATCTCGGCCTTGGACCAGTCGTCCTTGGCTTCGAGGATCTCCAGCGCGCGGCGTTCGGTGGGGGGCAGGCGGCGGCCGGCGGACTGGCCGTTCTTGCCCGGGTTCTTGGTCGCATTCTGACCCAGCACCTGATGCGGGTCCTCGATGCCCAGACGCGCCCAGGCGCGGGCCTCGGGGTCGCCTAGCGGCTTGGTGGTGCGTTCCCAGACCTTGTCCTTGGAGGCCTGGGCATTCATCTCCGCCTCGGTGGTGCCTTCGAAGAAGTTCCATTTCTGGTTGTACTCGCGCACATGCTGCTGGCAGAACCAGTAGAAGTCGTCGAGCACATCGGGGGCCTTGGGGGCGCGGAACTTTCCCGGTTCTTCACAGCCGGGGTGATCGCAGACCCGCACGGAGGTTTCCGAGGCGCTGGACATGCTCCGCCGCCCGCGCGGATTTTTCTTTTTCGCGGAGCGAATGGACATATCGAAGCCAAAGGGATCGGATTTGGTCATGCGGGAGCACCTTCTAGACGCATCTGTTCGACTCGGAGGCAGCAGTTTAGTCTAACGGTCGAGAGATAAAAGGGGGGCGGGCACAGTTTTATGAACAACAGGCGGAGTGACGCTGCAATGAGCGTAAGAGACGAAATCGAAGAAACCCTGGAGAAGAGCTTTGCGCCCAGTCGCTTGGAGGTTGTGGACGACAGCGACAGCCATATCGGGCATGCCGGGCACGACGGCAAAGGCGAAAGCCATTTTAACGTGCTGATCCGGGCGGAGGCCTTTCAGGGCATGACCCGGGTGGCGCAGCATCGCGCCGTTCACAAGGCGTTGGGCGACATCGTGCCGCGAATCCACGCCCTGGCACTGGACATCGGCGCCTAAGGCACGGGGACCGGCCGCTCGCGCGGTGGCCGGTCCGTCATCATCGGGGCTCAGTCCTGCGGTTTGCCGCGGCTGGCGCGGGCCTTGAGCGCCGCCGTGAGGCCCGACACCGGGCTCAGTTCCTCGACCCCGTCGTCGGCAACCATGCGGCGAGCGCCGGGACCAGGCACCGGGACCGCTTCGGGCGGGGCCTCGGGGTCGCCGGCGATCGCCGTCAGCGGCGCCGGTTCCGGGGCGTGCTGGGCGTCGGGAAGGGAGACGCGCGGCGTCTCGGCAATCCGCTGCGCGTCCGGCTCTGACGTGGCTGCGGGGGCCGCGGCCTCGGCTGTTGCGTCGGCGGCAGGCGTGGGATCCGCCGCGGCGGCGGGCGTGGGCTCTGTCAGGCCGGGGGCGGTAAGGGCGCGGCGAAACACCAGAATATTGCGCCAGGTGGTCTTGGTCCCGGTGAGGCCCGACCGCTCTTCGCTGGGCAGCATTTCGGCGCGCTGGAACTCCCAGCCCTGTGCGGCCATCTCGTTCAGCACGCCCTCAATTCCGTTGGCAAAGCGGGCCTCCGGGGTTTTGACACCGCGGGCCTTCTTGCCGCGATTAGGAGCGGGGACGACCTTATACTCGTAGTTCTGCATCACATGTTCCTATGCGGCCCACGACACCAGCCTAGCAGCTGTGCGGGGCGGAGAGAAAGAAGATCAGAGGCATCTGTCACTTTGGCACGGCAGCGGCACGCGCTGCCAGCTTCAGGCACATCTGCGTCGCCAGCGACATATCCTGAACCGAGATCCACTCCAAGGGGCCATGGATGCATTGCATGCCGGTAAAGAGATTCGGCGTCGGCGTGCCGAACTCTGTCAGCCGGGAGCCGTCGGTACCGCCGCGGATCGGCACCGAGACCGGTTCCAGCCCGATATCGCGGCAGGCGGCATGGGCCAGCTCCACCGGGGTCATGTCCTGTTCCAGCCAGTAGCGCATGTTGCGGTATTGCGGCGTGATCTCGCAGGTGATCTCCGCCCGCGGCTCGGTCGCGGCGACCGCGGCACAGACCTGACGCAGGAGGGCGCCCTTGGCCTCCAGCCCGTCCAGTTCGAAATCGCGCAGGATGAAGCGGAGCTCCATCTCGGAGGAGCCGCCCAGCATGTCGGTGGCGTGGATGAAGCCCTCGCGATCGTCGGTGGTTTCCGGCGTCATCGTGGCCTGCGGCAGGGTCTGGATGATCTTGGAGGCGAGGTGGATGGCGTTGACCATCTTTTCCTTGGCAAAGCCGGGGTGGATTGACACGCCGGTGATTTTCACCACAGCGCGGTCGGCAGAAAAGCTTTCATATTCGACCTCGCCCACTCTGCCACCATCGAGCGTATAGGCAAAATCGGCCCTGAGGTCCTGCTCCAACCGGGGCTGCACGCCACGGCCGATTTCCTCGTCGGGCGTAAAGGCGATGCGGATCGGCGGGCGGGGGGCATCGGGGTTTTGCAGCAGATGTTCGGCGATGGTCATGATGATGGCCACGCCGGCCTTGTCATCCGCACCCAGCAGCGTGGTGCCGGAGGCGGTGATCAGGTCGTGGCCGATCTTCGTCGCCAGATAGGGGTGCTCGGCGGGGGAGAGCACCAGGTCCGGATCGTCGGGAAAGCTGATGTCGCCGCCGTTGTAACCCTTGATGACGCGCGGTTTGACGCCGGTCGCATTGAACTGCGGCGCGGTGTCGACATGGGCGAGGAAGCCCACCGTCGGGGCCTGCGTGGTGCCGGGGATGGTGGCGAGCACGGTGCCATACTCCGTGAGGGTGACATCCTGCGCCCCCATCGCGGTCAGCTCGTCCCGCAACAGGTGCAGCATGTCGAACTGGAGTGCGGTGCTGGGGGTGCTGTCGGAGGTTTCATCGCTCTGGCTGTCGATGGCGGCATAGCGGGTAAGACGGGCTTCGAGCGCGTCCGTAAAAGGCGTGGTCATCCATAAGCTCCTGCTGATGGCGGCAAGATTGCCGAGGGGCGCGGGGAGGTCAAGCGCCCTTGCCGAGCAGCACGCGCCGGGGCAGGGTGGAGGGATTGGATGCGGACGGATTTGGGCAGGCAATGGTTCAGGTTGAAGAAATTACGGATCGCGAGAGTTTTGCGGCGTGGCTTGAGGCGCAGCCAGAGGACCGGCGCTATGAGGTCGCGGTCACTTTGGCGACACGCTGCGCGCTGCGGGTGTTTCCGATCTGGGCTGCGGCGATGCGGCAGGACTGGGCGCGCACAGGTGATGTGACACCCTTACCGTCATTGCGCAGCATGTTGATATCCGGGGTTGCGGGCAGAATGCCAACCCCGGATATCAGAAACGCCGCCGCCTCCGCCGCCTACGCCGCCGCCGACGCCGAAATTATGAGTCTTCTCCGTCAAGATATTCAGGGAATTGATCACGGGGACGACCTGCTGACGCTGCCACTGTGGCCGGAAGAGATCCCCGACAGGATTGCAACCGCTTGGACCAGCGGTCGGACCTGGATGCAGGCCAATCCCGGCTACAGCTTCTGGATCCGCTGGTATGAGGCCGTGCTTGCGGGCCGCCCGCTGACGGGTGACTGGCAGAGCCATTGGCAGTTGATGCAGGACATCGCCTTGATTGCCCCCGCGGATTGGGACAAGGGGGCGGAGCGTGTAGCGGGGGTGATTGAAAAGCTTGAGGAAAAGCACAGCTATCGTGTTTCAACTGAGACGCAGGGCGAAGCAACTACATTGCTGCGTGCTGCGCTGGGGCAATTCGGTTTCAACGACATCCGTCACCTGATGGAGCTGCTGCCTTTCGCAGAGGACCTGAAGCATCTCAAAGATCCCGACGCGGTTTCGGATTTCGTGGCTGGCATGGACCAACAAAGGCATGAAATCGAGACATTTATGCGCGCAGTTGACCGGGAGGGGCGGTCCCTTCAAGGAGCAGGCGGCATCCTGACCTATTTTGAAGAGGTGCTGACGGAGACCTCCAAGGCACGGCAGCTCATCCAACTCAATGTGGGCTGGATTATTGATTGTGGGGAGATTTTATAGGGGTACGCGCAGAGTTCAGAAACTGTAGCGGAGCTTGGCCCGCTGAACATTCCGTTTCAGCGGACGGTGCAAAACCTGCTGGACCTGATCCACAGTCATTTCTCGGCCACTTTGCTGCGCTTTGGTGCTCTGCGTGATATTCGATCATCGGACGAGACACGGCTTGCGGAGCTGATGGAAGATCTCCGGCGCGGATTGGCGCAGATCAAGGAGGACACGGCGGGTAGTCGTGTTCCCATGGCGCCGGAAGCGATTGCTGTTTTTGAAAAACTGTTGGATGACCTCGACGGTATGATCCAGCGGGAGTTTATTGCAGGAAACTCCGCGATCAAGAGCCAGATTCGCAGAGATATCGACTACCGGATGGCTCAGGTTGCTGTGTCACTTCGACTTTATTGGGAGCAATCTGCGGCCCCGCGTATGGCTGTCGGACAGGTGATATCGGGCGTTGCGAAAAAGAAACTTAAAGAAGGGATCGAAGGTCTGGTGCAATGGGCGCTTGATTGGTTGAGTTCGCCCGGACGATAGGCCGGGCAGCCCCCGCCCGCCCCCTAGGCGGGGGCTTTGCCCCCACCTCGGGCGAGCGCTGCCCTATGCTCTAGAGCGCAAAAGGGCGACCCGATGGGCCGCCCTCGTTTAACTTGGAACGTCTAAGCCTCAGCTCAGTTTCTTGGCCACCAACTCGTTCACAGCCTTGGGGTTGGCCTGACCGCCGGTGGCTTTCATCACCTGGCCGACGAACCAGCCGGCGAGCTTTGGGTTGACCTTGGCCTTTTCCACCTGGGCGGGGTTGGCGGCGATGATCTCGTCCAGCGCGGCCTCGATGGCGCCGGTGTCCGTCACCTGCTTCATGCCGCGCTCTTCGACGATAACCGCCGGGTCGCCGCCTTCGGTATAGACGATCTCGAACAGCTCCTTGGCCATCTTGCCGGAGATGGTGTCGGCGGCGATCAGGTCGATGATGCTGCCGAGCTGCGCCGGTGATACCGGGCTTTCGGTGATCTCCTTGTCGTCCTTCTTGAGGCGGCCGAAGAGTTCGTTGATGATCCAGTTCGCGGCCAGCTTGCCGCTGCGGCCCTCGGCCACGGCGTCGAAGTAATTGGCGCTCTCCACATCGGCGGTCAGCACGGAGGCGTCATAATCGGTCAGGCCGAAGTCCTTGATGAAGCGGGCTTTCTTCTCGTCCGGCAGTTCGGGCAGGGCGGATTTGATGCCGTCGACCCAATCCTGTTCGATTTCCAGCGGCAGCAGATCCGGGTCGGGGAAATAGCGGTAGTCATGCGCTTCTTCCTTGGAGCGCATCGAACGGGTTTCACCCTTGTCGGGATCATAGAGCCGGGTTTCCTGCTCCACTTCGCCGCCCGCCTCGACGATGGCGATCTGACGCCGGGCCTCGACCTCGATCGCCTGCTGGATAAAGCGCATGGAGTTCATGTTCTTGATCTCGCAACGGGTGCCGAGATGGGAGAAATCCTGGGTTTCCTGATACTTCTCATACTGACCGGGACGGCAGATGGAGACGTTCACATCGGCGCGCAGGTTGCCGTTCTGCATGTTCCCGTCACAGGTGCCCAGGTACCGCATGATCTGGCGCAGCTTGGCGATATAGGCGGCGGCTTCCTCGGGGCCACGGATGTCCGGGCGCGAGACGATCTCCATCAGGCACACGCCGGTGCGGTTCAGGTCCACAAAAGACATCGACGGGTCCATGTCGTGGATCGACTTGCCGGCGTCCTGCTCCATGTGGATGCGCTCGATCCGCACGGTGCGGGCGGTGCCGTCGCCGAGTTCCACCAGCACCTCGCCCTCGCCCACGATGGGGTGGTAGAGCTGCGAAATCTGATAGCCCTGCGGCAGGTCGGGGTAGAAGTAGTTCTTGCGGTCAAAGGCGGACCAGAGGTTGATGTCGGCCTTGAGGCCGAGGCCCGTGCGCACCGCCTGTTCGACGCAGTATTCGTTGATCACCGGCAGCATGCCGGGCATGGCCGCATCCACAAAGGCGACATTGGCGTTCGGCTCGGCGCCGACTTGGGTCGAGGCGCCCGAGAAGAGCTTGGCATTGGAGCTGACCTGGGCATGCACCTCCATGCCGATGACCAGTTCCCAGTCATGCTTGGCGCCCGCGATCACTTTGGGCTTGGGGAGTTCATATGTCAGGTCGAGCATGGTTTTCCGCCGTATCCGTATATCTGTGTCTGCACAGCGTTCTAGGCCCGCGGGCGGCAGGGGGCAAGGGGGCAGGGGGTACATGAAACCGGGAGCCGGGTCGATATTTCCACTTTTGTACGGGCTGCAAGCCCGGGCAGCGCCCGTCCGCCCCCATGGGCGGGCGCTTCGCTTCGGCCGCGGACGTGTGCTGCCCTCAGCGAAGGATGGCTTGGCGGCGATTCAGCCTCTTGGCGGCGTGTGCCGGCAGGGCTAGAAGTGGCAGCCCGAGCAGTTCAAAAGGAGGCCGCCTTGGACACATCCGCACGCATCAGCCAGACCATCGCCGGTGAAATCAGCGCCAGCGCCAAACAGGTCAGCGCCGCCGTGGCGCTGCTGGACGAAGGCGCGACCGTGCCCTTCATCGCGCGCTACCGCAAGGAGGTCACGGGTGGGCTGGACGACACCCAGCTGCGCACCCTGTCGGAGCGGCTGGAGTATCTGCGCGAGATGGAGAAACGCCGTGCGGCCATCCTCGAGTCGATCCGGTCGCAGGACAAGCTGACGGATGATCTGGCGGCCTCCATCGCCAAGGCAGAGACCAAGGCGCAGCTGGAAGATATCTATCTGCCCTACAAGCCCAAGCGCCGCACCAAGGCGATGATCGCGCGGGAAAACGGGCTGGAGCCGCTGCTGGATGCGATTCTGGCGGATCGCGCAGCCGATCCCGAGGCGCTGGCGGCGGGCTATCTGTCCGAGGCGGTTGCCGATACCAAAACGGCCCTCAATGGTGCGCGTGACATTCTGACCGAACGTCTGACCGAAAACGCCGATCTGTTGGGGCGTTTGCGGACCTATATGCAATCCGAGGCGGTGCTGAGCGCCAAGGTCGTCGAGGGTCAGGAACAGGCGGGGGCGAAGTTCTCTGACTATTTCGAACACTCCGAGGCCTGGAAAACCACGCCCTCGCACCGGGCGCTGGCGATGCTGCGGGGCTCGAACGAAGGCATCCTGACGCTGGACATCGCGCCCCCGGGCGACGACGGCGTGACCCGGGCCGAGGAGATGGTTGCGGCGGTGCTGGATGTGCGCGGCAGTGCTCCGGGGGACAAATGGCTGCGCAAGGTGGCGGGCTGGACCTGGCGGGTGAAATTGTCGCTGTCGATGATGCTGGAGCTGATGGGCGATCTGCGCACGCGGGCACAGGACGAGGCCATCGCGGTCTTTGCACGCAACCTCAAGGATCTGTTGTTTGCCGCGCCGGCCGGTGCGCGACCGACTCTCGGGTTGGACCCGGGCATTCGCACCGGCGTCAAGGCGGCGGTGGTTGACGCCACCGGCAAATTGGTGGCCACCGAGACCCTGTACCCGTTTCAACCCAAAAACGATCTGCGCGGGGCGCAGGTCTCCATCCTGAAGCTGATTGCGGAACATGGCGTTGAGCTGATCGCGATTGGCAATGGCACCGCCAGCCGCGAAACCGAACGTATGGTGGCCGAGGTCATCAAGAACCTGCCTGCCAAGGTCAAAGCCCCGACCAAGGTGGTGGTGTCTGAGGCTGGCGCTTCGGTCTATTCCGCGTCCGAACTGGCGGCGCGGGAGTTCCCGGATCTGGACGTGTCCCTGCGCGGGGCGGTCTCGATCGCGCGGCGCCTGCAGGATCCGCTGGCGGAACTGGTCAAGATCGAACCCAAGAGCATCGGCGTCGGCCAGTACCAGCATGACGTGGACCAGCACAAGCTGTCGAAATCGCTGGAGGCAGTCATTGAGGATGTGGTGAACGCGGTGGGCGTCGACCTCAATATGGCCTCGGCGCCGCTCCTGGCGCATGTCTCGGGCCTTGGCCCCGGGCTGGCCGAAGCCATCGTGGCCCATCGCGACATCAACGGCGCCTTTGCCACCCGCAAGGAGCTGCTGAAAGTCGCGCGCCTCGGCCCCAAGGCGTTTGAGCAATGTGCGGGCTTTCTGCGGATCCAGGGCGGCAAGGAGCCGCTGGATGCCTCTGCCGTGCACCCCGAAAGCTATGACGTGGCGCGCAAGATCGTTGCCGCCTGCGGGCGTGACATTCGTCAGATCATGGGCGATGGGTCGGCGTTGAAATCGGTGCGCGCCGAGACCTTTGTCTCTGGCGATGTCGGCCTGCCGACGGTGCGCGACATCTTTGCCGAACTGGAAAAACCGGGCCGCGACCCGCGCCCCTCTTTCGTGACCGCGAGCTTTACCGATGGGGTGGAGGAGATCACCGACCTCAAGCCCGGCATGGTGCTGGAAGGCACAGTGACCAATGTTGCCGCCTTTGGCGCCTTTGTCGATATCGGCGTGCATCAGGACGGGTTGGTGCATGTGAGCCAGCTGGCCGACAAATTCGTCAAGGACCCGCATGAGATCGTGAAAACCGGCCAGGTGGTGAAGGTTACCGTGGTCGAGGTCGACGTGCCGCGCAAACGCATCGGTCTCACCATGAAAAAGGATGGCGGCGCTTCGGCCCGGGACGACCGCAATGCCCGCGGTCCCGCCAAGAGCGACAGCAAGGGCGGCCCCAGGGGGCGCGGTGCGCAGGCGCCAAGGGGCAAGATGTCCGCGGCACCCAAGGGCGGTAAACCGGGCAATGACACCGGGGCGCTGGGCGCGGCCCTGATGGATGCGTTCAAGAAGAAATAGCGGCGCGCGGCGGCCTGCGTGCGTGCTGTCGCGCGCCGACCGCCGCCCCCTCAAGCCTGGCCGAGGCCTCTCTGGTTAGCCGGGTGTGACCTCGGGGCCATCGGCGGTGAACACCACCCGGTAGCCGGCTTCGATCTCGTCGCGAAACAGATCGGCGATGGCGCGCAGCGCGTCCATGCGGCCGCGTTCGGCGAACTGGCGTAGCGAACGCACCGGCGCGTCATTGTCAAAGCCGGCCGAGGCATGGGCCCAGATCATCGGGTGCAACTCGCGCAGGTGGTCCCGGATCAGCCAATGGGCGGCCTCGGCGATCTGCGCGCGCACCTGTGCCGCTGCGGGGGGGCTGTCGGGGCGCGGCTTCAGTGCGATGCTGCAGTAGGCCGACATCAGGTTGATGCGATCCTGGCTGGGCGCGCGGGCAACGATGTCGGCAATCCCATCGAGGAAAAACGCCACATCGACCCCGAGGCAGGCGGCGTCGGACTGGGCCAGGGCGTCGAAATAGACCCAGGCATATCCCGCCGCACCCCAGTGATCCTGGACCAGCGCGGCGACGCGGCGGGCTTCGAGGTCCAGCGCCGACAGCCCGTGTGTGCCCTGCTCGGCCAAATGCGTGCCAAGCGCGCGCTGATGGCGGGGGTTGCAGGGATCGAGCCGGATCAGGTCGATATAGTCATCGGCGATCTGCCGTGGCTCCGCTGCGCCGCCTGCGCTGTAGAGCGCACAGCGCGCGGCGGCGACAAAGGGCTGTTGGGCGGCCTCGTCGGGCAGCTGCTCCAGCAGGGCCCGGGCGCGGCTCTGATGCGCCTCGGCGCGGGACAGGATGGCGCTGCGCTGCCGGTTCACCTTGCGCCTGGCCGCGCGGCGACAGGCCCAGGAAATATCGAGATGCGCCAGCGCCACCACCGTGGACATCACCGGCGTGCGGGCGCATTCCAGCCGCATGCGCTCCAGCGACATGATGCCATCCAGGGTGACACGCTCGGTCAGCGGCAGCCCTTCGGACAGCGCGTGTTCCACCGCGTTGACGACGTCGGCCCGCGCCCCGTAGGCGAGGAGATCGGCGATCGGCGTGCCGCCGGGGGTGGCATCGCGGGCGGTGTCCGCCGCGATGATCCGTGCCTCGGCGTCTTCCCACAGTTCCTGACGGGCCAGGAACTGACCCTTGGCGATGGCGGCATCGGCGGCCTCATCCTCGGCATTGGTCGCCGGCACCGGGATCGAGAGCACATCCTCGAGGCTGAGCGGGGCTGTGGCCTCGGCCGCGTCGGTCGCGCCCGTAGCAAGGGCGCGCGGCAGCGGCAGGTGCGGCAGGCGAATCCCGCCGGGGGATCGCAGAGGCGGCAGGCGCGTCGAGATGAGGCGAAGCGCCTTTTTCAAACCGTCTTTTGCCGGTGGTGCAGAAAGTGGCATCAGCTGGTCCCAGATATGTGCAGCAGTCTTTGGTCTGGGTCCGACTGTCGGAAAGCTTTGGGGCGCAAACATGGCAGCGACGGGGTGTTCGCCGGATCAATTCCGGCGCCAGGTCAGCAAATGGCGGCAAAAGCGCGGCATTTTGCCGAAGGCCCGGGAAATGCTGGCGAATTCCGGCCGATTGATGCGTCTCAGAGAACAGTAAAATGCTGTCTTTTCACCGCAATCCCGCGCTGCGTCAGCGCGTCTTCGAGGGCCGTGGCTTTTGGCGTGACTTCGGCCGGGAGGCGGTGGTGGGTGCCGACGCGGGTGTGAACCGTCGCACGGATCGAGAAATCCCAGCGCGTGACCAGCAGCACATGATCGATTTCCGCCAGCGCGATGTCGGCGGTGCTGCGCGCGGAGGTCCAGCGCAGGCGGTCGGCGGTGAGTTCGAACCAGGCTTCGGGATTGCGCCACAGCTCCCACAGCGAGGGCAGGAGCGGCAGGGCGAGGAGCGCGACAATCCAGCCGCGCGCCTCGAACAGCAGCCAGAGCGCGGCCACCACCCCGGCCCAGCCGGCGATCACCAGAACCGTTCCGGCCGACCGCGCGTCCCGACAAAAGCGGAACACGCCCGGGGCAGGGGCACCGCGGTCAGGCATCGAGAATCCGGCTGACCATCTCGTTGGTGTCGCGGCTGAGCCCTTCGGTGGACTTGATCCGCTCCAGCGCGGTCAGGATCTTTGCCTGGCGCTCCGCATCATAGCGTTTCCAGGTCTGGAAGGCGGTGCACATGCGGGCCGTGGTTTGCGGGTTCAGCGGGTCGAGCGCGATCAGCTGATCCGCCAGCAGCCGATAGCCGCTGCCGTTGGCCTGATGGAACCCGGCGTGGTTCATCGACAGCGCCCCCATCACCGCGCGGAACCGGTTGGGGTTCCGGATGGTGAACAGCGGATGCCGGGTCAGCTCTGCCGCCACCGCGGGGGCGCGGTCGGGGCGGGCGGTGGCCACCTGCAAGGCAAACCATTTGTCCATCACCAGCCGGTCGTCCTGCCATTGGTCAAAGAACGCCTGGCTCTGGGTGTCGCCCTTCTCGGCCTTCAGCAGGCAGGCGAGGGCGGTGTTCTGAACGGTCATATTGTCGGCCAACTCGAACTGCTTGGCGGCGGCATCGCCCCCGTCGATACGGGTCAGCAGCGCCAGCAGCCGACCGTTCAGCGCCCGCAGGCCCGCGTCCCTGGCCTCTGGTTGGTAGGGGCCTTCGACCTGGGTGGCCGAGAACAGCCGCGGCAGGCTGTCCGAGAGGCTCTGGGCAAGCGTCTGGGCAAAGGTCTCGGCGGCGTCGTGGATCGCATCCGGGTCGGGGGTCACGCCGCGGTCGGCCAGAGCCTGGGCGATCTCGCTCTCGCTGGGCGGTGTCAGCACCAGCGCGCGAAAGGCCGGGTCCAGCGTGTCGTCGCGCACCAGCGATTGCAGCGCCTCCAGATACTGTGCGTCGGGGCTTGCGCCCTCGGTCACCATGGCGATGCGCGAGGCCTTGGCCAGTTCACGGCCCGCCTCCCAGCGGTTGAACGGATCGGTGTCATGGGCCAGCAGGAAGGCCCGTTCCTGCGCCGAGGTGTCGCGGGCCAGGATCACCGGCGCCGAGAAATCCCGCAGGATCGAGGGGATCGGGCGGGCCGACAGCCCGTCAAAGCGGAAGCTCTGTTCGGCCTCCGTCATCTCCAGCACCGTTGTCGGGACCACCTCGTCACCATCGGGGCCAAGCAGCCCCACGGCGATCGGGATCACCTTCGGGTCCTTGTGGTCCTGACCGGGCGTCGGCGGCGTGGTCTGGCGGAAGGTCAGCGTGTAGGTGCCGTCGTCATAGCTGTCCTCCACCGACAGGCGCGGCGTGCCGGCCTGGCTGTACCAGTTCTTGAACTGCTGGAGATCGCGGCCGGTGCTGTCCTCGAACACCTTGATCCAGTCCTCGATGGTGCAGGCCTGCCCGTCGTGACGGTCGAAATAGAGATCAAGCGCGGTGTAGTAGGCGTCATCCCCGACCAGCCGTTTCAGCATGCCGATCACCTCGGCGCCCTTTTCGTAGACGGTGGCGGTGTAGAAATTGTTGATCTCCTGGAACGACTCGGGGCGCACCGGGTGGGCGAGGGGGCCGTTGTCCTCGGGGAACTGACGGGCGCGCAGGTCGATCGCATCCTCGATCCGCTTCACCGGGGCGGAGCGCATGTCTGCGGTGAACTGGGCGTCGCGATAGACCGTCAGGCCTTCCTTCAGGCAGAGCTGGAACCAGTCGCGACAGGTGATCCGGTTGCCGGTCCAGTTGTGAAAGTACTCATGGGCGATAATCGCCTCAATTCTCTCAAAATTGGAATCAGTGGAGGTCTCAGGGCTGGCCAGGACGCAGGACGAGTTGAAAATGTTCAATCCCTTGTTCTCCATCGCGCCCATGTTGAAGTCATCCACGGCGACGATATTGAACACATCCAGGTCGTATTCGCGGCCATAGACCTCCTCGTCCCAGGTCATCGACTTTTTCAGCGCCTCCATGCCGAAATCGCATTTGTGTTCATCGCCCGGACGCACCCAGATGTTGAGCAGAACCTCCTTGCCCGAGCGGGTGGTGAAGCGGTCGGAATGGTTGATCAGATCACCGGCCACCAGGGCAAAGAGATAGGCCGGTTTGGGCCAGGGATCGTGCCATTCGGCAAAACCGCTGCCCGCATCCACCGGGTTGCCGTTGGACAGCATCACCTTTTCGTCGCCCTCGATGCGCACGCTGAAGGTGGCCATCACGTCGGGGCGGTCGGGGTAGTAGGTGATCTTGCGAAACCCTTCGGCCTCGCATTGGGTGCAATACATGCCGTTGGACATATAGAGCCCCTCAAGCGCAGTATTGGCCTTGGGGTTGATCTCCACCTCGGCCTCCCAGGTGAAGGGGCGGTCGGGCACGTCGCAGGTGAGGCCCGTATCGGTGACCTCGGGGGTGACGTCGGTTCCGTCAATACGTGAAGAGATCAGCTTAAGCTGCTCGCCATGCAGGAAAAACCGCCGGTCCTGCGCATCGTCCCTGGGCGCGAACCGGATTTTCGACAGCACGCGGGTGGCCTCCGGCGCGAGGCGAAAGACCAGTTCGACGCTCTCCACCACATAGCCGAAGGGGGTGTAGTCCTTCAGGTAGAAGGTCTCGGGCTCGGTGCTTGGGGCGGCGTCTTTCATGGATACATCCTTCGCGATTTCTGGGAACCTGCGCCGGGGCGCGTGCGTTGTTCACCAGAGGTATGCAACCGGAGACAGTCGGGCAAGCGCCCTTCGTCTCTTTGTTCAAAAAGGAGAGTATCATGTCCGATGCAGAGACCCCGATGACCACCCGCAAGGAAGTGCGCCAGCGCCGTTACGGGCTGTATTGGCTGGTGGCTCTGTTGGCGCTGATCGTTCTGGGGCTGGCCCTGTTCGGGTTTGCCGACGATCTGACCGATGACGGGCAACCGCTGCTTGGCGGCGACGTGGAGACATCAACTGATGACGCAGCCGGCACAGGGGGCACCGCGGGCGAATAAGAGGCCCGCACCACCTCCGCATGATCGGCCGCCGCCCCGCCAGGCTGAGCGCGCCGGGCGGTCCGGCAGCGCGCCAGGGGCCGGGGCGGGGAGGCTGCGAACAACGCGCCAGTTTTGCCCCGGCCCTGTTCCATGCCGCTGGTCAGGAGGGGTGAAATCGGAAATCCCGGAACACTTTCTTGAAAAACGAGAAGATGCGTTCGCATTTCCTGAGTGCCGGATTTGTTGCTGATCGGAAACTTTTCCCGTATCAGGCGGCATGCAATTGTGTACCGCCGAGAGGAGCAGGAAAATGAGTCGGATCGAACGGAATGGACTTCAGGTGGCTTCCGCTCTGGCGGCCTTTGTCGAGGACAAGGCCCTGCCGGGCACCGGTGTCAGCGCGGATGCGTTCTGGGCGGGCCTGTCCGGGCTGGTGAACGGCATGGGCGACGAGAACCGCGCCCTGCTGGCCAAGCGCGAGGCGATCCAGGGCAAGATCGACGCCTGGCATCTGGAGCGCCGCGGCCAGCCGCATGACGCAGCGGCCTACAAAGCGTTTCTTCAGGAGATCGGCTATCTGGTGCCCGAAGGCGCGGATTTCGAGGTGGAGACCACCCATGTGGACCCCGAGATCGCGCATGTGCCGGGACCGCAGCTGGTGGTGCCGATCACCAATGCGCGCTTTGCCCTGAACGCGGCCAACGCCCGCTGGGGCAGCCTCTATGATGCGCTTTATGGCACCGATGCGATGGGCGACCTGCCCACCGGCAAGGGCTATGACGCCGCGCGCGGCGCCCGCGTTATCGCCTGGGGCCGTGGTTTCCTCGATGAGACCTTCCCGCTGGCGAGCGGCTCCTGGTCCGATATTTCCGGCCTGCGGGTCGAGGATGGCGCCTTGGTTCCGGCGCTGCAAGACGCCAGCCAGTTCGCGGGCTATGTCGGCAATACAGGTGCTCCGACACGTATTGTGTTGAAAAACAACGGGCTGCACGCGATCCTTGAGATCGACGCCGCAGGCAACATCGGCAAGGATGACGCCGCAGGGATCAATGACATCACGCTGGAATCGGCGCTCTCCACCATCATGGACTGCGAGGACTCCGTCGCCTGCGTCGACGCCGAGGACAAGGTCACCGCCTATTCCAATTGGCTGGGCTTGATGAAGCGTGACCTCGCCGAAGACGTCACCAAGGGCGGCAAGAGCTTTACCCGGGTGCTGAACGAGGATGTGGCCTACAAGACGCCCACGGGCGCAGAGGCCACGCTGAAGGGGCGCTCGCTGCTGTTGGTGCGCAACGTTGGCCATCTGATGACCAACCCGGCGGTGCTGGACAGCGCCGGGCGCGAGGCCGGCGAAGGCTTCCTCGATGCGATGATCACGGTGCTCTGCGCCATGCACGACCTCAAGGCCGAGGGCGGCAATTCGCTGCACGGCTCGGTCTATGTGGTGAAGCCCAAGATGCACGGGCCGGAAGAGGTCGCCTTTGCGGTGAAGATCTTTGACCATGTCGAGGATGCGCTGGGCCTGCCGCGCAACACCGTCAAGATCGGCATCATGGACGAGGAGCGCCGCACCAGCGCCAACCTCAAGGAATGCATCCGCGCCGCAAAATCCCGCGTTGCCTTCATCAACACCGGCTTCCTGGACCGCACCGGCGACGAGATCCACACCTCGATGGAGGCGGGACCGATGCTGCGGAAGGGCGAAATGAAGGGCACCGCCTGGATTGCCTCCTACGAGGATCGCAACGTCGACATCGGTCTGGCCTGCGGGCTGAAGGGCCGGGCCCAGATCGGCAAGGGCATGTGGGCGATGCCCGACCGCATGGGCGAGATGCTGGAGGCCAAGATCGGCCACCCGCAATCCGGCGCCACCTGTGCCTGGGTGCCGTCGCCGACCGCCGCGACCCTGCACGCGACGCATTATCACAAGGTGGATGTGCTGGCCCGTCAGGACGCGCTGAAGGCGGGCGGCGCGCGTGGCACGCTCGACGATCTGCTGACCATCCCGGTGATGGACGGCCAGAACCTGTCGGAGGAGGACATCGCCCGCGAGATCGAGAACAACGCCCAGGGCATCCTCGGCTATGTGGTGCGCTGGGTCGATCAGGGAGTCGGCTGTTCCAAGGTGCCGGACATCAACGATGTCGGCCTGATGGAAGACCGCGCCACCTGTCGGATCTCCAGTCAGGCGCTGGCCAACTGGCTGCACCACGGCGTGGTGTCCGAACAGCAGGTGATGGCCGCGATGCAGAAGATGGCCGCGGTGGTGGATGGTCAGAATGCCTCCGATCCCAGCTATCGCGCGATGGCACCGGGCTTTGATGGTGTCGCCTTTCAGGCCGCCTGCGATCTGGTGTTCAAGGGCCGTATCCAGCCCTCGGGCTATACCGAACCGGTGCTGCACGCCCGCCGCCTTGAACTGAAGGCGCAAGGCTGACATGGTTTCGAGGCCGGGGGTTTTCCCCGGCCTTTCTTCTTCCCGACCAAGGATTTGCAGATATGAGCCTCTCTCTTGACCAGGCCCGCACCATCATCGAGACCGCCCGCGCCAAGGGCCGCGACATGAACCTGAAGCCGCTCTCCGTCGTGGTGCTGGATGCGGGCGGCCATGTGCTGGCGTTTGAACGCGAGGATGGCGCCGCGCCGGGCCGGTTCGGGATCGCCCAGGGCAAGGCCTATGGCGCGGTGATGCTGGGCATGGCCGGCACCGCGCAGATGGCCCGGGCCGAACAGCAGGCCTATTTCATGGCAGCGGTGAACGGTGTCTACGGGGGACAGGTTGTGCCGGTGCCGGGCGGCGTCTTGGTCCGCGATGACACCGGCGCGGTGATCGGCGCTGTCGGCGTGACCGGCGATACCTCCGACAATGACGCGGTGGCGGCCAAGGCAGGTGTCGAGGCCGCAGGTCTCACCGCAGAGATCTGAGCCGCACACCTGTCGGATTGAAAACGCGGGGCTGCTTCGGGGAATACGCCTGGAGCAGCCCTTTGCCCGCCCTTGGTGCGAGAGGGCAGCATCACCGCGTTGCCGCAGCCCCTATGCATGGACGAGAGGCGGCGCCTGCTGCTGTTTTTGTGATCTGTCGCCCCTGTGCACCAGTGAACAGGGGCTTGCGCCACGCTAAAGAGTTGCGCGCTGATGGGCCGTCACGCTACCGTGACCTTTGATCCAATAGCGTCCATTTGTTCCGGAGACTTCCAGCGTGCGCCCCAAAGTCGGCATTATCGGCAATTCCTACCTGATGAACGATCAATACCCGACCCATGCGGGCGGCACCATGAATTCGGATGCGGTGGCGAATGTATCCGGTTGTCTGCCGCTGCTGATCCCCACCGACCCGCGCTATGTCAGCGTTGCGGAACTGCTGGAGAGCTTTGACGGGTTTCTGCTGACCGGCGGGCGTCCCAACGTGCACCCGGAGGAATATGGCGAGGACCCGACCGAGGCGCATGGCGATTTCGACCGTGCCCGCGATGCCATCACCCTGCCGCTGGTGCGGGCCTGCGTGGAGCGGGGCCAGCCGTTTTTCGGGATCTGCCGCGGCTTTCAGGAGGTCAACGTGGCGATGGGCGGCACGCTTTACCCCGAGATCCGCGACCTGCCGGGCCGGATGAACCACCGCATGCCGCCGGATGGCAGCATCGAGGAGAAGTTCGCCCTGCGGCACCCGGTGACCCTGGTCGAGGGCGGCCTGTTCCATCGCCTGCTCGGCGCGCGCGAGGTCATGACCAACACGCTGCACGGGCAGGGGATCAAGACACCAGGGGCGCGCATCGTGGTCGAAGGACAGGCCGAGGATGGCACCCCGGAAGCGATATATGTCAAGGACGCGCCCGGGTTCAGCCTCGCCGTGCAATGGCACCCGGAATATCGCGCTGGTGAGGATCCGGTCTCGCGCCCCTTGTTCGAGGCCTTCGGAGAGGCCGCACGGGCCTGGGCCGGGGGCACCCGCCCGGCGGCTCTGCAACGCTCTGCCTGAGGGGGCGCTGCGACGGGCGCAACGGGCCAGCTGTGCCAAGGCGTCTTTTTGGCAAATGCAGAAAGACATTTTGGCGAGATTCTTGCGCAGGGTGACGGAAAACGCGGTTGTTTTGTCGCAATCGGCAAAAATTCTCGTGATCCATGCTTTTCATTCGCCGGAACATCTGTTGCTTTGAGCGCGCGTGCGCGGCGGTTGAGGCCTGTCGGCCCTGCACCCGTGGGGATCGCCGAAGATGTGCCGCGACGCAGCGAAAAGCTTGCGCAATATTCTTGCGCACCTTATGCAGTGTATTTGCGAAACGTGCGCACCTGACCGCCGTGGTCGGTGCAGACAGGGGGACGACTGGTGAAAATAGGCACACCAAAAGAGATAGCCGAGGGCGAGTCGCGTGTAGCGATGACGCCAGCCTCGGCCAAGGATCTTCAGAAGCTGGGGTTTGAGTGCTGTATCGAGGCTGGCGCGGGTGAGGCTGCGGGG